>NZ_JBSMYC010000001.1:0-452297 GCF_053762225.1 Aerococcus vaginalis
TGACGGTCAAAACGGTAACGATGGTGAAGATGGTGATGACGGACGCACCCCATCTGTAACTACTGAACGCGATGAAGAAGCGAAGACAACAACGATCACATTCTACTTCGACGTGGACGGCGACGGTGAATACACTGAAGGCGTAGACGAAGTCATCCGTGAAGAAATCATTCGTGACGGTCAAAACGGTAACGATGGTGAAGACGGTAAGGATGGAAAAGACGGTAACAGCGTTAAGATTGAACCTAACGAAGACGGTACATTTGATGTCGTAATCGTTACACCGGATGGCGAAGAAATCGAACGAGAAACTGTCAAGAACGGTCTTTCCCCAATCATCAACGTCGTATCTGGTAAAGAAAACGGTAAAGATGGACACTTCGTTATCATTACAACTCCTGCATACGATGAAAACGGTGAAGTTTACGTATCATTCGACACCTACTTCATCCCAGATGGCGAAGATGGCGAGAATGGTGTAACACCACATATCGGTGAAAACGGAAACTGGTTCATTGGAACGGTTGATACTGGTATTAAAGCTCAGGGTCCACAAGGTCCTCAGGGTGAGCCAGGTAAAGACGGTAAAGATGGAAACAGCGTGAAGATTGTTCCTAACCGTGACGGCTCATTCGATGTCGTTGTGATCGATCCAGATGGCAACGTCATCAGTAGTGAAACGGTTCGCAATGGTAAGGATGGACAATCTGTAACTGTTATCGCTCAACGCGGTGAACAGGATGGTCGTCCAGGTACAATCATCATCTTCCGTGATAAAGAAACCGGTGAAGAAATCGACCGTGAATTTGTCTTCGATGGTGAAAATGGTAAAGATGGCTCTTCTATCCACGCCTACACTGAACCTGGCGAATACAAAGGTCAGACTGGTCATTGGTTAGTCATCACTGATGATAAGAACAATGAGATTGACAGAACCTTTATCCCAGACGGTAAAGATGGTAAACCTGGTGAATCGATCACTATCACAAATACGGTAACGGATGAAAAAGGTACAACCGTAACATTCAGTGACGGTAAGACAATCTTCATCCCACGTGGTGAAAAAGGTGATAAGGGAGACAAAGGCGATAAAGGTGACAAGGGTGAAGACGGCGTTGGCGTAACTGGTGCGTATATCGACCAGAACGGTAACCTCCACATCCAATACACAGACGGTCGCGAAGATAACCTCGGTCAGGTTGTCGGTAAAGACGGACTTTCTGTCACTGAAACCTTCATCAATCAAGACGGTGAATTGATCTTAGTCTTCAGCGATGGTTCTACTGAAAACGCTGGTAAAGTCACTGGTGAAAATGGTAAGGACGGCGTTGGTATTGTTTCAATCGTAAACAAGGACAACAACACGATCGTTATTACATTGACTGACGGTTCAACGAAGGAGATCAACTTCGATAAGTCTGAAGAACCTGCAGAAGTGACTGTGATTACGAACATCACTATCAACAAAGATGGTGACTTCGTGCTTCACTACACAGACGGCAGCGAAACGACAATCCACAACCACTACGGTACGGATAAAGAACCTGTCAGCGTTCAAGATGCGAAGATCAATGAAGCTGGCGACTTGTTGATTACATTGACTGATGGTCGTGTGATTAACGCGGGTCACGTGAAAGATCCAGAAGGCGATAAGAACCCAACTGGTATTCAAAATGTGATGATTACGGTCTCCGGTGATGTGATTATCGTGAAGAACGACTTCACAATGGTTGAAATTGGTAACATCCATGGTAAACCTGAAAAACCAGATGAAGAAGATCCAGAAGAACCAGGCACTGAAACACCGGGTACACCTGATGAGGAAACCCCTCAAAACCCAGGTAATCCAGACGGCAATACGCCAGACAACCCAGGTGAAGAAGATCCAGAAGAACCAGGCACTGAAACACCAGGTACACCTGATGAAGAAACGCCTCAGGAACCAGGAACCCCAGACGGTAACACGCCAGACAACCCAGGTGAAGAAGATCCGGAAGAACCGGGCACTGAAACACCAGGTACACCTGATGAAGAAACGCCTCAGAACCCAGGCGAAGTGACACCTGAAAATCCAGGAACAACCACTCCAGGCAAGCCACATACCCAAACCCCGGGTATGCCAAACGTGGAAACGCCTGACGAACCAGGTACGCACACCTCAGGTCAACCGGGACACCAAGTGCCAGGTACTAACACACCAGCTACTTCCCACAGCGGTGCTGTTGCGAAAGCGTCTACGAATGCAGAACCTGCTAAAACCCCTGAACAAGGTTCCGCACAACAGACATTACCTCAAACTGGTGCAGAGTTCGGCATCTTGCCGCTCGGTCTCGGCTTGTTCTTGAGCACATTCGGCTTCGGCATGACGTTTAAGAAACGCCACTAAAATAAACACTAATTAAACACTAAATACATATTGCATATAACTAACAACTACAATTAATCTCCCCAATACACGTATACCTCTAGAATTCCGTACAGTTTCCCCATTGCTGTGCGGGATTTTTTTGTGCACAAAAAAGCACCGGCACAATCGCATTGCGCGTCATGTCGGTGCTTTAGATGTGTTATATGATTATCCCTGCGGTGCAGGTGCTGGGGTTTGTCCCGGTGTCTGTTGTAATGGGTTCTGCTGAACTTTTTCAGGGTCGAACTGATCCATGACAGATTTGAGGTCATCATCCGTGACTTCGACTTTGTACTTGTCGACGAGTTTCTTGAGTGCTTTAGTGACGGCGACGTTATCCTGCTGTGCTTTTTGAGCGGTGACCTGTTTTTGTAGGTCATCGCGGATATCGTCGAGCGCTGGTTTGTCTTCGCGACTGTCGATCTTGATGACGTGATAGCCGAAGGAGGTCTGTACTGGTTCGTCGCCAATCTGTCCCACTTCGATATCTTTCATTGCGTTACGGAACGGTTCCTGAAGCTGCATAATTCCCGTGTTGTCAAGTTTGCCGAGCGAACCGCCGTTGTCCTTCGTCTGATCGTCCGTAGAATTTTCTTTCGCAAGTTCAGCGAAGTCTTCGCCGTTCTTCGCACGTTCGATGAGTTCTTTCGCTTTTTCTTCGTCATCGACTAGGATATGTGAGACTTCCGTTTCCGGTTGGTAGTCTTCGTATGCCTGTTTCAATTCTTCATCAGTGATTTCGATGTAGTTCGGTAATACTTCATTCATCAATGAATAGAAGAGCAAGTTATTCTGGTAATCTTCTTCGGTACCGACACCCATCTGTTGAAGTAGGTTGTTGAAGCCGTCTTCGCCGATCTGCGCTTTGGAGGTTTTAACAGCGGCATCGGCGGCCTGATCGAGCTGTTTGTATTTCGGTTCACCGACTTCTTTGGTGAAGAGTTCGGTCAGGATCATGCGTGAGAGAATCGATTCGCCGGCGGTATCTTTAAGTTCTTTCATGAAGTCTTCATTAGAGATGGCGATATTTTCTCCAGTCACGATATTGCCTTCTGCATTGCTACTGTTATTCGCACATGCAGCAAGTGTGAGGGTGCTGAGCATGGCGATTCCTGTGGTTAGTAATTTTTTGTTCATAAGTGTGTATCAATCTCCTTGTTAGAGTCTTTCTGGAATCATAGCATATTTCCACAAAAAAATATGAAATCTCCCGTTTTGAAATGGAAACTTCATACTTTATTAATGTTTAGTTATTCAGTTGTGATTTAGTCGTCGTTTTCGTTGTCTTCAGGTTCTTCATCCACGTGGCGTGCTTTCGCACTTTCCAAACGATCCTGTGCAATTTTGAGGTCGTGTTTGAGTTGATCAACGCGATGCATTAAGTTCATCAACTGCGGTTCTGAGCGATCGATGAAGCTCGAACTGATATCTGAGACGCTCTTCTGTACGCTGACGAGTGTGGTCTGACTCTGAGCCGCGAGGTCGGTGAAGGCGTTCTGTAAGTTCGCGATGCTCTGCGTTAATGAACGGGTCGCCCCTTCGACTTCGCGACTGTAGTCTTTGACTTTTTGGCGGTTGACGTCACCAGTATTTTTGTTGTTGAGTAGGGCGATGGAGCCGAAGACACCACCACCGATAACTAATCCTTTGATAAATGATTTGAACATATGTGTTATGACTCCTTAATCTGTGCGTTAATTGTCTTGGCGAGATCGTCGAGTTCCTCTGCTGAGTAGGTGTCTTCTGGTTGCGGTTGCCACTTGAGGTCGAAATCATCCGTATCGCTGTAGCGTGGAATGATGTGGATGTGACTGTGGAAGACGGACTGTCCAGCGAGTTCACCGTTGTTGTTGAGGATATTAACCCCTTTGACGTCAGGGAAAGCGTCTTTCACGGCCTTGGCAATTTTTGGTAGGCGAGCGAAGACGGTCTGTGCATCTTGATCGTCATAAGCGAAGATATCTTTGAGGTGATATTTCGGGACGAGCAGGGTATGACCGAATGTCACCTGTCCTGCATCTAGGAATGCGGCCACGTCATCGTCTTCATACACCATATGTGTTGGGATTTCGCCATTTGCGATCTTACAAAAGATACAATTTTCATCGATGGTACGCATCAAAAACACGCTCCTTCTTTATAATAATCATTTCTATTCTAGCATAACATGCACAAAAAAGTTGTATAAGTAACATAGTCATTCGCGGTTTGGTTTGTTAAAATGGAAGGATCAGTGACAGGCGGAAGGAAAAACAAATGAGTCTTTTAGAAGTGAAAAATTTGAGCGGTGGCTACCACCATCGCGCGGTACTTAAAGATTTAACATTTACGCTAGCATCTGGAGAAATTGTCGGCTTGATCGGATTGAACGGTGCCGGCAAGAGTACCACGATGAAACACATTATCGGGTTATTGAATCCGATCGAAGGCGAAATTCGTCTCAATGGTACAACGATTGCGGAAGATGCTGAGGCCTATCATCACAGTCTCAGTTATATTCCGGAATTACCGATTCTCTACGATACGTTGACCTTGCGCGAACATATCGAAATGATCGGCAAGGTTTATGGATTATCGGCTGCGGAAGCAATGGATCGTGCGAAGCCACTCCTGGATCAGTTCCGATTGACGGAACGCTTAGAGTGGCTGCCTGCGCATTTCTCCAAAGGGATGAAGCAGAAAGTCATGATCATCTGCAGTATGATGCTCGATACGCCGCTCTACGTGGTGGATGAACCGTTTGTAGGTTTGGATCCACTCGCTATTGCGGATTTCACCGATATGCTGTTAGAGAAACGTGCATCGGGACACTCGGTCTTATTGTCGACACATATTTTGGCGAATGCGGAGCGTTACTGCGATCGTTTCATCTTCTTGAAGGATGGCGAGATTCGCGCACTCGGGACGTTGGATGAGATTCGCGAACAGTGGCAGATGGGCAATGCGACCTTAGAGGATATCTACTTGGCACTCGCGCGAGGGACGGTTCAATGATGACAGAACTCTTTACCAAGCGATCGAAGCAGCAACAGAAGCGTGTGTTCGGCTATTTCAAGTATATCTTCAATGATCATTTCGTATTGGCGTTGATGTTTCTACTCGGGGCACTTGCTTTTCAGTATGCCTCGTGGATTCAGACATTGACACCAGGCAGTGTCCCACAGCGATGGGTCATCCTCTGGGTGCTTATAATTTCCTTGTTATTGTTGGTTGGACAGCTAGCGACGTTTGTTGAACATGCAGATATCGTTTTCTTGCTGCCGGCTGAGAAACATTTCGAGGAATACATGCGTTCAGCATTTCGCTACAGTTTGCGCTGGCCGAGTGCGTTTTTGGCCGGCGTGTTAGCGGTCAGCTGGCCATTCTTGAGTCGTGTCGGTGAGTTTTCAGGTCTCACGTTTATCGGCATGTTGATCGCTCTACTCGGTTTCAAGTGGGCGATGCTGCTTACACAGACCAAGACGTTCGAGCAGTCCGGCGATGCGTGGCGTTATAGCCATTTTGTGTTGATGGTCGCCCATGCGTTGATCCTGTGGGGGACATTAAACTATCAGATCTGGCTCTATCCAATATGCGGCGTACTGATTTTTGGGTTAACCTTCCTATTAGTACGACGCGTGAAGGCTTCTAGAACATGGCAATGGGAACGACTGATCGATCAGGAAAACCGTCGTCAACAGCAGGTTGATGCGGTGCTGAGTCTGTTTGTGGATGTACCGCACCGTATGATGGCGGTGAAACGTCGCAAATGGGTAGATCATCTGCTTGTCAACCAACAAGCAAGCCGTACACCGTATCCGTTTCTCTATTCACGGACTTTCTGGCGTCAGAATTTCTGGCTCGGCTTGTGGGTGCGTTTGACGCTCTTTACAGCGGTTGTCACGTTTTTCTTGCCTGCGCATTGGCTTAGCCTCGTGATCATCGCTCTATTAATTCTAATGAATGGTATGCAGTTGTTGCCATTGATGAATAGCTATGATCGTGAACCGCTCTTGCGCATCTATCCGAATACGACGTCCCATAAGGCTAAGGATGGTGCACGCTGGTTGGGTTTGCCGCTCAGTCTGACCGCAATCGTCACAAGTATGGTGGCGATTTGGCATTATTTGGCGACACCAGGTTTTATTTTCCCGGCAATCCTTGTTACAATAGCGACTGTCGTATTATATTTATGGGTATATTTGCCTTTCCGCTATCGGAAACAACAGTAATATTCCGCTATCGAAAAAAACAGTAATACATTAAAAAAGAAACACAGAAAGGAGGAATTACGCGAATGAATGATCAATGGACGGGGCGCGAGTGGATCTTGCATCCGCTAGATGGTGCGACTGGACAGGCGTTTATGGGAACATACAACGAAGAAAAGATTTTTTTGAAGCGTAATTCCTCACCGTTCCTCACAGCGGTAGCGATGGAGGGTATCACGCCACGATTGATTTGGACACAACGCGTGGCCAATGGTGATACCTATTCGGCACAGGAATGGATGAATGGTCGGATTCTCACACGTGATGAAATGTGCACGGCGATGGTGACACAGTTGATTCATCGCTATCAGAATTCACCTTATCTCTTACGTATGCTAGAGAAGGTCGACGGTGAAGAGTGGCAGGCTGAACGTTTTCTTGACGATTTATTAGCGAATAGTCCTGCTGCTTTCCGTGAGACACGTTATGTGAGAGAAATTATTCAAACCTTAAAAGACACTGCACCAACGCTCAATCATGAGGCGTTGACGGTATGCCACGGCGACTTGAATCGCCGTAATTTTCTCTTAGGAGAAAATGGGCGTCTCTATCTGGTGGACTGGGAAATGGTGAAATTGGCTGATCCGCTTTATGATATCAGTCAATTATTCGTCCAGTACATTCCAGATGAAACGCATGAAGAGTGGTTATCAGCTTATGGAATGATGCTTGACTCGGAAGAACAGAAACATCTGCAGTGGTATAAGTTGTTCCATCTGTTGCGCGTGGCATCAGAATCCTACCAGCGCAATAATCACTACACGTATAATCATTGTATTTATTTGGCGCAGCAAGTCATGCATGCGGCCGCACTGTAAGGAGGTATTATGAGAGTTCGACACAAACCATGGGCACGCGATATGATTGGGGATCATCCGGAATGGGTGGTTCCTGAACCTAAGGCACATGCGGGTGAATGGAATGATGTGTTTGGGAATGATAAACCGCTTCATGTTGAGGTAGGGACTGGTAAAGGGCAGTTCATTATCAACATGGCGAAGAAATATCCCGAACAGAATTTCATCGGCATTGAGTTACAGTCTGATGTTCTCGTGATGGCGTTGGAGCAGGCGTTAGAAACAGAGCTGACGAATCTACGTTTTATCAATGGGAACGGTCAGGAGATTGCGGAATACTTTGAGCAGGGTGAAGTCGATCAATTATATTTGAATTTCTCTGATCCGTGGCCAAAACGTCGTCATGCGAAACGCCGTCTGACGAATGAACGTTTTCTCTCTGAATACGAAAAGATTTTAGACAAAGACGGCTATCTGCAATTTAAGACGGACAATCGCGGTCTTTTTGAGTATTCACTCGCCAGCCTCTCACAATACGGCATGGTGCTTGAAGAGGTATCTTTAGACCTGCATGAGAGTGAATTAGCAGAAGATAATGTCACCACCGAATATGAAGATAAATTTAGCGCGAAAGGTCAGCCAATCTATTACCTGCGCGCCGTATTTAAATAGACTAATGGAGCAAGTACATGAAGTACTTGCTTTTTTCATGTACTAATTTTAACGAAAAGGTTTTCACGTTTATGGTACAATAAACTCCTTATTACTGATTAAGGGGGAGATAACCTTGGAATATGTGAAATTAATAGGGATTTTGATTATCGTTGTTGGGTTTGTCTTTAAACTCGATACACTCGCTGTCGTAGTTATTGCTGGTTTAGCCACTGCGTTGGTGAGCGGATTGTCGATAAAAGAATTTTTGGAAATTATGGGTGGCTCATTCGTAGAGCAACGCTACGTGACGTTTTTTGTGCTGATGCTTCCGATGGTGGGACTCGCTGAACGCTACGGTATGCGTTATTCAGCTGTTAATTTGATTCAACGTTTCAAAAAATTAACCGCTGGAAAATTTGTCACATTATATCTGACACTACGCCAAATTGCGGGAATTATGTCAATTCGTATCGGCGGGCATATTCAGTTAATTCGACCAATTGTCGAACCAATGGCGCAGGCTGCGATTACCACAAAATATGGCAAAAACGACGACTTTGCGAAAGATCTCGTTAAAGGACAAGTATCTGCTGCAGAAAACTTTGGAAACTTTTTCTCACAGCAAGCCTTTGTGGGCGCTAGTGGGGTGCTTTTGATTGTTGGTGCATTAAAGGAACTCGGCTACCCTGTCACTAATGTGGACATCGCACTAGCATCATTACCAGTAGTTTTATTCACTTGGATTTTAGGATGGGTTTGGAACTGGCACTTTGATCGCAAACTCGATAACCACTTCGCTGATAGTCAAAAGGAGGCGAAGTAATATGCAGAATTTTTTCGATATCGCACTTGAATTTTTTTATATCATTGCTGGTTTAATGTTCTTCTTAGCCAGTTTCAGTGCTTTTAGAGATCACACGAATAGTAAACGTATTGGAACAGGATTGTTCTGGTTTGTATTAGGAATCATCTTTGTATTTGGGAAATGGTTACCAAGTATTATTTCAGGGATTCTAGTCTGCATTATCGCTGTTATTACTTTATTCAGACAGTATGGTGCTGGTGAAAAGCAACCTGAAGATACTGACACGATCAAGGCGCGTGCAGATCGCTTGCGATGGAAGGTATTTATTCCAATGATTGCATTATCTGTCGGTGCATTGAGCGTACCATTTATTTTTCCTGAAGCAGGTGCGACTTCTCTGGCATTTGGTTCTCTTGCAGGACTAGTTGTTGCATTGGTTGTATTCAAGCCATCTGCAAAACAAGTTGTTCATGAAAGTGAACGGATGGTAAAAGATGTCGGAACGACGGCTATCCTACCACAATTATTGGCCGCTCTGGGCGCGATTTTCGTGGCATCAGGCGTTGGAGAAGTAGTCAGTCAGTTAATTGGTCGAGCAGTACCAGAAGGGAGTATTTTCGCTGGTGTTGTTGCCTATGTTCTTGGTATGGCATTGTTCACGATGGTGATGGGGAACGCATTCGCTGCTTTCACCGTTATTACAGCGGGTATCGGTGTTCCGTTTGTTATTATGCAGGGTGGCGATCCAGTAATTGTTGCTGCTCTTGGAATGACAGCGGGATTCTGTGGTACGTTGATGACGCCAATGGCAGGTAATTTCAATGTATTACCAGTCGCTATTTTAGAAATGAATGATGAGAATGGCGTGCTAAAAGCACAAATTCCGTTCGCAATCGTGACATTAATTTTTCATATTGTATTGATGTATGTTTGGGCATTTTAAGAAAGGATGATTTTCGATGAAGGTTTTAGTTACAGGTTTTGATCCATTTGGCGGCGATAAGGTGAATCCGGCGATCGAAGCGGTGAAACATCTACCGGAAACGATCGAAGGTGCAGAGATTGTTAAATTAGAAATTCCAACAGTTTTTGATAAGTCTGCGGATGTTGTCCGTGAAGCGATCATTAAGGAAAACCCCGACGTAATTTTCAACATTGGGCAAGCCGGTGGACGTTTTGGTTTAACGCCTGAACGTGTGGGAATCAACTGCGATGACGGACGTATTGCAGATAATGAAGGGAATCAGCCGATCGATCGCGTGATCCGAGAAGACGGCGCACCAGCTTATTTCAGTCAATTACCGGTTAAGGCGATGGTAAAAGCGATTCGTGATGAAGGCTTACCATCCGAATTATCGAACACCGCTGGAACGTTCGTCTGCAATCACATCATGTATCAAACTTTGTATTTGACGAACACTGAATTTAAGGGGAAACGCGCGGGATTCATGCATATTCCGTTCCTACCTGAACAGGTCGTTTCACGTCCCGGTACACCAGCGATGGCTTTGGAAGATATTGTGCGCGGCATCACCGCTGCAATCCGCGCCATTGTGCAATTTGATGGCAAGGAAGACCTCAAAACCGTCGAAGGGAAGACCGAATAGTAACGTTGCACTTTTGTTTGGAAAAGGTTATAATCATTCGGAATATGCCGCTTAGTATTTAACAAAAAAATGTTAAAAATAACAAGCAAAAGTATAAAGGAGCGTATCAGAGTATGTGGTTAAGTTTCTATAATCCGAAGGGCGTTGGCGATGTGTTAATGCTCGTCGCAGGCGATTTGCAGAAGGAGCAAGTGGCTACAGAAACACAAGCAAATATTACACGAATCTTTGATAAAGAAACCAATGAGACATACGGATACAATATTTTTGATCTTTCAAATTACTTCGAATTAGAAGAGACCGGACACGTCACATTGGATGCGACACAGATTGATTTGTTGAATCAGCATCTCTATGAATCCGGTTTTGATCCTGTTCAGATTGATAGCACACCGCGCCTCGTTGTGGCCAAAGTATTAGAGTGCGTACCGCATCAGGATTCAGATCATTTATCCATCACGCAAACGGATATCGGTGGCGAAACCGTACAGATTGTTTGTGGTGCCGCGAATGTACATGAAGGGATGACTACGATCGCTGCGTTACCGGATGCGGTAATGCCTGACGGTCAAATTATTCGTCCTGGTCAATTGCGCGGGGTCGACAGTATCGGTATGTTATGTTCAGCTTATGAACTGGGTGTTGATCCAGAACACAAATTAAAAGGGATCATTGATCTCGATGAACCTGTTGCACCAGGTACGCCAGCGACAGAAGTATTGAAGTAACTAATTAGTATTGGGGAGTGATCGGAAGATGGATTGGGATGAAACAACATACCACACGCGCAGACGTTCATCGCGTTCGCCTCGCTCATCAGCATCGACCGAGCGAAATAAGCGTCCACGTGAAGGATATAAGGTTGATTTTCCCAATTATTTAAATCCGTACCGTCAATCTACCAATCAGGCGCCAACTGAGAAGCAGCCATCAAAGCAGGTAGCGAATCAACCGATTTCGCGTACAGAAGATAAGAAAGACTATTACCAGAAGTTGCGCCAGGATATCAAAGACTATCGGAAATATCGTAACCATCAGCCATTTAGACGGACGGAAGTCCCATCTATTTGGCAGAACACTGAACGATCCAAAACTTCGCGTGTTGCGACAGAACAGTCACAGGTGCGTCAGCCGAAGCCACCGTCTCAGTCAAAGTCGGTAGCATCGAAGCCGGCCTCCTCGCAATCATCGACAGCTATACGTCGTACAACGCAAAGTCACCAACGGGCGGGACGTTCGATTGATTTTTCGGGGATAAAATCACGAGAACCTGAAATTTCAGAACAGACCTTCAAACAACGCTACGTCACGGAGGATCGTGATCTCCCACCTTATCTAAAAAAGGAAACGAATGGAGAAAATAAACGTCATGAACACTGAAACAATTTATCACTTTACAGGTATTAAAGGCACAGGTATGAGTGCATTAGCGCTCGTATTGCACGGTACCGGTTGCAAGGTACAGGGTTCCGATGTTCAGGAACACTTTTTCACTGAGAAAGGTTTGAACGAAGCAGGAATTCCAATTTTCCCTTTTTCAGAGGACAACATTGCACCGGGAATGACCGTTATCTGTGGGAATGCCTTCTCAGATGATCATCCAGAAATCGTCCAAGCCAAATCACTCGGTAATACGGTGATTCGCTACCATGAATTTTTAGGTGAATGGATCAAGAAGTATACGAGTGTCGCGATTACTGGTTCACACGGTAAGACGACAACCACAGGGATTATGAGTCATGTGTTGAACGATAATATCCCAACGAGCTACTTGATCGGTGATGGAACAGGGAATGGTGCGAGCGATTCGCATTACTTCGTCTTAGAAGCGGATGAATATCGTAAACATTTCATAGCTTACAAGCCTGATTATGCGATCTTCACGAATATCGACTTCGACCACCCGGACTACTACCACAATCTGGAAGAAGTTTACGATGCTAACCGTCAATTCGCTAACCAAGTGAAGAAAAAAGTGATCGCTTATGGTGATGACCCGATGCTGGCTCGCTTCAAAGACCTGCCAGATATTTGGTACTACGGTTTCAGTGATGAAGACGATATCGTCGCGACGAATATCGAAAAGGATACGAACGGGTCTTCCTTTGATGTATACATTCAAGATAAATTCTATGGTCGTTTCCACATCAATCAATTTGGTGATCACAACATCTTGAATTCGACCGCAGTCATCGCGTTCTGTTACTTCGAAGGTTTCCCAGCCGATGTCGTGAACAGCAGTCTCGGCACATTTGGCGGGGTGACGCGTCGTTTCAATGAACGTACGGTTGATTCGAATATCCTGATCGATGATTATGCGCATCATCCATCTGAAATCAAGGCGACGATTCAGGCTGCACGTCAGGAATATCCAGATCGTCCGATCATCGGTATTTTCCAACCGCATACGTATTCACGTACAAAGGCGTTACTGACACCATTTGCGGCGAGCTTGAGTCTGGCAGATGAAGTGTATCTATGTAATATTTTTGCTTCTGCGCGTGAACAGGATAAACACGAAATCACAAGTATGGATATCGCCACGAAGATGACGACACCAGCGAAGCATTTGACGAAGGAAACGATTGATCAGTTACTCGTCTATCACGATGCGGTACTCTTATTTATGGGTGCGGGTGATGTGATGAAGTATGCGGATGATTATATTGCAGCACTGACGGAGGCGAATAACGCCGAGTAGCGTTAGGAGGGAATATCAGTGAAACAGATTCGTAAAGCGGTCATTCCAGCGGCCGGCATGGGTACACGTTTTTTACCTGCGACGAAAGCATTGGCGAAGGAAATTATGCCGATTGTCGATAAACCCGTCATTGAGTTTATCGTTGAAGAAGTCTTGGCGAGTGGTATTGAGGAAGTCCTGATTATTACGGGCCGCAATAAGCGTGCGATTGAAGATCATTTTGATGCGAACATCGAGCTTGAGAATAATCTCGCACAAAAAGGAAAAATTGAAATGCTTGAAATGGTTCGTCGTTCAACCTTGGGCAACGTCCAGTTCAAACGTCAGCACTATCCAAACGGCTTAGGAAACGCGGTACTCGAAGCCGAATCATTCGTTGGCGATGAACCGTTCTTACTCGCACTCGGAGACGATATTTTCTTCAGTGCGGATGGCGAGCCGACTGCTTCTGAGCAGGTGATATCTGCGTTTGAAGAGAACCAGGCAATGACCGTGCTCACGCAGCAAGTGTCTGAGGAAGAAGCCACCCATTACGGCATTATGTCAGGTGAGCCTGTCAACGGGGCAGCGAATAGCTACCGTGTGAGCGGTTTGACTGAAAAACCAGAACATGTAGCAGGAAAAGCACATGCGCTATGTGGTCGCTATGCTTTAACGCCGGATATCTTCCCAGTGATTCGCGAATTAGCGGAGAAACAGACCGAGCAAGAATTAGAATTGACGGATGCGCTCGATACCGTTACCAAGCAGCAAGCGCTATATGCTTCAGATTACGAAGGCGAATGGTTCGAAGTGGGTGAACCATTCGGTATGCTAAAGGCAAGCATTCAGGTTTCACTGCATCATCCAGAAATTGCGGATGGTTTTAGAGAATATCTGAAGAACGAAGCAATCCCTAAATTGAAACAATAAACATAAACAAAAGAAAAGAGAGTCACTCGTTGAAGTGGCTCTCTTTTTGTATGACTTGATGGTTGTTTTAGCTTTCGTTCCATTGTTCGAGTGTGTATTGTCCATCCTGATAGGTAACTTCCGCGAAATGCCCACAATCGAGACGATTGGTTAAGTCGAAGTCGGGCAGCACTTCGTGTAGGAAGGCGGTAATCGCAAATTGATGACCGACAATCATCACGTTGATTTCAGATTTTTGATGATCGATACGATATTCGAGCGCTTCATCGTGCAGTTGAAGCATCGCCTCTTCCACGCGCGACCAGAAGTCGATGAAACGTTCGGTTTCACCTAATCCATCGACCTCCGCAATATTTGCCATCAGTTCGGGCAATAATTGTGTTTCGGGGATTTTCTGTTCTTTTAATAGTTCGATACGTTCGTTGATCGACGGTTGGAAAGCGTCCTCGAATGTTTCGCCCTCGAGTCCACCAAAACCGTACTCTTTGAGACCTTCCATCGACGACACCATTAAATCATCATCACGACCTTCGACAAGTAACTCGGCACTCTTAGTGGAGCGTTCGAGATGACTCGCAAAGACCAGTGCGATCGGCAATTCCTGGAAACTCTGACTCAACGCACGCATCTGTTCAATACCTCGAGGGGTCAATGGTGAGTCCTGCCACCCTTCGATGATGTTATTAACCTCTGCTTCCGTTTCCCCATGACGAATAAAGTAATAATGAATAGCTTGCACACCGTTCACTCCTCTCCATTTGATTTCTTCTTGGGTACATTTTACCACAAGAAAGGGCTTTATTCATTAGCTAGGCAATAAAAGTTTGTTAGATCGGGTTTGAGTTGTTTCAGACTTCCAGACTTTGATAAACTAGTAGAGCAAGAAAAGTCTTTGAGGAGGCGGACACATGGCTAGTAAAAATTATTTAAAAACCGATCCGATCGCAAAGGAAATAGATAAGATCACGGTCGGCGATACATTCCAAGTAAGTGAATCCTTCAGACCACAGGATATTTTATTGTATATGGGTGTGACGGGAGATACGAATCCACACTATCTCGGTCAAGTACAAAAAAATGATGACCGCAAGATTAAAAACTTTGGCTTTGTACCAATCATCGCAGTAATGGGTGTGTTGACACGGACTGTATCGATGCACTTCCCAGGTGCCAACAACGCAATCGTTGAATTCAACTATTCGCAGAGTAAAGCCATCGAGATCGGTTCGACGGTGACATTCAGTTTCGAAATCGTTCGTAAGGAAGAATGGCGCTCAATGCTGATGATTCACGTGACAGGACTGAATGAAAAAACCGGTGAAGATAATATTTTGGACGCCATGCTTTCCGTCCTCGTATTCGATGAGAACGGTAAGAGCGCCTCTGAGAATATCGATGAAGCCGTACAGACGGTCAACCAGTCGAACGAGTACACGGAGCATATGAAGGAGGCACACGACGCACATGGCGACAACTAAAAAGAAATTAGTCCTTTTTGACGGCAGTTCGCTAGCTTTTCGCGCATTCTATGCGATTCAAAATATTGATAGCTTCACTAATAAGAATGGGTTGCACACGAATGCACTCTACACGTTCCATCGCATGTTGACGAAGATTTTAGATGATGAAAAGCCGGATTATGCGCTCGTTGCCTGGGATGCCGGCAAGACCACATTCCGTACCGAAAAGTATGCCGACTACAAGGGCGGCCGTCAGAGCGCACCGGATGAATTCCGCGAACAGATGCCATTCTTCAATGTAATGTTGGACGGTTTCGGTATTTCGCATTACGAACTCGTCAACTATGAGGCGGATGATATCATCGGGACGCTCGCTTTCAGTGTGCCAGCCGAAGCATACGATGTCGTCATTATCTCAGGGGATAAAGACCTCACCCAGCTCGCACGTGAACACGTGACGGTCAAACTCAATCGCCGTGGTGCGACCGATATGGAAGATTACACCCCTGATACCGTGAAGGAAAAATATGGGATTATCCCTGAACAGATTGTCGATCTCAAGGGATTGATGGGGGATTCTTCCGATAACTATCCGGGGGTTACAGGTATCGGTGAGAAGACAGCATTGAAGTTGTTGAAGGAATATGAAACGGTAGAAGGCGTTTACGATCACATCGACGATATTTCCGGTAAAAAACGCAAAGAGCATCTGATCGAAGACAAGGAACAAGCTTTCATGTCGAAGGATCTCGCACGCATTCGCACTGATGCGCCGGTTGAATTGACGATTGATGATATTGAAATGCGGGCGCGTGATGATGAAAAATTGCGTCAGTTTTATGAGGATATGAACTTTAATCAGTTCCTGTCTGAAATGGGCGGCGAAGCAGCCGTTAAATCGGAGACCTCGGTCGAAGTGCCCGAATATCAGGTGGTCACCTCAGCCGATGAGCTCACGGCTGACATGTTCAAAGGCGACGCCCAAGCTTTCTACACGGAAATGTTGGAGAAGAATTACCATGACGGCACCATGATTGCGGCAGCATGGGGGAATGCCGATAGCGTCTATGTAGCACCTGTTGACGTTCTAGTCGCATCGGATGTATTCCAAAACTGGCTGACTTCAGACGCACCGAAATGGGTATTCGATATGAAACGCCAGCGCGTGATGTGGTACTACCAAGGCGTTCAGATGCATGGTGTCACGGAAGATGTACTGATCGGCTCCTACCTCAGCCATTCGGAAGATTTGAGTGTCGACATCGCTAAAGTCGCAACGGCAGAAGAAATTTCTGGTTTCCCGACCGATGATCAAGTCTACGGTAAGGGTGCGAAGCGCGGTATTCCAAATGATGCAACCAATATGTACGATCACCTCGCACGTAAAATTCAATTGATTCAGGATCTCGTACCGATCGAACATGAACATCTTGAAGCGAAGCAGATGATGTCTCTGTACCGCGATATGGAATTACCGCTCGCTGATGTGTTGGCTGATATGGAGGAACAGGGCGTTCACGTCGATCAGAACGTGCTCGATGAACTCAAGATCGATTTCGACCAGCGTCTCAAAGACCTCGAAGGCGCCATCTACGAAGAAGCAGGACACGAATTTACGATTAATTCCACCTATCAGTTGAGCGATGTCCTCTACGGCGAAATGGGACTCCCACACGGTAAGAAGCTCAAAAAAGAGGGCGAAAATGGTGAGAAGTACTACTCAACCGCACAAGGTGAATTGGAGAAACTCCAAGGTGTTCCGATTGTCGATCTGATCCTGAATTACCGTCAGATTTCCAAACTACAATCGACGTACGTATCAGGACTCAGCGACTTTATTCATGAAGATGATCAGAAGATCCACACACGCTTCGTCCAGACATTGACGGCTACCGGACGTTTGAGTTCGGCGGATCCGAACCTTCAAAATATCCCGATTCGTAGCGACGAGGGACGTCAGATTCGTCGTGCCTTCATGTCCAAACATCCGGACTGGGTCGTATTGAGTTCCGATTACTCCCAGATTGAGCTGCGTGTACTCGCATACATTTCTGGCGACAAACATCTGAAGCAGGCCTTTATCGACGGCAAGGACATTCACTCGGACACAGCGAGTCGTATTATGAATGTGCCGATTGAGGAAGTGACCGCCAACCAGCGTCGTCAGGCGAAGGCGGTGAACTTCGGGATTGTTTACGGCATCAGCGATTACGGATTGAGTCAGAACATCGGTATTCCGCGCTACGAAGCGAAAGAATTTATTGATCGTTACTTTGAAACATATCCAAACGTGAAACAGTTCATGGATGAAGTTGTGAAACAGGCGCACACCGATGGCTATGTGGAAACGTTATGGCATCGTCGTCGTTACTTACCAGATATCAATAACCGTCGTTTCCAATTGCGCAGTTTTGCGGAACGTACAGCAATGAACTCGCCGATTCAGGGTACCGCTGCCGATATTATCAAGATCGCAATGATTCGCATGAAACAAGCGTTAGCCGAACGCGGTTTACAAGCAAATATGCTGCTTCAGGTGCACGATGAATTGATTTTTGAAGTACCGAAGGAAGAGGTAGATGAACTGACCGCACTCGTCAAAGAAGTGATGGAAGGTGCAGTCGACTGGGATGTGCCGTTGTTGGCGGACGTTAATGTTGGTGATACTTGGTACGACGCGAAATAGAACAGGGAGAGATGTAAATGCCGGAATTACCGGAAGTCGAAACGGTCAGACGTGGGTTGATCGAAACGGTGCAGGGCGCTGAAATTACGCATATCACTGTGAAATGGCCACGTATCGTCCAAGATGAATTTGGGATCGATGGATTTGCAGAGCGCATGGTCGGACAGGTGTTGGATACCGTCGAACGACGCGGCAAGTTTCTCTTCTTCTACTGGACGACAGACGGCTGGATCAGTCACTTGCGTATGGAGGGAAAGTGGCTAGTCGTTGATCAGCGTGATGAACCCGATGCTTATACGCACGTCATTATCGATCTCGCTGACGGTCGCTCCTTGCGCTATCGTGATGTTCGCAAGTTTGGGCGCATCCACCGTGTCGCACGCGATGCGATGCCAGAAGCGATCAATGCCTTGCAGCTAGGACCTGAACCGAGTGAATTGACGTTGGATTATCTCAGAGATAGATTTCAGCGCACAACGCGTGTGATCAAGAACGTCTTGCTCGATCAGACAGTCATTGCGGGTATCGGTAATATTTACTGTGATGAGTCACTGTGGCTCAGTCAAATTCATCCCGAGCGTCCCGCAAACGATTTGTCAGATGCGGAAATTGAACGACTGCGGCAGGCGATCCAATCCGTCATATCGCGTGCAGTCGATGCAGGAGGGACGACGATCCGCACGTATCAGAATACTTTCGGAGAGAATGGCTATTTCCAGCTGTCGCTAAAGGTATACGGCAAGGCGGGTGAACCGTGTAGCCGCTGTGGGACTATGATTGAAAAAATCAAAGTCCACCAACGCGGCACGTCCTACTGTCCGCATTGTCAAACGTTGGAGGAAATACATGACTAAAATTATTGGATTGACAGGTGGTATCGCAACGGGGAAGAGTACCGTGAGCGATATCTTCAAATCTCACGATATCCCAGTGATCGATGCCGATCAGATTGTCTATGACTTGGAACGCAAAGGTGAACCCGGTTTGCAAGCGATTGTTGATACATTCGGTGAAGCCTATCTGACTGAAGAAGGTGAACTCGATCGCCATAAATTCGGTGCAGAAGTATTTGCGGATGAGAAAATGCGTGATCGACTGAATGAAGTCTTAAAACCACTAATTCGCTCACGTATTGAGTCGGAAGTTGAGCGCGTGAAACAAACAAACATCCCGCTCGCTATATTGGATGTGCCGTTGTTATATGAAGGCGGTTATGAAAAACTGTGTGACATGATTGTCGTTGTCGCGGTAAATGAAAATACACAGAAAGAACGTCTGATAGAACGTAATCAACTCACCGATAGCGAAGCGACGCAACGTATCGCCTCTCAAATGTCGCTCGAAGAAAAAATCAAACATGCAGATCACATGATCGATAATTCGACAACCATTGAAAATACTAAACAACAAGTTGAGGAATTGTTAGAGAAAATGTAAATGAAAACTTATAACACCTACTCTCATGGGAGTAGGTGCTTTTTTATATAATACAAAAACGCTTTCGATAATAGATGTTGACGAAAAATAAACGAGATGATAATAAAAACAAAATTACGATAGCTAATTTTAGGGAAATTAGCATGAAAGTAACTGGAAACGGCTGATACGACGCCAGTCGATGTCGTAATGCTGGCTAGTAATACGGTAGATCCTAGAATCAAAACATCCAGTGCACTGAAGCCATCTTGAGAAGCACGAACTAATAGATGCGTGCCGATATTTTGTCCATCTGGGATGTTGGTTACGCTCGTGTGGTTTCCCATCCAAATGAGGAAAAAGTATATGATTCCAATCAAAGCACTAGCGATGGCAGAAGCATATAGAGAACTTTTGATAGCTGTTGTTGGTTTAGTAATCCCGCGTTGCTTAACGGTATTACTTAGGACAAGTGTAAAAGCAAGCGCACCGAGTGAATCCATAGTGAGATAGCCATCAATAAATCCTACCATGGAGCTGGTGACTCACTAAAACGGGGGATAGTCATTGTTGAAGGATTGCCTCTATAAACGACCAGACGACGAATAATGAGTATGCCGATAGTGATCAATAGTGCAGGAGTCAGATACTTACCAATGGCCTCTGAAATATCATCTGGTGACAGCGCAAGGAACATAGTGATTATCAAAAATACAAATGAAAAAAGCGCAAGTGACCATTTCATAAGATATCGTCGCCATGCGAGGAATTGTTGAAAAAGGACCAAGCATAATATAAACGATAGCGAGAAATATTACGGAAAAAATTGGATTCACTTGCTTTAGCAATCCAGGATATCCTTTTGTCGAGAGACTACCAGCAACCATCGTCATTAAAGGCAATCCAATACCTGTAATCATGAAACCGATCATTGCTGTTTGATAATGTGCACCAGATTCAAAGCCTAAACTTACAGGAAAAATAAGACTCCCAGCACCAAAAAACATCGCAAAGAGCATAAACCCAATAATCCAAATATCTCGCCACTTCATAAAGATTCCTCGTTTCTCTGTTTATTTTTTAAGATATAAAAAGTATATTAAATAGCTATCGGTAAACCAACAGTCTTTTTAGAATTATTTGCCAATTATAAATAAAATGTGATAGGCAGTTGACGATTTTGTCCATAAATTCTATAATTAATAACTGAAATTTTGAAATTGTCTAACTATTTAATTTTCACTAAAATTTGGAGGTATTTTTATGCCAACAAAATCAGAACAGATTATCGAAAAAGATCACCAGAGTTATGCACCGTCCGGTCGTATAGAGTATTACCCATTAGTTGTTGACCATGGGCATGGTGCGCGTATTGTTGATGTAGATGGTAAGGAGTATATTGATCTATTAGCCAGTGCTGCGGCGTTGAACTTAGGTGCTACACCAGAACGCGTCGTTGAAGCGATTAAGAAGCAAGCAGAGCAATTGGTTCATTACCTACCAGCATACACTTACCAAGAGAGTGCAGCTAATTTAGCAGAAAAATTAGTATCTATTGTTCCAGGTGATTTTGATAAATTAGCGACGTTTGGTCTATCAGGATCCGATGCGAATGATGGAATGATGAAATTTGCTCGTGCATATACTGGTCGTCAGAAAATTATTACCTTCAGTCGCGCGTATCACGGTGCAACATATGGCGCGCTAGCAATGTCAGCTATCTCACCAACCATGAATGAAAAAATTGGTCCAGGTGTTGCAGAAGTCTACCATATTCCGTATCCAGATCAGTATCGTGGAATGTTTGGCGCTGAACAGTCTCAGGCGGTAGATGAATATTTATCTCCATTATTTGAACTCTTTGAGACAATTTGCCCACCGGAAACAGTAGCAATGATTAATGTTGAGACGATTCAAGGCGATGGTGGTTTGCTACAACCAGTACCACATTACTTCGAGCGACTAAGAGAGATTTGTAATGAATATGGTATTGTTCTCGCTGTCGATGATGTACAGCAGGGAATGGGACGTACTGGGACTTGGACATCACCAGAACATTTTGGTTTTGAACCTGATCTTATCGCTTTCGGAAAGTCTCTTGCGAATGGTATGCCACTATCTGCCATTGTAGGGCGTAAAGAAATTATGTTGGCTTTGAAGAGTCCAGCGCATAGCTTTAGTGCAGCAGGTAATCCAATTGCCTGCGAAGCTTCTTTGGCATTAATTAAAACCATTGAAGACGAAAAGATTTTGTCTGAAACAACACGCAAAGGTGAACGGGTAGTTGAACGTCTACGAAAAAGTCAAAAACAATATGAATTTATCGGTGATGTACGTGGCAAAGGACTGTCTATAGGTATTGATATCGTCTCAGATAAAGAGAAAAAAGTAAGGGATCACGAAGTAGCACTTAAAATTGCAAATCGTGCGTATGATTTAGGTGTGTTAATAACAGTAATATCAGATAATGTTTTACGCTTTCAACCGCCATTGGTAATTACCGATGATGAATTAGATCGAGCATTGACCATCTTGGAACAAATTTTTGAAGAACTTTCACTTGGGAAACTTGAGAATCAAGTGATTTATGGTCAAGGATGGTAATGATTATTTTATTTAGTCCTCCTCAGGCACTGCGTGATTGCGGTGCCTTTTTCATTCGATAAAACTTGCACTTACAAGCTTAAAAAGGGATAATTAAAGGGAATACAAACTGAGTTTTGGAGGTGAATGTGGTGAGATGTCCAAATTGTCAAGAGAAGGGGACGAAGGTGATTGATAGTCGCCCAATCGATAAGGATACCGCCATTCGTCGTCGGCGTGTCTGCCCGAAATGTGATTACCGTTTTACGACATTTGAGCGTCTGGAGCGTCAGCCGTTGCTTGTGATTAAAAAAGACGGTAATCGTCAGGAGTTTTCGCGCGAAAAATTACTGCGTGGGTTGGTGCGCTCGTGTGAGAAACGCCCGGTATCTGTGGAACAATTGGAAGGCTTAGTTCAGGATATCGAGTTTGAGTTGGAACAAACGGGTGAGGCAGAAATTCCATCGCGTGAAATCGGTGAGATGGTGATGGATCGCCTGCCGAAAGTCGATGAAATTGCTTATATTCGCTATGCGAGTGTGTACCGCGATTTCAAGGATGCCTCTGTATTCCTCGATGAGATTAAACAGCTCAAGGAAAAACAGAAAAACGAGACAGAAGGACAAATCGAATTGCACTACGATGAATGAGCAAAATGAGAGGACGGGATAGTATATGGGGCAGCCACCCTGGGAAAATTTAAAACTGACCGACACCTTACAGGTAAAGCAGACAGATTGGCTCACAGATCTTGATTGGACGACGTTAGCGCGTTTGTACCTGCCAATCATCGGTAGTCAGTCCTACGCCTTGTTCCATGGCCTATACCAACTTTTACCAACGAAACAGTTCAAATCAGCTGTCATCCGTCATACGGATATTACGGATACATTTGTCTGGTCGGCGCGTACCTATGTGACAGCGCGTGCGCATTTAGAGGGGATTGGGTTGCTTGGCGTCTATCATCGCAAAGACGCTTACCAAGACCCGCAGTGGCTCTATGAACTCAGTGCGCCCGTCACGCCACAAGTTTTCTTTGAAGATGCTGTACTATCAACGTTACTGTATCGCGAGGTCGGCGAGAAACGCTTTAAACAACTGCGTGATTCGTTCTCGGTATCCTGGCCATCAGCGAGCCATGACGATTGGCAAGCACAGACGTACTCGTTTCGAGATGTGTATCGCTTTTCGCCGGAAGAAGCGGATGCGATGCCGGATTTGTCGAATGGTCAATCATTTATCCTAGGAACGGCACAAAAGGAACCTAATGCGCCCATCGTTATCGGTGATCAGTTCGATGTTTGGCTGTACAAGCAAACTTTGATGCAGCGGCATATTCCTGAACGAGCGCTGACAGACAAGGTGTTGGAATTGGCGACAGTGCTTCACGATCTCTACGGCTATGATGAAATGGATCTGGCGCGTCTGACGTATCGTGCGATGGATTTCAATCGGCAGCAAATCGACACCGATAAGCTGCAACAAAAAGCTTATGATTCGCTGCCTTCTAAGAAGAATCAAGCAACGACAGCCGCTTTACAATCGAATACGAATGACCCCAAGATTTTAGAAAAGTTAACGGTTGATCAGCGCGAATTGGCTAAAGAAGCGCGTGAGTATTCGGTGATTGATTTTGTCTCATACCTGAAAGAATCACGTAACGGTTATTTGACGAAGAGTGAACGTCAGATATTAACGGATATGGTGGCGCGTGATGGCTTATCTTCTGCTGTTATCAATGTGATGGCGTATTATTATCTGATTGAAATGGATAAACCAACGCTAATTCAAAATACGATGGAGCGTACGGAGAATGACTGGCTCAAACAAAACATCAATACGCCGGAAGCGGCACTGTATTATCTCGCGCAGCGCAACGAACGCCAGTCTCAAAAGAAGCGTCGTTATCACAAAAACAATAACTATAAAGAAATGATACCGGATTGGATGAAAGACGATCAATCAACGACAAAAAAAGCAGATAAACGACTGAAAGATCGCAGTGATGAAATTCAGCGATTACTCAATAAAGACAAAGGGGAGCGATGAGCATGAAAAATGTAGGAGACGTACTTTCGAACAAACAGGATACCTTGCGCTTGCATGACATCAATCCTTCTGAGCGTCGTGAATTATTGCGAAAGGAAGTCATCAACGATCCTGAAGTCCGCCAATTTTTCAATGAACATAAGGACGAATTGAGTCGTGAAATTATGAATCGCAGTATGTCCAAGCTCTATGAGTTTGTGAGTGAAAAGCGCCGTGCCAAGGAACATAAACCGCTCAAAATGCCGAACTATACGCCGAAACTCGTGATGGATGCGAATGCGATTACGGTGAAGTATGAACCGACCAAAGAGTTCCAAAATAAGCAGAAGGCGAAGGAACGCTATCAGGCGATTACCTTGATTGATCTGCCGAAAGACCTTCATGAGGCGACGTTTGAGAACTTTGATACGACGGAAGTGGAACGTCAGAATGCTTTAATTGAAGCGATAAAGTTTAAAGATAGATATCTTGCAGCGAAGAAAGATTCAAATCAAAGCGATCCATTCGTTCAATCCCCCTACATCTACGGCAATTTCGGTATCGGAAAGACCTACTTAATGGGTGCGATTGCGAATGCTTTTGCGGATCAGGGAATTAAGACGACGCTGGTGCATTTTCCACAATTAGTGACCAATCTGCGTAATAGCATCAATGATAATAAGGTGCAGGAACATCTTGACG
The DNA here is from genome assembly GCF_053762225.1 of Aerococcus vaginalis. Classification (NCBI taxonomy): domain Bacteria; kingdom Bacillati; phylum Bacillota; class Bacilli; order Lactobacillales; family Aerococcaceae; genus Aerococcus; species Aerococcus vaginalis. The sequence goes on from NZ_JBSMYC010000001.1 coordinate 25,009, forward strand.
AATTGATCAACTGCGAAGTGCTCGCGCTCGATGATATTGGTGCCGAGAACAATACCCCCTGGGTGCGTGATGATATTCTCGGTGTGATTCTCCAAGCGCGGATGAGTGCGCATCGCATTACACTGTTCACCTCCAACCTTAATTTTGAACAGTTAGAGGATCACTTCGTCCATACGAAGAATGGTGAGGAATCTGTAAAAGCGAAACGTCTCATGGAGCGTATTCGTTATTTCGCCAAAGAAGTTGAAATGAGCGGTAAAAATCGCCGCCACGACTAATTTCTTAGCTACTGTCCTATTGCATTTCAGCAAGTGAACGATTATACTACGAGTAGTTAGTCAATAATAGAAGATTTAATCGCAATCATTTAACAGAGACAAGCGGTAGGTGAAAGGCTTGAACGATTGCGGTGTCACCACTTCTTAGACTTTTCGACGAACGTATGATGTCATACCTAAGTCGGACGGGAGCGCCCGATATCACGTGTAATGAGTGTACGCTAATTATTGTTTTAGCGTATAAATTGGGTGGAACCACGGTATTAGATTGAAAGTTATCGTCCCTTTTCGAGTCATCGAAAAGGGACTTTTTTTATATAGAGGAGGAATTGTGATGGTTAAGGTAGTATTCCCAGATAACAATGAAAAGACGTTTGACGACGGCATCACTGGTCGTGACGTTGCGAAATCCATCAGTAACAGTTTGGCAAAACGCGTCGTTGCCTATGAATTAGACGGCGAACTCAAAGGTTTGGACGAACCGCTTGCGCATGACGGTAAGATCGCGTTGATCGATCCAAAAAACGATGCAACTAAGGATGAAGCATTGCGTATTCTACGTCACTCCGGTGCGCACTTATTAGCACAGGCATTGCGCCGTCTGTTCCCAAACATTCACTTTGGGGTAGGACCTGCGATCGAAGATGGTTTCTACTACGATACGGATAACGGCTCTGGACATCAGGTGACTGAAGAAGATTTACCACGTATCGAAGAAGAAATGCAAAAGATCGTGAAGGAAGATTTCCCAATCGAAGGGCATGAAGTTTCTTTTGATGAAGCCAAAGAAATGTTTAAGGACGATCCATATAAGATCGAATTAATCGAAGACCTACCAAAAGACGAAAAGATCACGGTTTACAGCCAAGGTGAATTTACCGACCTCTGCCGCGGTGGACACGTGCCGTCTACGGGTTACTTGAAACACTTCAAGTTATTGTCTCTTGCTGGTGCATACTGGCGTGGTGACTCTGACCGTGCCATGATGCAACGTGTGTACGGTACAGCTTTCTTCAACGAAAACGATTTGAAAGCCGATCTCAAACGTCGTGAAGAAGCGAAAGAACGTGACCACCGTAAGATTGGTAAAGAGCTCGATCTCTTCATGATTTCACCAAAAGTCGGTCAGGGGCTCCCATTCTGGTTGCCAGCAGGAGCAACGATTCGTCGTGAAGTCGAACGCTACATCGTTGACCGCGAAGTCGAAAACGGCTACCTACACGTTTACTCACCAGTGATGGCGAATACGGATCTCTACAAGACATCCGGACACTGGGATCACTACCGCGATGACATGTTCCCGCCAATGGACATGGGTGATGGTGAAGAATTGGTATTGCGTCCGATGAACTGTCCACACCACATTCAGGTCTTTAAACACCACAAACGTTCTTACCGTGATTTACCGTTCCGTGTGGCTGAACTCGGTATGCAGCACCGTTACGAAAAATCCGGTTCATTATCCGGTTTGCAACGTGTACGTGAAATGACCTTGAACGACTCGCACTTGTTCGTTCGCCCAGATCAATTAGAAGACGAATTCATCAGTGTATTACAGATGATTTTGGATGTTTACGAAGACTTCGGTATCAAAGACTACAGCTTCCGTCTCAGCTACCGTGATCCAGAAGACAAAGAAAAATACTACGATGATGACGAAATGTGGGAAAAAGCACAGGGTCAATTAAAAGGTGCTATGGATCGCATGGGCTTGGACTACTACGAAGCAGAAGGTGAAGCAGCTTTCTACGGTCCTAAATTAGACGTTCAGGTGAAGACTGCTTTGGGTAACGACGAAACGCTCTCTACCATTCAGATGGACTTCTTAATGCCTGAAAAATTCGACCTTACTTATGTTGGTGAAGACGGTCAGGATACCCACCGTCCAATCATGATTCACCGTGGGGTTGTCTCCACGATGGAACGTTTTGTTGCCTACTTGATCGAAGAATACAAGGGTGCATTCCCAACGTGGTTGGCACCTGAACAGGCTGTGATTATTCCAGTTAATGACGAAGCACACGGCGATCATGCGTTTGAGGCTCGCAACGAATTGCGTATCCATGGTATTCGTGTCGAAGTCGATGACCGTAACGAAAAAATGGGATACAAGATTCGTGAAGCACAGACGAAGAAGATTCCTTACCAATTGGTCTTCGGTGACAACGAAATCGCTGATGGTACGGTTAATGTTCGTCGTTACGGTTCGAAGAAAACGGAAACCATGCCTTGGGAAGATTTCTTGAACTTGATCGAAGAAGATATCGCGAACAAGAGCCGCAAAAAGGCTTAATTAGTTATTGACAGGCGGGCATTTCGATAGTATGATATTCTCTGTGAGAAAAGAAGCAGAAACCCCGTTTCTCACCTGAGTTGACAAGATACGTCCTCGGGTTGATATTATCAGTTGTTTTCGTATGGAAACATTGTGACGATATTCAAGACGGGTTTGTGCATGCAAGCCCGTTTTTTAGTGGCTATATGGACGTCTATCAATTAACAATGTGGAGGTGTTAATTATCGCAAAAGGGATGATTATTAACGAGGACATTCGTTCGCGTGAGGTTCGTGTTATTGATCCAAATGGCGATCAATTAGGTGTAATGGCAACAGATGATGCTTTGCGTAAAGCAGAAGATGCTAATTTAGACTTAGTATTGGTTTCACCAAGTGCTAAGCCACCTGTTGCGCGTATTATGGACTACGGTAAATACCGTTACGAACAACAGCGTAAAGAGCGTGAACAGCGTAAGAATCAGAAGACTCAACAAACGAAGGAAATTCGCTTGAGTCCAGCAATTGATGAGAACGACTTACAGACGAAATTACGTCAAGGTAACAAGTTCATCAAGAAAGGTGACAAAGTTAAAGTTTCCATTCGTTTCAAGGGACGTGCGATCACGCATAAAGATCTCGGGCGCGAAGTCTTACAGCGTTTCGCTGAAGAAATGTCCGATGTAGCCCAGGTCGAACAACAACCACGCATGGAAGGTCGTTCTATGCAGTTGATGCTCGCACCAAAAGATGATAAATAACGAAATCAGGAGGATTGAAAATGCCAAAACAAAAAACACACCGCGCATCAGCAAAACGTTTCAAAAAAACAGGAACTGGTAAATTAAAACGCAGCCACTCCGAACGTAGTCACCGTTTCCACGGTAAGACTAAGAAACAACGTCGTCAGCACAAACAACCAGCATTAGTACACGCAACAGATATGCGTCGTATTAAACAAATGCTCGATACGCACTAATCAGGATTATCTGAAGAGGAGGAAATTTAATGGCTCGTGTTAAAGGTGGAACAGTCACTCGTCGTCGTCGTAAGAAATACCTAAAACTTTCAAAAGGTTACTTCGGCGCTAAATCAAAACTTTACAAAACAGCAAAACAACAAGTAATGAAGTCGCATATGTACGCATACCGCGACCGTCGTCAACGTAAACGCGACTTCCGTCGTTTATGGATTGCACGTATCAATGCTGCAGCTCGCCAAGAAGGTATCAGCTACAGCCAATTGATGAACGGCTTGAAGAAAGCAAACATCGAAATCAACCGTAAGATGTTAGCTGAATTAGCAGTTAGCGATGCTGCTGGATTCAAAGCAATCGTTGAACAAGCAAAAGCGGCTTTAAGCTAATTTAAACGATAATATTGAGAAGCTGTACGATGAGCAGTCATTGTGCAGCTTTTTTTTATTTTTAATATGTGAAAGCGGTAAGTTAGTGATTTCAGTGTATGTTTAGTATACTTAGCGTGGTTTGACATGAACCGGAATGGTGTATGATCGACTATACTGATCACTACTGTTCAAAAATCGCAATGTTTAGACAGTATATACCCCTTATAATAAGTACTGTTATTTGAGAGAGGAGGGAGCCAATGATTGATTTAGACCACGTTTCAGTTGAATTTGATGGTACCAATGGCCAAAAAGTCGTGGCAGTTAATGATGTGACGCTCCATGTTGAAAAAGGTGAAATTTTTGGGGTTGTCGGTTATTCTGGGGCTGGTAAGAGTACATTGGTTCGTACAATCAATCAGCTACAAAAAACAACATCAGGGACAGTGACCGTAAATGGTGAGGATATTCAATTGCTATCTGAAAAGGCGTTGCGCGAAAAACGCAAAAAAATTGGCATGATTTTCCAACACTTTAACCTCATGCGCTCGCTCACTGTCGCTCAGAATGTGGCGTTCCCACTCAGAAAGTCCGGTTTAAGTAAAACAGAAATTAATCAGAAAGTTGATGAACTGATCGACTTGGTCGGCCTTAGTGAACGAAAAGATGCCTATCCATCGCAACTATCCGGTGGACAAAAACAGCGTGTTTCGATCGCTCGTGCATTGGCAAATGATCCGAACGTATTACTCTGTGACGAAGCAACGAGTGCGTTGGATCCGAAAACGACCGCTCAAATTCTTGAACTATTGAAGTCTGTGAACGAACGACTCGGTATTACCATCGTGATCATTACGCATGAAATGAACGTGATTAAACAGATCTGTGATCGCGTGGCTATCATGGAAAACGGGCATGTGGTTGAGCAGGGAACCGTGTTACAGATTTTTGCGGAATCGAAGGAACCCTTGACGCGCGACTTTATTGCCTCTGCCAACCCAGCCGAAAAAGGGATCGAAGACGTCCTGCATTCACCAGAGATTTACGGCCTACATGAAGGGCAGCCGGTGTACCGTTTAGAATTTGTGGGAAATACTTCAGGTGATCCGCTCGTCGCGCAGCTTGTGGAACATTATCACGTCTACACCTCCATTCTATTCGGGAATGTCGAGGTTATCCAGAATACGCCAGTGGGCACATTGCTTGTGACGCTGGATGGTGACGCTGAACATATCAAGGCCGCGCTTGAATATATTAAGTCTAAAGATATTCATCTCACTACGCATCAAGTAACGAATGGAGGTAAGCACTAATGGATTTTTTAGAAACATTACTACCTAATGTGATGGAAAGTCTCGATGTGATTGGTCAATCGACACTAGAGACACTCTATATGACGGTACTTACCTGTATTGTGGCTTTTACGTTAGGGATTATTGTCGGTGTATTATTAACGATCTGGATGCCGGGAGGATTACGCCCCAAGCCAGTGGTCTATAGTGTACTGGACAAACTCGTGAATATTTTCCGCTCGATTCCATTTGTTATTTTAATTGCATTATTGGTGAGCGTGACACGTTTCATCGTCGGTACGTCGATCGGTACAACAGCGGTTATAGTGCCAATGGTTGTCGGAACGATACCATTCTATGCACGAACCGTACAGAATACGCTGGTTGAAGTCGACAGCGGTGTGATCGAAGCGGCGGAAGCGATGGGGTTATCGACCTCACAAATTATTTTCCGTGTCTTACTGAAAGAAGCCGTGCCAGGGTTGATTCGTATCTCCGCCTTGACCTTTGTGAATGTGATCGGTCTCTCCGCAATGGCCGGTACAGTCGGTGGTGGGGGCCTTGGTGACTTAGCAATCACTCGTGGGTACCAACGTAATCAGATCGACATCACGTTAGTATGTACGTTCATCATTTTGATTATTGTCTTTATTGCGCAGGCGGTATCTGATAAGGCCGCAGAGCACTATGAACATTAGAAAGAACATTGGGATGGGCAAGCAATTGCTGATCCCTTTTTTTCGTTAACTGGAGGATTTTGTATTGAAGGGTTTTAATGATTTTAGCGATGCGACGGCAGTCAGTGAAGCCATTAAGCAGGGCAAATTAACACCGGTTGAAGCCGTACAACTGGCACTCGATGTCATCGAACGCGAAAACCAGCGTTCCAATGCTGTTGTATATGTACGAAAAGAGGAAGCATTGCGTGAGGCGCGAGCGCTGACTGATTTCAGTGCACCGTTTGCGGGGGTGCCGATTCTCATCAAAGATCTCAATCAGCATCTCGAAGGTACGCCATTAACGAACGGGTCTCGCATCACCAAAGATAATATCAGCAAGCATACGGATTTTTTCGTACAGTCATTACGCGATGCCGGCTTCATCATTGTCGGTGTGACGAATGTGCCAGAGTTCGGGTTCAAGACACAGACGGATTCGATGTTACATGGCGATGCGAAGCTACCGATTGCGCCTGATCATACACCGGGCGGTTCTTCCGGTGGTGCGAGTGCGGCGGTAATGAGTGGGATGGTGCCCGTTGCTTCAGCGAGTGATGCGGGAGGTTCGATTCGTGTGCCCGCATCATATACAGGGTTATTAGGTCTGAAACCGACACGCGGGCGTACGGCGATGGGGCCGGACTCCTGGCGTGGCTGGGGCGGTGCATCCATCCACTTTGCAGTGACACGCAGTGTACGTGATACAGAGCGTCTCTTACTAGCACTACAGACCGAACAGGAAGCCTCACCATTTCATGTGTCGTCACTGACTGAATCTGATATCCAGCAAGCAAAACATGATTTCAAAGATCTCCGTATTGCTTATTCTAGCTATAATCCTTTCGTCAGTGAGGATGCGCCTGAGGTGACGGCGTTGCTCGAAAAAGCTACAGCTGCATGTTTAAAGAATGGCATGACAGTCGAAGAGGCGGTACCTGCGATCGATCAGGAGCCACTGTATCAAAGTTATATGGAGATGAATGGTGTCGATACACTCGGCATGATTCACAGCTTCGAACAAGCACTGGGACGCAGTGTAACACTCGATGACATCGAGCCGTTTACCTGGGCGATATACCATTACGGTTTGTCACTGCCTAATTATAGTTTGGAACATGGGATCGCATTGTGGGATCAAGCGGCTTGGTCGATGGCACAATTCTTTGAAGATCACGACCTCTATTTCCAGCCGACGACGAGTATGTCATCACCACTTCGTGATGATATCCATGAAAGTGAAGACCTCAAAGAACGCATGCGACACTATGAGGAGTTATCTGATGAAGATAAATCACGTACGCGATTTGAGATGTACAATACCTCGCAGCGTCTCACATCCTATAGTTGGATCTATAACGTGACGGGACATCCATCCATCAGTATTCCGATTGGTCAGAATGCGGATGGCCTCCCGATCGGTCTTCAAGTCACTGCACCGAAAGGCCATGAAGACTGGTTACTCGCCTGTGCCGCATTCTTTGAAGCGCGCGGTGACTTCTATCAACCGACGCTTTAACTCATAAATACGAAAAGCTGTATCTAACGTTGCAACGTTGAGATACAGCTTTTTATTTGGGGCATTATTTATGATAATTTTTCTTTAACTCTTGAAAGTGATCATAGGCGCGTTGATTGTCAGCGTCGAGGTTATTCGGATCCCAACCTGGGACGAATTTACCATTAGTGACACGCGCCATCGCTTTGGCTGTCGCTTCCGTCTGATACTCAGCACGTACTTTTTGGACGAGTGGGATGTTCTTTTCAGATTCACTAACGGCAAAGACGAGTTTGAAGTCATCGGGAACCGTTTTTGGATCCTCGATGAACAACGCTTCGTCGGGTTCATAGTTCGCCGTACCAGCGACACTCGCACCGTTGATGAATAGATCGACATCATCCACATAGCTCATCATCGATGCGTATCGATCGGTTTGAAGGTGAGACGATGCGGATTTTCGGTAATATCATCAATCGTGTACAGTTTGTGGTCGCCAGATGCTAATGTGATCATATTGAGATCAGCGAAGGTACGTAATTGGTGATCCATGTTGACAGGATCATTGCCGATCGCCACGATACCACCAGTTGGGACATCCGCCAATTGATTGAGTGGTTTACTTTTCGGTGCCCAGATACCGAGTGGGGTGATCTGCGCATAGCCGATAGGAACTACCGCTAGATCATGATTCATAATGGTATCGAGCAGGAACGGTGAGTATTGATAGGTGACCGCATCAACGGCACCTTCATCCACGGCAATATCCGGCTGCACGTAATCGCTAAACATCTTGATTTCGAGATCGATATTCTGCTTCTTGAGTCGTTCACCGACGTCACGCCAAACATCACGGTTGAAGTCGCTATTGACACCGACCGTAAATATTTCGCGTGATTGTTCGAACGTTTGTTGCTGATCGGTACAACCGACCAACAATAGTAGAAACAATAAAATAATCGAAAACAAGCGTTTTGATTTCATGCAGCTAACTTTCCTTCCAACACTGATCAGATGAGTGAATAGACTATTCTAATTCAGCTTGTTCTTTTTTCAATTCTTGGAAGTAATTGTAAGCTTTCTCGTTGTCACCTTCAACATCGTCTTTGTTCCAACCTGGCAAGAATTTACCATTCGTAATACGATCCATTGCTTCTGCTGTCGCATCGCTCTGGTATTCGTTTAATACTTTTTGAACGAGGGGATCATCTTTATCATCAGCACGTACCGCAAACACTAATTTGAATTCATCTGGGATATCTTTTGGATCTTCGATGAATAATGCATCGGACGGTTCATAGTCGCTTCTGCCGGCAACGCTCGCGCCGGTAATGAAGAGATCGACATCATCGATCAGACTCATCATAGAAGAGGTATCCACTTCTTTGAATTCAAGATTGTGCGGATTACTTGTGATATCGTCCTGAGTATAAAGCTGACCTTCGTCTTCGGTTAATTCAATCAAACCGATTTGTTCAAAGATACGTAGCTCGTGATTCAAGTTGACAGGGTCGTTACCGATAGCGACTGATGTCCCATCTGGCAGATCGTCGAGACTCTGGATGTTGTCTTTGCTCTTCGGTGTCCAGATACCAATCGGCGTGATCTGGGCATAAGCGATCGGTACGAGATCCAACTCGTGGTTGGTGGTGGTATCTAATAAGAATGGTGGGTATTGATAAGTATTCGCATCGATCGCACCCTCGGCGAGTGCGATATCTGGTTGGATGAAGTCGCTGAATTTCTTAACTTCTAAATCAACGCCTTGTGGCTCGAGACGTTTCGCGACATCACGCCAAATTTCAAAGTCAAAGTCACCACTCGCTCCGACGGTAAACTTTTCAGGTTCCCCATTTGACGTTGTATCATCGGCAGAAGGGATTTGACTACAACTGACGAGTACGAGTACAAGCACTAAAAGTGGTAATAAAAAATACCGACGTTTCATGATTTTAAGCCTTCCTTCATCAATTATTTTTTATTCTCAGCTTCTGTTTTTAGTTTTTGATAATAGTCATAGGCAATCTGATTATCGCCTTCGATATCATCTTTATTCCATCCTGGAACGAATTTGCCATCCGTGACACGATCCATCGCTTCAGCTGTAGCTTCCGTCTGATATTCTTTGAGAACTTTTTGAACGAGTGGATCGTCCTTATCTTCAGTGCGTACCGCAAAGACAAGTTTGAAATCATTACTCAAAGTTTCTGGATCCTCGATAAATAGGGCATCGCTCGGTTGATAGTCAGAGAGACCGGCGAGACTGCCCCAAGTAATAAAGATATCCACATCATCGACAAAACTCATCATTGAAGATGAATCCATCGCTTTGAATTCAAGATTCTTCGGATTTTCAGTAATATCCTCCAACGTGTAGAGTTGTCCCTCATCTGGTGTGAGCGTAATCAAACCAATATTTTGGATCACGCGCAATTCGTGATTTAAGTTGACAGGATCGTTAGCAATCGCCATTTTTCCGCCTTCTGGCACATCTGCTAAGCTATCGAGCGGCTGACTCTTCGGTGCCCAGATACCGAGCGGAGTGATCTGTGCATAGGCGATTGCAGTCAAATCGAGATCGTGATTCATCGCGTTATTGAGTAGGAATGATGAATATTGGTAGGAGTTCGCATCGATATCACCTTCATCCAGTGCGATATCTGGTTGAACGAAGTCGCTGAATTTTTTGACTTCGAGATCGACCCCTTGAGGTTCCAAACGTTTACCGATGTCTTCCCAGATTTCACGATCAAAATCGCCACTGGCACCGACCACAAAATGTTCCATATTCTCAGCATCAGAGCCCGCGCGGCCACAGCCGACGATCAAAATGGCTACAAAAAGTAACGATAAAATCGAATGTTTATGTTTCATTGTTAGCCTCCTTTCTATTTGTAAAATATTCGGACCCCAGTTGTCGATTGTAAACGCTTAGCATTGATTAGTAAAGGAGTTTGGTTTTTAATTGTTTGTATATTTCGAGGGGATATGTAAAATTTTATATAGCTGTGAACGCTTTATGTTACAATAGCTCCGAATGATTCAAAGGATGGAGGCCTTTAAGGATGTATTACGTTAAAAATCAATATCACGGTGATGAGATTTATGATGCAGAGTGGAATTTGGCCATTGAGTATCACCTGGTTGAAGAAGTAAAGTTGGATGAACCGATCCTCCTGTTCTATATCAATAAACCGGCGATTATTATTGGTAAGAACCAAAATACCCGTGCGGAGATCAATCAGGATTATGTGGATGAGCATGGGATCGACGTTGTCCGCCGCAAATCCGGTGGTGGGGCGGTTTACCACGACTACGGCAATATTTGTTTCTGCTTTATCACGAAAGATGATGGACTCTCTTTCCGTCGCTTCGAGAAATTTACGCAGCCGGTGATCGACGCCTTGCACAAGATGGGTGTCGATGGGGCAGAACTGAAAGGGCGCAATGATCTGATGATTAACGGCCAGAAGTTCTCAGGGAATGCGATGTATTCAAAAGACGGCCGTATGACAGCGCATGGAACATTAATGTTTGATGTGGATGTGGATGTCACGACGGATGCTTTAGTTCCGAAGAAAGAAAAACTCACTTCAAAAGGGATTCAATCCGTTAGAAAACGTGTGACGAACATCAAGCCGTATCTTCCAGAAGAAAATCAAGACATGACGATTGAAGACTTCCGCGAAGCGCTGCTCTTGAACATTTTCGATGTCGATGATGTCAAAGATGTGAAAGAGTACGTATTGGATGATGACGACTGGGAACAGATCAAAGCGATCCATGATGAATTTACCGGAAGTTTTGACTGGAACTACGGTAAGAATCCAAATTACCAACTTGTGAAGGAAGCGCGTACGGGTGCGGGACAGGTTGAATTCCATCTCGATATTGCGAACCAGCATATCGATCATATCAAGATCTACGGCGATTTCTTCGGATTAGGGGAGATCAAAGATGTGGAAGAACACCTCAAAGGTATTCCATACACTGCCGCCGCAATCAGAGAAGCATTGGACAACATTGATATCAACCATTACTTCGGTGACACGACGGCAGAAGAATTAACAGATATTTTGAAATAACCCATTGCAGTAAAGCAAGAAGAAAGAGCTGCCAAACCACAATACCTGTGGTCGGGCAGCTCTTTTCTTCGTTCGTATGTGTTATTCAAAAATATCTCGCAGCGGGATGAGTGAATGATTTTTGAAGATTAATTCACCGTGTTCATGCAGAACATTCTCATTAAATGGTGAGATGTTCGCGAATTCGAGAATATAGTAGCCGACATTTTTCACGTTATAAACGTCAAAAGTCATCGCATCGAAATAGGCAACCAGGTAGAAGTGATCGTTGTAGTGATAAACTTCGTAGGTGATCCCGTAGTCCGTCATATCCGTATCCTGAGAGACATTAATTAGATCGTCGAGTGAATTAAATTCAAACGTGGTGACAATCGTATTGGCGTATTCATGATATGGAAAGACTTCTTTTTTCTTCTTACTACTACCATCGTCGATATCCAACGCGTCGATATCAATATCGTCGTTGGCGGTGATGGCTTTCAGCAATTCTTCAATTTGTTGTTTACTATCATCACTATTATCTTGCGCTTTACTAATGTACAAGTCTAAACCGCCTCTTTTCGGCATGACTTGGAACGTGACGGAGTCGCTCTGTTGGAACTTATTCGATACATCCGCTTCTTCTAGAATAGACATAAAGAAATGTTCAACTTCGCTGCGGTTCTGCAGCAAATCCATAATCGAAACACCACGCTCTGCGAGATCGTCGGCATCGATGAAGACACGCAACGTATTTTCATTGATGTATTCCATTTCCATAGCTCTCACCTCGATTACTCGTATTCAGTGTACTCTAAAATGCGCCAAGAGTAAACGATTGACGCATCGCAACCGTTAAAAAGGGTATAAGAAAACCCAAAGCACGGATAAACTATCTGTAGGCCTTGGGTTTTGATGTTAAGCGAGTTGGCGCAACGCTTCTTCGAGATTAAGCGTACGTACTTCACGCGGCAGGAAACGACGAATTTCATCTTCGTTGTAGCCGATCTGAAGACGTTTATCATCCATAATAATTGGACGTCTGAGCAACGCACTGTCGTTTTGGATGAGGGCGATCAATTCATCGAGTTTCAACTCATCGATATTGATACCGAGATCTTTAAAAGCTTTGGAGCGCGTGGAGATAATTTCTTCAGTACCATTCTCCGTCATTTTCAAGATATCTTTGATTTCTTCTTCAGATAACGGATTGGCAAAAATATTATGTTCGTGATATGGGATATCATTTTCTTCTAACCACGCCTTTGCTTTACGGCATGATGTACAGCTTGGTGAAGAATAGAGTTCAACCATCGAAGTCCACCCCTTTTTTAGGTTACTTGACTGACGTTTACTGACTTATTCTATCACGTTTTATGTCTACTCGCTATAGGATTTTCACATTTTTTAATTATTTTATCAAAAAAATTAAGATTTATTTGTGAAAGAGACAATAATGTTTCGCGATAACGACAATCTTTCTCCAGATATCCCATATGTGCAGAGTATTCACAGAAAATTTGCGATCGTTTTCATTGTGAATCGAGAAGAAAGCTAAATGAGCAGCAAAATAATAGCTTTAAGCGCCCTACAACTCAAAAGTAATACATTTTTAATCAGTGGTGTGTCTACTTTTTTTACCTTCTGCCCATGGGACAAAGGCTTTTTGTTCAAGTAAATCACGCATTTCTGATTGGAAAGGTTCACTATCGATGAGTGCCATACTTTCCGTATTCAAAAAGGTCGAACGCGGATCGAGATTAAATGAACCAAGGGCCGTCAAATGATTACCGTACAATACAGCTTTCATACGGACGCTACCATCGTCAATATAACTCATTAGCCGACTATAAGCATTGAGCCACGGTGCATAAGCGAGTGTCGCAGAAAAAGCAGGATAATTAGGCGATGTTTTCTTCGAATTGGTGAACAACGAGATTTTCTGTGTCCCTTTATCGAGTACCAAGATATCACAGAGCGATTCATATGGCACGGCGTAGGGCGTGACCCACGTAAATTCTGGATAACGATGCCCCAACTTAGCGATCACGCGTAGAATATTTGGCGCTTTGAGACATGGTTCAGCTGATTATGAACGAAGGAAACCCGCGCACGATAGACATCATGGACAGCTTCGCTTAGTAACTGACGCAATGCATGATTATTCATTACGGGTTTAGTAGTTACTTGACGCACAGGCTTAGCGTGTACGAGCGCTTCATAGTAATGTTCATAGTCATCTATGGCTGACGAGGCGCTATCTGCTAAACGACGAATACAGAAATCCAGGTCATAGACGGTACTGGGACTATCTTTGAAATAGAAACGATCCTGGATATTACGGCCGCCCGTAATGAGATAATCGTGGTCAACAATTAGTGCCTTGTCATGGATATTGTCATTAAACTTGTAGAAATTAAGTTTCGGATTATGATAGAGATAGAACGAAATATTTGGATGTCCTGTCAACAATTCGCGACGCCAGCGCTGCTGGAATGTAAACGTATGATTGAGATCATTGAGTAGTAGACGGATTTTCACGCCACGGTCCGCTGCGCTAATGATTTCATTCAACATCAGAGTGGCACTATCCGAATTATCAAACATGTAGTAGACCATATCGATACGCTCGGTCGCATGGCGAATCAAATACAGCTTGATATAGAGGGAATCCATGGCATCAGGGAGTAGGGCGACATCATCTTCGGGTACCCGCTGTATATTTTCAATGAGTGATTCATTATTGGCATCGTCTGTAGCCGGCGTGTGGTTCGCTTTTTCATGCATCGTGCTTGCAATTAAGGCGCTACTAGCGACCGCATCGACGACTAGGGCAGCCAGCGTTGCGACGGTACCGTATTTAAGTATTTTTTGATGCGTATATTTTAGCCTCCTAATATTGTTGATTATATGTTAGTTAAAACAATTACTGCTGTAAAATAAAACCTATGCAGTAAAAGCTGTCGAATTGTATTTTGTGACTTACCCGGAACTCTGGTAGAATAGCAATGATATTCGATAATTCGAAGCGGAGGAAATAAAGTTATGGAAAGAATCTTTTCAGGTATCCAACCGAGTGGTATCCCAACGATCGGGAACTATATCGGTGCCTTAAAGCAATTTGTTGACTTGCAGGAAGACTATGAAACCTTCTACTGTGTTGTTAACCAACATGCGATTACAGTGAAACAGGATCCGGAAGCATTGCGTCAAAATACGCGCTCGCTCGCTGCGTTGTATTTAGCGCTCGGTCTCGATCCTAAGAAATCAACGATCTTCGTTCAGAGTCATGTGCCAGCACATGCACAGGCAGGCTGGATTGTGGAATGTTTGTCACCGCTCGGCGATATGGAGCGTATGACACAGTTCAAGGATAAAGCGCAGAAACAGGAATCGGTTTACTTAGGGCTCTTAGCTTATCCAGCGTTGATGGTCGCAGATATTATTCTCTATCAGGCAGACAAAGTACCGGTGGGGGCTGACCAGAAACAGCATATGGAGTTAACGCAGCGTTTCGTTGATCGTTTCAACAGTCGTTTTGCAACGAAGGAACAACCGATCTTACATCGTCCAGCACCATTGATTCCGAAATCTGGTGGTCGTGTGATGAGCTTGCTTGATCCAACGAAGAAGATGAGTAAGTCAGATAAGAATCCAAAAGGTTATATTTCATTATTGGATGAACCGAAGAAGATTACGAAGAAGATCAAATCTGCGGTGACGGACTCCTCCGGTGAAATTGCCTATGATCCAGAAAATAAACCGGGCGTTTCTAACTTATTATCCATCTATTCTGCATTCTCCAACCGTTCGATTGACGACTTGGTGAAGGAATACGATGGTAAAGGTTACGGTGCCTTCAAAGGTGATTTGGCAGAATGCGTGGTTAGTGTGATGGAACCAATGCAGGCACGCCATGCGGAATTGATGCAGAGTAGCGAACTCGATGATATCTTGGCTGAAGGCGCAAAACACGCGAATGAAGTTGCCAGACAGACACTGGCAGAGATTGAACGCGCCATCGGTTTTCGCTAATTCATAAATGAAAAGAACACACTCTCAGCGTACTTAATCAGTAGAGGAGAGTGTGTTTTTATGTATTATGCGCTATGTAACAATGAACCAGTGCGAGCGAATGAAGAAGCGACTAAATCGCTGCATGCACCACATCGCCATTACTATTGTCCAGACCGTGGACAACCCGTACAGTTAGTCATTAGTCAACGGAAACGACCGTATTTTAAGCATTACGGCAAGTTATCTACTGCAAACGAATCCATCTGGCATCAGAAGAATAAGCAGTGGATTGCGCGTACACTGAAACGTGTAGGAATAGAGGCAGTGCTAGAATTACCGTTAGCAGATGGTGAACGGCGAGCGGATGTTTATGTAACGATGGGAGAGCAAACCTTAACGATTGAATTGCAGTCGTCATTAATTACAGCTCTTGAAGTCAGTAAACGACAAAAAGATTATGAAACTTATAAAATAAAAGTGATATGGTTGCTGAATGAATCGCAAGCACATTATCAGTATCGACCATCCAATTTTCAGCGACTAACACCCTTTATGCGAACACATGACACATTTGGGGTATACTTACCTTACTGGCAGTCGGATGAGAAGCGTGTGCATCTCTTATCTGTGGATTTCTTCGGACGGATGACTCAGCGTTGGATCCTATCGATTGAGGATTATCTGGCGATCTGTACGAGTGATGACGCACCGTTTGAACATTCAGCACGTAAAGTATCATGTCCAAAGGCGAAGCAGCGGACGATGACGCAATTAGTACAGCAGAAAACGCGACTGCTCAGGCATCCCACGCAGGTTGAGAAAACATTGCTGGCATTACTCTATCAACATCATGTATCAACAGACACCTTGGCGCTCGATTATTTTAATTATGACTATCCGAGCGTGTTCGTTCAAGAGAAACTCAGTCATGTACTCGTGTTGATGACGTTGCTTAGACGGCTCAATATACCATCGGAAGATTATCAGCGTCAGCTCTTCCAATGGCTGCATTTTCGCCAGTTTAACTGTGAGATTAAACCCTATCTTTCACAATGGCTCAATCACGTGTGGCTACTCTCAAAGCAATTTGAACATATGAAGGAGGAATCATCATGGCAAAAGTAACACAAGTGAAACCACGTCAAGAGATCTCAGCAGATGATCAGTGGGATTTGACGACGGTATTTGAAACGGATGACGCATGGCAGGTGGCTTATGAAGACGTTGCTGAACGTTTACCAGCAATCGAAGCGTTCCGTGGACGTCTCAGTGAAGGCGATTCAGTCGTTATCGAAGCATTCGAAACGATTCTAGCAATCAGTCGTGAACTCGAGAAAGTTGTCGTCTACGCCAACATGAAACATGATCAGGAAACACAGGTGACTGCATACATCCAGATGAATGATCGGGCAGAACAACTCGCCACACAGACGGGCGAAGCGACGGCTTGGTTTGAACCGGAAGTCCTCAGTTTGTCAGATGACATCAAGGCAGCTCTCAGTGCGGATGAACATTACGGTCATTACTTCGAAGCCTTACTCAAGAAGGACGGCCACGTGCTCTCCGATAAGGAAGAAGCCCTACTCAGTACGCTCGCACCTGTACTATCTAATAGCGAGAATGTGTTCAGTTATCTGAGCGATACTGATCTCAAATTCGGTGAGGTGACTGACGAAAACGGCGAGAAGATTACCATCAGCCACGGTAGTTACGGTAAACTTCTCGAATCATCGAACCGTGAGCTACGCAAACAAGCCTTCCATCAACTCCATGATGGGTACCGTCGCGTCAATAACACGATGGCATCCGTGATGAGTGGGAACGTGAAGAACCACAACGTCGACGCGAAAGTGCACAACTATCACTCTGCACGTGAAGCAGCGATGGCAGCGGATCACATTCCGGAAGAAGTTTACGATACCTTGGTTGAAACAGTGCATCGCTACTTGCCATTACTTCACCGTTACGTTGCCTTGCGTAAACAATTACTCGACGTCGATCAGCTCTACCCATACGACCTCTACGTCCCATTAACAGGGGAAGCACCGATCAGTTACACCTTTGCGGAAGCGAAAGAAGAATTATTCAAAGCTCTAGCGCCACTCGGTGAAGACTATCTCAAGAACTTGCATCGTGCCTTCGATGAGCATTGGATCGATATTTATGAAAATATCGGAAAAACATCAGGTGCCTACTCATCCGGCGTGTACGACACGAATCCGTTCGTATTATTGAACTGGCAAGATTCCTTGAACGACTACTACACGCTCGCTCACGAACTCGGCCACAGCATGCATAGTCTCTACACCGCTGAAAATCAACCATATGTTTACGGCAGCTATCCGATCTTCCTTGCTGAAATTGCGTCTACCACAAACGAGAATATCCTGACGCATTACTTGCTTGAGACGAAGAAGAATCCTGAAACACAGATCTACCTATTGAGTTACTTCTTGGACTCTGTGAAAGGAACGATCTTCCGCCAGACGCAGTTCGCGGAATTCGAACACTTCATGCATCAAGCCGCACAGGAAGGGCAGGCGCTCACGCCAGAATTACTGAATGAGAAGTACTTCGAATTGAATAGCGAATACTATGGGCCAGCGTTATCCACCGAAGATCGCGATATTACCTACGAATGGTCACGTATTCCACACTTCTACTACGATTATTACGTCTACCAGTACGCGACCGGCTTCTCAGCAGCGACAGCACTTGCAGAACGTGTCACAAGTGGCGATCCTGAAAAGGTAGACGCTTATCTCCAATTCTTAAAATCTGGAGATTCCGATTATCCGCTCGAAATCATGAAACGTGCCGGTGTCGACATGACGAATGCTGATTATATCGAAGCCACCATGAAACTCTTCGAACAGCGACTCGATCAATTAGAAGCATTGCTATCAGAGAGATAAAATAGATACATCAAAGTGCTAGCGAGAAGAGGTTGCTAGCACTTTTTTGATGATCAGAAAATCCCCTGAAAGACTATCTCTCAGAGGATGTATCACCTGTTTATATCAAGAATCTAAATTAACTAATTGAGGAACGATAGGATAGTAGTAATAATAAAGTATATCGCAACACCGCCGAAAAATCCGGATATTGCTGCCTTTCATAGATCTGGGCGTTTTTTCATGATGATCCCTCCTAGAGAAGATACTGATAATCAGTGAATGAGTAATGTCATTTAAGTAATAGGCAGTTCTTTATGATAACGCAAACATGCATGTGCTTAAAGGGATTCCATAAATGCATGACAATATTTTCATATTATATCCATATCTATAAAAATAACCTCTAGAGACAGTCGCAACATGACCTTCCTAGAGGTTATTTGTTTGTATTAATATTCTTTGTGCCAAGCAAGCCTCAGCGGTGTCTGCTCTAATTCATCAATTGCAGGGTTACCTGAAGAGTCGTGGAGATATTCCAACAACTGTTCTAAAGTTTTTGAAGTGACATGTTGTTCAATTTTAATTGCACAGTCGTCATTCACAGAATCAGAGACAATGAGCGTTGGCAATTTGTCGACACGCATGTCTTTCATGAGTTGAATATCTCTCTGGTAATCTTTACGAATATAGCGTGAGGTAAAACCATTGAGCCAGGTCTGATAGTCGATATCATTTTGACGAATGATGTCTTTTACGGCATCGTCCCGACATCGCTCGCGATTATTGATGAACGCCTTTTGCATTGACAGTAGTAGTTGATTGGCAACCTGTTTACCTTGGAGCGCTGCCGTTTTAAAGGCGAGCGCCACTTGGTAATTCGCCATGAAATTAAAGTCAGCATATTCAAAGGCGGGTTGTCCCGCATGATTATCGAGTTTATTTTCGTGATAGCAGAGAATCCGTAATGAAACGTTCTGATCGGATTCTTGAACGAACGTGAAAATTTCCTTTTCCACGCGGAAGCTATCCGGATCTAATGGGTTGACGAATAAGAATAGATCAAAGTAATGCGTGGATGGATGTTTAGTTGATTTTTGGCTGAGTGTCACAAACTCATCCATGAGATTGACCTCCTTCTTCTAATGGATAGAGCGGTTCTGTCCGCTGCATGCGGATCATTTTCTTTTCAGATGGACGGATGGGAATGTGATGTTGTTTAAGCAAGTCTAAAAACTGCTGCTCACCATCCGATGGTTCGAGCGTCGTCTCCATCTCAAGCTCGTAATCGGTGTAATGATCGAAATGACATTCATCGAAAACGAGCGTGCTATTTGGAATTTCAGTTTCGATACGTCGGGTTTCAAAAGCTGCGAAACGCGAAACGTTATCGAGCGACAGTTGATGCTTTGCGAGTTCAGCGCGAATCGCTGGCGCTTCTGGCATCGCACCGTCTGTAATGACTGCTTGTGCTTCATTATGTGTGAGTTTGTCGGTAATTTCAATCATTTGGTTTTTCCCACTCGGTTGTTTCAGCGTGAGATGGCGATAATGATCTGTAAGGCGGAGGCGTAAACCGATGCGTGCCTCACGCAATTCGAAGTCGGGCGTATCGAAATAATAGTTGGTTTGAATGATCGCATCGGTTGCCTGCCGGTCGAAATGATCCAATAGTCGTTGGTATTCCAAACGACTGATCATATTCTTAAATTCCGTTTCCAACTGCTGACTCATCAAAACTCACTCACATTCTTTAAATTTTCATTTTAGCGTATTAGTTATTATACTGAATTTCGCTTTCACTTACAGTTTTTGTGTTTGCGCCCGTGAATTTGCATCGGCGGATGTGCTAGAATTTAGAAGACTAAACGAACGATCGAATAAATGGAGGACTAATATGAAGTACTCGGTTTTTAATAATGATAATGAAGAATCCATAGAAATCAAAAATTATATCGAAGAACAACTTGAAAAATACGATTTTGAAATTGATGAAGAGTCGCCCGAGCTCGTGATTACAGTCGGCGGTGATGGGACGCTTTTGGCCGCGTTCCATCATTATGAAAATCAGTTGGATAGCATTCGTTTTACGAGTGTGCATACAGGACATTTGGGGTTCTACACCGACTGGCTCAAGGAGGATGTTGACCATCTCATCCAAGGTCTCGCTACTGATGAAGGAGAAGATATCAGCTATCCGATACTCAAGGTAGGCGTTACCGATCGTCACGGGGCTACGATCGAGAAATTGGCTTTGAACGAGGCGACTGTTCGTCGTTATGAAGGAACGATGAAAGCAAACATCTACATCAAAGATGAGCTCTTCGAACGCTATCGTGGTGACGGCCTCTGTATTTCAACACCGACCGGCTCTACCGGACTCAATAAATCACTCGGTGGTGCAGTGATTCACCCGAGTTTGCGTTCCCTGCAGTTGACTGAAATTGCGCCATTGAATAACCGCGTTTACCGCAGTTTGTCTAGCCCTGTCATTACGTGTGACCATGAATGGTTTACCGTCGATCTCGGAAAAGAAGATCAGAGTGGTATCTTCATGACGCTCGATCAGTTCACCATTTCCTTGAAATACATTGAAAAGGTTCGCTTCGAAGTCGCTGAACAACAAATTCACTTCTCACGCTATCGTCATACGCACTTTTGGGATCGTGTGCACCAGTCATTTATCAGCGATCAGCCGGGAGCGAAGTAGTGGGATTACAGTTTCAATGGCAGGCAGATCGTGATGTGAAGCTGAAGACGTTTCTGAAACATCAGCGGATATCGCGCTCGCTGCTCGTGCGTATCAAACAGTATGGTGGTATCTGGGTGAATGGTGAAGCGGTGCCTGTGACCTATCCAGTGGTTGCTGGTGATCAGGTTACGATTGAGCTACCGAGTGAAGGGAAGCAGGAAGAAATCCTGCCAAAAGAAGGCGTGCTTGAAATCCTTTATGAAGATGCACACTATCTCATTGTCAATAAACCAGCTGGTGTCCGGACGCTTCCAGTCCGTTATCACGATGATACGTCGTTAGCGAGTACGATCAAGTACTACTATCAGACGCAGGGATACGAAGATCAGGTCATCCATCCGATTATGCGTCTCGATGGGGGAACATCCGGTGCGGTGATGTTTGCGAAACATCAATTCGCGCATTCCATCATGGCAAAGGAGATGGCGGATAAACGATTGGCAAAGTACTACACGGCTTGGACGGCACAACCTGTTTCTGAGCAGGCGCACGGTCTTATCGACTTGCCGATTGGTCGCACGGAAGATTCGATCATCAAACGTTGCGTGCGTGATGATGGCAAGGCAGCGCAGACCGAGTACTGGTTGCAGTCGGAGACGAGCGATGGCTACTATCAATATCGCCTGCAACTGCATACAGGGCGCACACATCAGATTCGCGTGCACTTCTCGCACGAAGCGGCGCCACTCGTTGGCGATGATCTCTACGGCAGTAACGATGACATACTTTCGCATCAAGCGTTACATTGTCGCCAGTTGATTTTTACACATCCGTTCACACAAGAAAAATTAACGATCAACGCACCGTATCCTGAAGATTTAGCGCAATTACTCGCTGAATAATCCAAAATCGAGAGAAAGAGAGGACCTGCGTATGACAGACGAAAAACATGAAAACCAAAATGACGAATTAAAAGAATTAACCGAT
The DNA here is from genome assembly GCF_053762225.1 of Aerococcus vaginalis. Taxonomy (NCBI): domain Bacteria; kingdom Bacillati; phylum Bacillota; class Bacilli; order Lactobacillales; family Aerococcaceae; genus Aerococcus; species Aerococcus vaginalis. The sequence continues at coordinate 47,068 of NZ_JBSMYC010000001.1, forward strand.
ATGGAAAAATTTGAAAACGTCACGAAATTACTGAAGGAACATAATCGTGAGGGTTTTCGTGAGGAATTAATGGCCAACCATACCTACGAGCAGGCGCAGATCTATGTGAATTTAGATGCGAAGCAGCGTCAAATCGCGAATGGCTATTTAACGCCTTACGAACTCGCAAGTATTTATGATGTGTTCGACGAAGATACGTTCAAAGAAATTATTTCATTCCTGGCAAATATGGATGATCGCCGCGCTTCTGCGATCTTAGCGGAGATGTATCGCGACAATGCGGCCGATATTCTACAGGAAATTAAACCGACCAAAGCGCAGATCTATTTACGCTTAATGCCAAAAGGTCAGGCTGATGAATTAAAAGTTCTGATGCAGTATGAGGATGATACAGCCGGTTCGATTATGACGACCGACTTCGTTTCTCTGCAGGCCAATCAGACGGTAAAATCCGCCATGACCTTGGTGCGTTCTAAGGCGAATGTGGCCGAAACGATCTACTACTTGTACGTAGTTGATGATAATAATCGTATCGTCGGGGTTGTGACCTTGCGTGATATGATGCTGTCGGATGCGAATGAGTTCGTTTCTGACATCATGAGTGAGCGTGTGGTGGCGGTCAATGTTCACGATGACCAGGAGATCGTTGCCCAAGTCATTCGTGACTACGACTTCATGGCGATCCCAGTTACCGAATATACGGGAGAACTCGTCGGTATTATCACCGTTGACGACATCTTGGACGTTATGGATGAAGAAGCCTTGGAAGACTACTCCGGTTTGGCTGCCGTTGACGTCGATGAAGTACATGAAACCTCCGTCCAAGCTGCTGCTGGTCGTTTGCCATGGTTGGTTACGTTGTTATTCCTTGGGATGGGAACCGCAACGTTAATCGGACGTTTTGAAGGCTTAATTTCAGAAGTGGCCACACTGTCACTATTCATTACCTTGGTCACAGGGACAGCCGGTAACGCGGGGACGCAGTCGTTGGCCGTTGCCGTGCGTCGTCTCGCCATGCCAAAAGAAGAGCATTCCGGTTTCTTCCGCATGATTATTCACGAGATTGTGATCGGACTGATCAGTGGACTAGCAACTGGAGTGACGATTTTCTTAATTATTACCATATGGCAGCGCAATTTAGCATTAGCTGGTGTCGTCGGTATTGCGATGCTTTCAGCGATCACTGTAGCTAACTTGGCTGGTAGTTTAGTGCCAATGTTGATGGATAAATTAGGCTTTGATCCAGCAGTGGCTTCTGGGCCGTTTATTACGACGCTTTCTGACTTAACCAGTGTGTTAATTTATTTCTCTGTGGCGACGCAATTTATGCCATTTTTGGTATAATATCGGCACGAGAAAACGATGAAAAAACGAGGATGATAATTAATGAGTTTACAAGACGAAGTCGCAAAACGTCGTACGTTTGCGATTATTTCTCACCCGGACGCAGGGAAAACAACAATCACGGAGCATTTACTTTTATACTCTGGTGCGATTCGCCAAGCGGGTACCGTTAAAGGTAAGAAGACTGGAAAGTTCGCAACATCTGACTGGATGGCAATCGAACAGCAACGTGGGATTTCGGTAACGAGTTCGGTAATGCAGGTGGACTACGATGGCTATCAGATTAATATTGTCGATACGCCGGGGCACGAGGACTTTTCTGAAGACACGTATCGTACGTTAATGGCGGTTGACAGTGCCGTGATGGTGATCGACTCTGCAAAGGGGATCGAGCCACAGACGAAACGATTATTCGAGGTTGCCAGCAAGCGTGGCATTCCGATCTTTACCTTTATGAATAAGCTCGACCGTGTCGGGCGCGATCCGATGGAATTGGTCGCTGAGTTGGAAGATGTGTTAGGCATTGATGCGTATGCGATGAACTGGCCAATGGGGATGGGTAAGAACTTAGAGGGGCTTTATGATATTTATAATAAACGTTTAGAGCTAACCCATCCAGACGACAATGGTGGCAATGACTTCTTACCGCTCGACGAGAATGGGGAAGTTTCCTCAGAATATGCGGTCGCACAATCTGGCTACTACGAGGAAGCCTTGGAAAATGCGCAGTTATTGCAAGAGGCCGGTAATCCGTTCGATGCCGAAGCCATTAAAAATGGTCAATTAACGCCTGTCTTCTTCGGTTCAGCGCTGACTGGGTTTGGGGTACAGACTTTCCTCGACGCTTTCGTTGAATATGCGCCAGCACCGAAACCTGAAAAAACGACAGATGGTCAGCTCATCGACCCAAATGATGAACGTTTGACTGGTTTTATCTTCAAAATTCAGGCGAATATGGATCCGCGCCACCGCGACCGTATTGCGTTCGTACGTATTAGTTCCGGTTCCTTCCACGAAGGTGACGAAGTGCTTATCGAACGTACGGGTAAGAGCGTGCGCTTGAACAATACGACACGCTTTATGGCGGATAGCCGTGAAAATGCGGATGCGGCGGTGGCCGGTGATATTATCGGCCTGTACGATACAGGAAACTTCCAGATTTCCGATTCGATCTATCAAGGGAAGGAAAAAATAGCCTTCCCACCGTTGCCGTACTTCACGCCGGAAATGTTTATGAAGGTGGTACCGAAGAACGTGATGAAGCAGAAATCCTTCCATAAGGGAATTGAGCAGCTCGTTCAAGAAGGGGCGATCCAGCTGTACAAGACTTGGCATACGGAAGAGTACATCATCGGTGCGGTCGGGCAATTACAGTTTGAAGTGTTCCAATACCGCCTAGAGAATGAATATAATTCCGAAGTGGAGATGCATCCAATGGGGCGCAAGATTGCGCGTTGGATTGATCCAGAAGATCTCGATACGTCAATGTCATCGTCACGAAATCTTCTCTGTAAAGACCGCTTCGATCAACCTGTCTTCCTCTTCGAGAATGTCTTTGCGAAGAATTGGTTTGAACAGAAATATCCAGATGTTGAATTAAAAACATTATTATAATTTAGATACAAAAAAACTCCCGCGACGGCAATAGCTTTCGCGGGAGTTTTGCGTTGTTTATTCTTGGGGGATTAATTGTACGTTGTTTTAGTTTTCGTTATCTTCTTTATCTGCTTTGTCAGTCTCGTTTGTTTCCTCTGAATTATCAGTTTTCGTCACTTTTTCTGAACTGAAGTTATCGACCACAATCTGATCATCAGTATTCGTATCGAAGTGGACATAATGTAATTCAGGGTTCTTCAAGTAGACGTCAGCCACTTGATTTTCGATCTGATCTTGAATGATACGACGGAGTGGACGAGCGCCCATCTGCGGGTTGTAACCGAGATCAACGAGGCGTTCCTTCACAGCAGCAGTCGTATCAATGTGAATTTCTTGACCATCGAGCATTTCATTTAATTCATCGATCATCAAGTCCACAATCTTCGTGAGCTGTTCTTTCTTGAGCGGTTGGAACTTCACGATCGCATCGAAACGGTTCAAGAATTCAGGTTTGAAGAATTCTTCGAGCTGGTTGATGACGTTGGCTTGTTCTTGATCGCGATCGCGTGCGCCGAATCCGACGCTGGCTTCCGTACCACCGCTACCAGCGTTAGATGTCATAATCAGAATCGTATCTTTGAAGGATACGGTACGTCCCTGTGCATCCGTTAGGCGTCCATCTTCCATTACTTGGAGGAAGGTGTTCAATACATCAGGATGCGCTTTTTCGATTTCATCCAACAAGATCAAAGAGTACGGATGACGACGAACGCGTTCAGTCAATTGACCAGCTTCTTCATAACCAACATATCCAGGAGGTGAACCGATCAATTTAGAGACGGAGTGTTTCTCCATGTATTCCGACATGTCGAAACGTACCATCGCGTCTTTGGAGCCGAAGAGTTCTTCCGCTAATTGACGTGCCATTTCGGTTTTACCAACACCGGTAGGCCCGACGAATAGGAAGCTACCGATTGGACGCTGTGAATGATTGAAGCCAATACGATTTCTGCGGATTGCATTAGAAACTTTTTCAACGGCTTCGTCTTGACCGATGACATTCTGTTTCAAATTCGCATCGAGGTTGACGAGCTGTGTCTGTTCATTTTCTTGTAAGTCGCCGACTGGAATACCCGTCTTCTTCTCAATCAGTTTTTGGATGTCGCTGACGTTAATCACTGGGGTATTTTCCGGCACAGACTCATTCTTATCGCGCATTTCCTTGTAATGTTGGAGTTGATCGCGATAGTAGGCAGCTTTTTCATAGTTCTCAGATTCTGTTGCCATTGCTTTGAGATTTTCCAATTCATCAATCTGCTTATCGAGCGTTTCTTTGTCTAAGAACGGCACGGACAAGTTTTTCTTTGAACCGGATTCGTCGAGTAGGTCGATCGCTTTATCTGGCAACTGACGATCGGTGATGTAGCGATCAGAAAGCGTAACCGTCGCACGCAACGCATCCTCAGCATATTCCACACTGTGGAATTTTTCGTATTTTGGTGCGATACCTTCGATAATCTTGATCGTTTCTTCAACGCTCGGTTCATTGACAGTGATTGGTTGCAGACGACGTGCGAGGGCGGCATCTTTTTCGATATTTCTAAATTCAGTAAATGTCGTCGCACCAACGAGCTGCATTTCACCACGTGCAAGGGCAGGTTTCAAGATGTTACCCGCATCCATCGTATTGCCTTCCGTGCCACCAGCACCGACAATTTCATGGATTTCGTCGATGAAGAGAATGATATTTTTATTTTCACTGACTTCTTTGATCAGTTTCTGCATTTTCTCTTCGAACTGACCGCGGATACCTGTACCTTGAATCAGCGAAGCCACATCTAAACTGATAACTTCTTTTGATTGTAATTTCTGCGGCACTTCCTTGTCGACGATACGCTGCGCGAGTCCTTCGACCACGGCAGTTTTACCGACACCCGCTTCACCAATTAATACGGGATTATTTTTGTTACGGCGATTTAAGATTTCGACAATCTGTTGAATCTCTTCGTCACGTCCGATAATCGGATCGAATTTGCCTTGGCGTGCCAGTTCGGTGAGGTTTGTACCGTATTGGTCGAGGAAACCGTCGCCACCACCATTCGGGTTACCACCACCATTACCACCAAAGTTTGCCTGATTAATATTTGATGCGTTGAAGCCACCGCGTTCCTGGAATTGTCTGAAAATGTTATCGAGATCATTCCATCCGCTATTGCCCCAACGATTCATGTTGTTTTGATCATCATTTGAGTCGATAGTCGGTTGATCACTTTTCTTTCCGGTGACAACTTCGTAATAGCACGCCTGGCAAAGATTAACCGCTTGGCGTTTGCCGTTAATATTTGCATACATATGAATTGCAGCTTCACGTTTACCACAACGTTGACATACCATAATTCGTCACACTCCTTAATTGAAAACATTAAATCTATGATCTTTCAGTCAACAGGTATTGGCTTATCAGTTGACCTTATTTGACCTTACGGATGTATTATACATTGACCATTTTTGACTTTCAAGGGATAACTATCAAAAAGATATTAAAAAAATATAAAATGAGTAAAACGTATCTTAATAATGAAATAAAGGTCATTTGAGATAAACAACACATGAGTAGCTCTTGTTTATTAAGCGATTTAATGGTAAATTGTTTTCGTAAGCTTTTACATATCGCTAATAGTCGATACAGTAATAGAAAGTATTTATAGCATATATAAGGAGAGATTGAATTATGGAAAAACGCGATTTTCACATTACTGCTGAAACAGGTATTCACGCACGCCCAGCAACTTTATTAGTACAAACAGCTAGCAAATTTGAATCTGAAATCAAGTTAGAATACAAAGAAAAATCTGTTAACTTGAAATCTATCATGGGTGTTATGTCTTTAGGTGTTGGTCAAGGTGCTGACGTAACGATCACTGTTGAAGGTACAGACGAACAAGAAGCAATCGCAGCAATCGAAGACACTATGAAGAACGAAGGTTTATCTGAATAAGATGAATAAACTTCAAGGTATTGGTGCGAGTGACGGTATTGCAGTTGCGAAAGCATTCTTGCTTGAACAACCGGATTTGAGCTTCGAAATCGGACAGACCGAGGACAAAGAAGCTGAAATCAGCCGTTTGCACGAAGCAATTGCAACGAGTCGCACAGAAATCGAAAAAATCAAAGCTGTTGCAGCGGAACGCTTGTCTGCTGAAGAAGCTGAAGTCTTCGATGCTCACTTGAGCATGTTGGAAGACCCAGAAATGGTGTCAGGCTACGAATCTAAGATTAATGATGAAGGCATGAATGCACAATCTGCGGTTCGTCAGAGTGCTGACATGTTCGTCCAGATCTTCTCATCAATGGAAGACAATCCATACATGCAGGAACGTGCTGCTGACGTTAAAGATGTGACGGATCGTTTGATCGCACACTTAATCGACGCAGATATTCCTGACCTTGGATTAATCGCTGACGATGCGATTGTCGTAGCGGATGACTTAACACCGAGTGATACCGCACAGTTGAACAGCTTCGTTAAAGGTTTTGTAACAAATGTCGGTGGACGTACTTCTCACTCTGCCATCATGGCGCGTAGTTTGGAAGTTGCGGCTGTCGTAGGTACCAGCAAAGCCACTAAAGAAATTAAGAACGGTGACTTGATCATCGTTGATGGTTTCGAAGGTGACGTTATTGTTGATCCAGACGAAGCAACGATTGCCGAATACGAAAAGATGGCGCAAGACTTCGAAACACAGAAGGCTGAATGGGAAAAACTCAAAGATGCTGACTCTGTTTCTAAAGACGGCAAGCAATTCGTCTTCGCAGCAAACATCGGTTCACCAAAAGATATGCCAGGTGTTCATGCGAACGGTGCGGAAGCAATCGGTCTTTACCGTACAGAATTCCTCTACATGAATTCTGATGAATTGCCAGGTGAAGAGGAACAGTTCGAAGCTTACAAAGAAGTTATCGAAGGCATGGAAGGTAAGCAAGTGATCATCCGTACCATGGATATTGGTGGGGATAAACAGTTACCTTACTTGGAATTACCAGAAGAAATGAACCCATTCTTAGGGTTCCGTGCGATTCGTGTCAGCTTGGACCGCGATGATCTCTTCCGTACACAATTACGTGCATTGTTGAGAGCTTCTGCTTACGGTCGTTTAGGGATCATGTTCCCAATGATTTCTAACATTGCCGAATTCCGTCAAGCAAAAGCTGTATTGGAAGAAGAAAAAGAAAAACTTCAGAGCGAAGGCATTAAGATCGGTGACGACCTCGAAGTCGGTATCATGATCGAAATTCCTGCTGCTGCAGTATTAGCTGACCAGTTCGCTAAAGAAGTAGACTTCTTCAGTATCGGTACGAATGACTTGATTCAGTACTCAATGGCTGCTGACCGTTTGAATGAACGTGTTTCCTACCTTTACCAACCATACAATCCTTCCGTATTGCGTTTGATTAAGTTTGTTATCGACGCATCACACAAAGAAGGTAAATGGACAGGTATGTGTGGGGAAGTTGCTGGTGATCAAACAGCCTTACCAATCTTAGTTGGTATGGGCCTCGATGAATTCTCAATGAGTGCAACTTCTATTTTGAAATCACGCAGCTTATTAGCTCAATTGGATACCGAAGAATGCCGTCAATTAGCTGATAAAGCCATCAATGAATGCACAACTTCCGATGAAGTTGAACAATTAGTTGAAGACTACAAAGCCAAATTGACCGACTAACGTATCTATTTTTAAGGGCGTGCAGATCATGCGAATGATTTGTGCGCCTTTTTTTGCAAATGAAATGTGAGAAAGGAGCGAATTGTATGTCACTTGAAGAATATGTTAAAAAGTTTGATGAAAAAGTTGTCTTTCAGGTGTTCTCCCAGGTCTTACAACCATGGAACCATGATCCAAAAGAAGCGATCGGAACAGATCTCTAAAAACAGACGTTATCAGTGAATCAAAAGGAGGACCTATGGAAGCATTAGCACTTTATGATTACCTCAAATCATTGCAACGTAAACCGCTACCGCATTTCTATATTGAACGTATCAACTTTAGTTTGAAACAGTTGAGCGAGTGGCATACGGTCAAACGTACTATCGCTGCCCCACAATTACTGAACGAATTAGGGGTGCGTCGTAACGAAGACATTCAAGAAGTTCGTCAATTATTGATTGAAGAAGGAACCATCGAACCGATCAGCACTGAAGTGTTGGAAGAAGATCTCAATAACCTACCAATTAAACATCTTGGTTTCTACCTCGATGTCTACGTGCTGACGATCGGTGATTATGCGGCGGTATATGATGCGGTAAAGGCTAAACTCGCCAAAGATGGGCGCATCGATAATTATGAAAATTGTCTCTATATCGGCGCTTATCTTGCTGCAATGGTCGATGATGAAGCGATCGTTTATCTCGAACGTGCGAAGAAATTAGCAAATGACCAATACGAGAAGATTTTGTGCCAACACCGTCTCGCCACGTATTACATTAAACGTACGAAAGATGATGAAAAACAATCCAAAGCGTTGGAACAACTCTTCTACATGATTCATCAGATCGATGAAGAAGCCGTGCGTTGGGCATACATTGCGATTTTTGATAACTTGTACTCGCTCTACATGACGAAGCACAAGATTCCAGAAAAAACAATTATCGTGGTGTTGCATAATGCATTGGGTGTCATCAAGGCAGCCTTGAACAGTCCGATCTTTACCGATCAGATGAAAATTCAGATTGCACGTTATCGCAGTCAGTTGAGTATTAACTTGTCACAGTTATACGCCAACAAGAAACGCACACCAGAAGCAATCGATATTTTGTTAGAAGATCTCAAAACGGTTGAGAAGTATGCGCAGGATTACCTCGGCGAATGCTACGGTGCATTAGCATATACGTACTACGTTAACGAGGATTATGACGCGGCTATTAAATATGGAACAAAAGCGTATGATTTCTTCAAACGTGTCGGTAGTGTCTCTGGTTGGAAGACAACCAAGGATATTTTGATTGCGGCACATTACAAGAATGATGATGTCGAAGAAGCACAGGCTTACTTTGATGCGACCTTAAAAGATCTAATCGTTGATAACGATTAATGTGAAATTACTGAACTAAGGACATCCCAGAGTGGGTGTCTTTTTTGATGAAAAATTTATATAAATATTAAGAAACGCTAGCATCTTTATTGTTATGTGCATATTATGATAGTATGGAATGACGAAGAACGGAGGAGAACAGGAACGCATGCGCATCGGTATATTTACAGATACTTATTTCCCACAGATGAGTGGTGTATCAACATCGATACAAACGCTGTGTGATGAATTAAAAGCACATGGGCATGAGGTCTATCTCTTCACGACAACGGATCCCAATGCACAACCGAAAGCAAATGTGTATCGTTATCGCTCGGTGCCGTTTGTTTTCTTTAAGGAACGTCGTGTAGCCATGCCGTTCGTGCGTCGTGTGATGAAACAGGTCAAGCGACTCGACCTCGATCTTATTCACACGCAGACAGAGTTCGGTCTCGGTCTCTGTGGACAGCATATTGCACGTGCGTTGGATATTCCGCTCGTTCATACGTATCACACGTGGTACGAATATTATTTACATTACGTTTTTAATGGGCATTTGATCCATAAGAAAACCGTTCAGCGCTTTTCGCAATGGTTCTGTAATCGCGCGAATGAGATTATTGTACCGAGTGCGATGATGTCTGATGTATTAGAGACTTACAGCGTGGAACGACCGATTAACACCATCTCTACCGGCGTTCAGGTGCCAGAACGTATATCAGAGCACTTGCGGTTATCTATTAGACAATCACTCGGTATTCCGGACGATGCGACGGTCTTATTGTCTGTCAATCGTCTTGCCGAAGAAAAGAACCTCTCCGAATTATTGACACAGTTCAAATCCTGCCATGAGCAGAACGATCGGTTGTGGTTGGTTTTAGTTGGTGACGGTCCAGAACGTGAAAAATTGGAGAAACAGGTTCGTGAATTGCAATTGACGGAACGTGTTATTATGACGGGAATGGTGGCGCACGAACAGGTTGCTGACTACTATCAGATTGCCGATATCTATGTCAATCTGTCACTAACAGAAACACAAGGGTTGACGTTTAGCGAAGCGATTGTCAATCAGTTACCAGTCATTGCGATGCAAAATGATTATCTCGAATCATTAAGTAAACAGCATCAGCTCGGTGTCTTAATTGATGCGCCTGAAGAACTGTACCGTGCGATTCAGGAAGTCTCACGTTATCGTCAGCAGATCGTAGCGAGCTTACAAAAGCTCACGCCAAGTGTGAGCGCTGATCATTTTTATGATGAGATGATGACGGTCTATGAACGATTGGTTAATTCGCGGAAATCGAAATTATCGGCTAGATAAAGGACGCGAGGCGTGATAAAATAACGAGGAACGTCGAGCGAAGGGAGTTTTTTGATGGAGCCATCACAATTAAAGGCGATTATCACTCGGTTAGAAGCGATGACAGCCGACGATTCATCGATTGAAGTACGTAAATTCGAAAAAAATGGCGAAGAACGCTGTACTGTATCCTTTGATAAGGAACGCCAGATGTTTTTGTTAGATGATTACAGTGAAAATGAGAATTTTGAATTTGACGACATCGATTTAGTCGCTATGGAAATATATGATTTGATTCAGTAAGATCAATTAATCATGGAATGTTTAAGAGTCGCGGTAGGGATACCCGGCTTTTTTTCTGAAATAAAAAGGGGAGCAATATGCGGATTCAAACAGTGATTGAACAATTAAACGCAGCAGATTTACTCAAAACAACCGATCGCTTCGGGGACGACGATGAGATTTCATCACTATCTTATGATTCTAGAAATAATCGTCCGAGAAGTCTTTTCTTTTGTAAAGGGAATCGCTTCAAAGTTGAGTATCTGAATCAGGCGATTGTGAATGGCGCAGCTTACTATCTCTCAGAGACAGCATATGATGTTGCTATCCCAGGTATTATTGTTTCCGATATTCGTCGTGCTATGGCCATTGTTTCTAACGCCTTCTATAAACAGCCCTATCAAGCGTTTTATACAGCCGGTATCACAGGGACGAAAGGCAAAACGACGAGTTCAAGCTTCCTGAAGGCAATCATGGATGTATGGAGTGAAAAGCAAGAACAGCCATTGTCCGGTTTGATTTCTTCGACGCGTGTGGTAACGGGCGTGCGTGATGAACAGGCGGTGCTTACCACACCGGAAGCTTTGCCGCTATATCAATATCTCGATGAAGCGCGTCGAGCAGCAGTACCATTTATGACGATGGAAGTATCGAGTCAAGCCTTGAAATATCATCGTACATACGGTGTAGTGTTTGACGCAGTGGCTTTCTTAAACATTTCAGAGGATCATATCAGTCCATTAGAACATCCAACGTTCGAGGATTACTTTGAAAGCAAATTAAAGATTTTTAATCAAGGAAAATTGGCGGTCCTCAATAAAGCAACGGATCATTATGACCAAGTATTGGTGGCTGCACAAAACAGCGATACGATTGAAAAGATTGTTACGGTAGCTATCGATGATACTACAGCGGATATCTATGCGACCGACTGCGAACCGGCAGGAACAGGTTATCGTTTCACCGTTCACGGTATCGGTGAGCCGTTCAATTGTCAGATCAAGATCAGCGGTTCATTTAATATTTTGAATGCACTCGTTGCGATGGCAATCGCCTCAGACTATGGGGTAACTGCAGAAGTGATGGCACAGGCTGTCACAGATGTACAGATTCCCGGACGTATGGAACATTATGATTCCGCAGATGGCCACATTCAAACCATTATCGACTTTGCACATAATCAGCTCAGTTTAACCGCACTATTTGAAACAGCCAAAGAATTATATCCAAAAGCGAAGATTGGGCTGGTGGTCGGTGCGACTGGCGATAAAGCGATTAGTCGACGTAAAGGGCTGGCGGAAGCTGCCGCGCAGTATGCTGATCAAATCATCTTTACGAGTGATGATCCAGGTAGCGAAGATCCAGAGGCGATTGCAGCCGAAATGAAAGCAATCGTCGAGAAAAACGGTCAGGAAGCAATCATTGAAACGGATCGGGATTCTGCGATTCATCAATTATTTGATTGGGCAGAATCTGAATCGTCACAAACAGTATTATTATTTGCAGGTAAAGGTAACGAAACCGTCATGAAAACGAGAAAAGGCGCTGAACCTTACGCTGGCGACAGCTACTATGTCAAGGAACGTTTAGCGACGTATGATAGAATAAACCATAAATGATAATAGAGGAGTGCGTGAATGCTTGAAAAATTTCAACCCACAGGATTTATGTCATCTGTGTATACATTGACACCAGAGTTGCTTAAGGAAAAGGGTATCCATACGGTGATTACGGATTTAGATAATACGCTGTTGCCTTGGAATGTGATGGATGCGACTGAGGAGCTGAAACAGTGGGCAGAAGACTTGCACGCCGCAGGAATTACCATTATCATCCTATCCAATAATCACGGCGAACGTGTGAAACGTGTTGCGGAACAAGCTGGACTCGTATATCAAGGGGATGCGCGTAAACCGCTCAAGAAAGGTATGAAACGCCTGATTGAACGCTTTAATGTCGATGTGGATTCGGCTGTCTTTGTTGGTGATCAGCTGTTGACGGATGTGTTACTTGCCAATCGTTTCGGTATGGAGAGTATTTTCGTTAGACCGGTTACTGAAACAGATAATATTTATACTAAAATCAATCGATGGTTCGAGCGCAAACTCGTCCGTCATTTCAAGAAAAAGGATCCAAATTGGGGGTGGCAAGATACGAATGAATGATGAACCAATTTACTGCATCGGCTGTGGTGCAGAAATTCAATCAGAAGATAAAAATGCACGTGGTTATACACCAAAATCCGTTGTAAAAAAAGGGCTAGAGAATAACGCACTGTATTGTCAGCGCTGTTTCAAATTGCGTCACTATAATCAATTAGAGAGTATTGAAACGACTGAAGAGGAATTTACAGCCATTTTGAATGGCATTTCAGATACGCAAGCGTTAGTCGTCAATGTGATTGATATTTTTGATATCGCTGGGTCTATTATTCCCGGAATTCAACGTATCATCGGTAATAATGAGCTGATCATCGTTGCGAATAAAGTGGATTTATTACCGAAAGAAATTAATCGTAATCGTTTGAAACATCGCATTCAAAAGATTTTGAGCGATCAAGGTGTTCACGTACGTGATGTGCTATTTACAGGTGCAGCTAAGAATTTAGGTGTTGATGAGCTCTATCAAGCAATCGATAAGGCGCGTCATGGACGTGACGTCTATGTCGTCGGTGTCGCAAATGTCGGTAAATCGACGTTAATTAATGCCTTGATCAAGAGTCGTGGGATTCAGGGAGAAGTGATCACAACAAGCCAATATCCAGGAACTACGCTCGATATTATTGAAATTCCATTCGATGATGAAAGTGCCTTGATCGATACCCCGGGGATTATCCACAAGGGGCAGATGACGGTCGGCATGTCACACAAAACATTGAAACAGATTTTGCCGACAAATGAAGTACGACCAAGAATTTATCAGTTAAACCCAGAGCAAACGTTATTTATCGGTGGATTGGCGCAACTCGATTATGTGAGCGGTGAGCGTCAGAGCCTGACGGTTTATGCTTCGAATGCGTTAAATATCCATAGACGCAAACTCGAAGGTGCGGATGATTTCTATGCGAAACACGTCGGTGAATTGTTATCACCACCAACAAAAGCAGAATTAACAGATGAGATTAAGCGTAATACGAAACATTACACGATTGATGAACCATGTGATATTGCGATTTCAGGATTGGGATGGATCAAAGTTTCACAGCCTGGACAGTTGCAGGTCCGTGTGCCAAAAGGCGTGGATGTATTCAAACGCGCCCCATTAATTTAGCGAAGGAGGATGAATGATGAACAATAAACAAAAAAGTTTTCTCAGACGCCGTGCGCAAGAAGAAAAAGCACTCTTTCAATTAGGAAAATCAAATATTACGGATGAATTCGTTAATCAATTAAACGACGCACTCGACAAGCGTGAACTCGTTAAGATTTCCATCCTTCAAAATGCGTCAATTGCAGATAAAGAAGCTGAACAAATTTTGAAAGAGCAGCTCAATGCAGAATGGACAAATCATATCGGTCATACACTGAGTATCTATCGTCCATCTTCTCTCGAAGAAAATCGCGAAGTATCCTATGAAGTCAAACGTTTGAAGGCGAAATAATGACAACAGCAAAACAGGTGCACAGTACCGCGGTTGAAACAGAAACGCAGACGAAACAAGAGGATAGTAAGAAACGTGTCGGCATTCTCGGTGGTACGTTTAATCCCGTGCACAACGGCCATCTCATTATTGCCGAGCAGGTTCGTGATAAGCTGGGATTAGATGAAATCTGGTTTATGCCGGATTATGAACCGCCACACGTTGACCATAAGGAAGCGATTGATAGTCGCTATCGTCTAGCCATGCTGTGTCTCGCACTCAATAGTAATCCGTCGTTTGTTGTTGAAACAGATGAAATTGAACGCCAAGGGAAGAGTTATACAATCGACACGGTTCGTCGTTTGAAGGAACGCTATCCAGATATTCAGTTCTATTTCATTATCGGCGCGGATATGGTGGAATATTTACCGAAATGGTCAAAAATTGATGAATTGGTCGACCTGATTCAGTTTGTCGGTGTTAAGCGCCCGGGGTACACATTAGAAACGCCCTATCCAGTCATGACGGTTGATGTACCAATGATTGATATCAGTTCGTCCAAAATTCGACAAATGATTCAGGATGGCCAGAGCGTGCGCTATCTTGTTCCGGATACGGTAGAAGAATTCATGATGAAAGAAGGATTGTATCGTGACTAGTATCAGTTATCAAAAGGGGTTAATCGACTGTACGCGCGAAGAACTCGTTAGAGAAGTCGAGAAAAAACTTTCTAGGGAACGCTTCAAGCATTGTTTACGCGTTGAAGAAACAGCTATCCAATTAGCTGAAAAGCATCATGAAGATGTGGAACGCGCGGCAATCGCTGGTTTACTGCACGACTATGCCAAAGAACATCAACTCGCCGATCTTGAAAAATATAGCGATCACCCAGACTACGATCCTGAGTGGAAAAAGTGGGGACGCTCGATTTGGCACGGACCGCTTGCAGCAATGAAGGCACAGCGTAAACTCGGGTTGCACGATGATGAAATTTATTGGGCGATCTTTAATCACACGGTCGGCTCATTTAATTGGACATCGACAGCAAAAATCGTTGCGTTGGCTGATTATATTGAGCCCGAACGTGATTTCCCGGGTGCTGATGATGTTCGTCGACTGGCGGATCAATCGCTCGATGCAGCGGTCGCATTTAAGTTGAAACATGAACTTACACATTTAATTGAAACAGAGAAGCCAGTATATCCACAGACGTTTGATGTGTATAATCACTGGCATCAGACACACCAGAAAGGATAATGCAGATGGCACACACACCAAAAGATTTAATGGAAACTATTGTCAAAGCAGCAGATGATCGTCTCGGTGAAGATATCAAAGCGCTTGATGTTAAGAAAATGACGCCACTTTCCGATTACTTCGTGATTTTAACCGCACGCAATGCACGTCAGGTGAAATCACTGGTTGATGCAATTGCTGAAAGTATTGAAAAGAATGGCTACGACATTAAAGCCGTTGAAGGTAAGCACGCGGATGACTGGGTGTTGATCGATGCGATCGATGTTATCGTACACGTCTTTACTAAAGAAGCACGTGAGACATACAGCCTTGAGAAATTATGGGCGGATGCAGAGACTGTTGACATTCAGTCGTTGCTCGATGCACCTGATAACGAATAATGCCTGGCTGTGCCGTAATTTGTGAGTGGAATCCATTCCACAATGGCCACAAGTATCTGGCAGAACAGATTAATCAACAATTACCCGAAGCGACGATTGTGGCTGTGATGAGTGGTAATTTTGTTCAACGCGGTGAACCGGCCATTACGGATAAATGGACACGTGCAGAGACCGCACTTTATAACGGCTATGATTTGATTTATGAACTTCCCGTCTGGTTTGCGAGTCAGCCTGCTGATTATTTTGCCAAGGGTGCAGTCAATGAAGCGAGTGCGCTAGGGTGCCAGTATTTAGCGTTTGGCGTCGAAACGGATAAATTTTCAGATTATGAGCAGTTGGCAGATTGGGTAGTGGCCCATCCAAACTGGGAGGCACAGTTTCAAGCAGCAGTAGACGGACAGACGAATCGCGGTCAAGATCGTTTGCAAACGTTAGAGTCTCTCCCTGAGCGTGTACCTGAACTTGGAGCGTTATCTATTAATTTCTCAGAAGGTGGAAATACGCTCTTAGCTTTTGCTTACGCTAAAGCGAATGCGGAGGCTGGCCATCCACTGACGTTAGTGCCAATTGCTAGACATGTTGCCACGCATCATACTGAAGCGATTCATGAGGGCGTGTCATATACGAGTAGCACAGCGATTCGAAAACATCTAAACCGCCAAACACAAGAGGGGCTATCACCACTCGAGCGAGTGATGCCACCTGCGTTAGTTGAAAAACTAGGTCGACAAGACGGATTGCCGACTTTGGAAACGTGGTATCCTTACTTGAGGTATTTACTGCTGAGTCAACCACTACAAACATTAGCAAACCACTATCAAATGTATGAAGGTATTGAACATGTGTTGATACGCGCAGCGAAGAAACATAGCACCTATCACGGTTTTCTCGAAGATGTAACCAATCGACAGTGGACAATTGGACGTGTCCAGCGTGCATTAGTGATGTTAGGGCTCGGCATTCATGAGTCTGAGGCTTTTACTGCAATGCAGGAGGAACAACCGTTATTTTTACTCGGTGCTAACCATGAGGGACGTGCCTATCTCAAAGCACAGCGGGATATAGTTCATTTCAATTACCAGCTAGTTAATCGCGTGTCCAAAGAAACGGTGCGTCGCTGGCCGTTGTGGTTGCGTGCAGATCGGGTCTATCAGACACTCTTAAATCCCAAAGCGGGTGAACAAAATTTTGGACGTGTACCGTTATTGATTCCATGATACAATGGATGGTAAGATAGGATAATTCATTGACAAATGATAGTGTAGTCGGTATAATCTTTCGTGTTGCTTAGAGGTGGTCAAATCATGCAGTGGACAATCGATGATTTAATGCGCGATGCCCAGGAACCGATGTTCATCGATCCTGAGGTAGAAGTTACTTCATTATTGAAGTCGCGTGATGATGAAATAATGGATGCTTCAAATGCGCGTGTTCAAGGGATGCTGTTGTATGAGGAAGGGACAGTGTTGTTCCAAGCTACTGTGGCAATTAGTGTAACGTTGCCTTCAACGCGCTCATTGGCACCAGTAGACGTACCATTGACTTTTGCAATCAATGAACGCTACTTCTTCCCTCAGAGTCAGACAGATATCAAAGATGATGAGAGTGTAGTAGCTATTTCGTTAGAGGATGACACGTTGTCCCTTGATGATATTTTAGTTGATAATATCTTGACGCATCTGCCAATGGTGCGTTTGACGACCGAAGAAGAACAGACGGGTGACATGCCAGAAGGACATTCCTGGCAGGCCATGACCGAGGATGACTATCATCACCGTAAAAGTGAAGAAGTCGACCCACGATTTGCTGTTCTGAAAGATTACTTCTCGTCAGATGATGCCAATGATGAAGATAATTAGACTTGTTGGAGGTGAAGATCAATGGCAGTACCAAAACGTAAAACTTCAAAACAAAGAAAACGTCTACGTCGCACTCACAAGAAGTTAACAGTACCTGGAATGGTACAATGCTCAAACTGTGGTGAGTACGTTAAACCACACCACGTTTGCGCTAACTGTGGCTTCTACGATGGCCGCGATGTTTTTGCAGACAAAAACGCAGAAGAAGCTGACGCATAGTTTCTTCTCATAATTCCGGAACTTTGTGTTCCGGCTTTTTTGTATCTAGGGAATAAAGAGAATGTTTTAGGAAAGAGGTGTAAGGTCGTGTTAGCGATTATAATGGAAGTTGTTATCGATGTGCTACCATTGGTTGCATTAATCGTCGCATTACAGTTGCGACCGATACTCAAGTCGATTCGAACATTTAATTTTGTACCGATCGATATCGCGCAACCCTTTTTGTGGCTGGTGATACATTACAATTCGAAACAGATCTTACACTACTCATTACTGCCAGCAGTCGGTTTAGTTTTTGCCTTGTTGGGAGTGATTTACGTCATTCGACAATATGCTAAATCAGTGCAAGTTATCCGTATTCAAAAGATGTTCCGCACATTATTTAATCAGCTGTTCATCTTCTCAGCACTGTTTGCGGTAGGATTGATTATTTGGCGTATCGTTCAAGTGTTTTTCCTTAGTTAATCAGCGTTAATCATTGCTTGAAAAACGACTTTCGTTTGCGATTTAGGTAATCGTAAACGTGAGTCGTTTTTTTGTGTCGTTTAGGTGGATTTCTTGTGGGATTTTATGGTGGAAAGTGGTGGATTATGGTAAACTCGTTGTTATGAGGGGCGGGTGATTCTTGATGTTGATCGGCGAATACAAACATAATATTGATACTAAAGGACGTTTGATTATTCCTGCTAAATTTCGAGAAGATCTCGGAGACCGTTTAATTATTACTCGAGGCCTCGATGGTTGTATTTTTGGCTATGCACCGGATGTATGGCAACAACTTCAAGAAAAATTAAAACAACTATCACTAGCGAAGAAAAATGCACGTGCCTTTGTGCGTTTCTTCTATTCAGCAGCCTCAGAAGTCTCTTTTGATAAACAGGGTCGTATTAATATCCCTGATCCCCTTATTAACTTTGCAAAAATTACAAAAGAATGTCGAATAATCGGTGTCAGTGATCGCATTGAGATCTGGGATGAAAATGCTTGGATGACAGCGACTGAAACGATGGCAGATAATTTTGAAAGTATCGCAGAAGATTTATTTGATACAGACCAGTTAGGATAGATGAGTCATGACAGAAACCTATAAACATACGAGTGTCCTACGTGAACGAGCAGTTGAATTATTGAATATTGATCCACAGGGCACCTATATTGATGCGACGCTCGGACGTGGCGGTCATACGACTGAAATCTTGAAACGTCTTGATGCAGATGGCAGAGTGATTGCGTTTGATCAGGATGATGAAGCAATTAATTACGCTAAAGCACATTTTGCGGAAGAGATTGCAGCTGGTCGCTTGATTCTCGCACATCGTAATTTCCGTGAAATGGCTCAGGCGCTTGAAGAGCTAGCCATTCCGCACGTTGATGGTGTGCTCTACGATCTCGGTGTCTCTTCACCACAATTAGATGATATTGCGCGTGGCTTTACTTATCGTTTTGAAGCACCGTTAGATATGCGTATGAATCGTGAACAGTCTTTAACGGCAGAGGAAATTATTAATGAATGGGCCTTTGAAGATTTAGTGCGCATTTTTAAACGCTACGGTGAAGAACCATTTGCTAAACAAATCGCGCGTGCGATCGAGCGCGCACGTGATGATCATCGTATTAAGACTACAGATGAACTGGTTGATCTGATCAAGGAAGGAATCCCGGCAGCGAAACGTCGTACGGGTGGTCATCCTGCGAAACGCGTCTTTCAAGCAGTGCGCATTGCTGTAAACGATGAATTAGGTGCAATTGAGGATTCTCTCGATCAAGCATTGAAAGCCATCGCCGTCGATGGTCGTGTGGTAGTGATTAGCTTCCAATCGCTCGAGGATCGTCTCGTCAAAAATATTTTCAAAGAAGTGACGACACCGCCAGAAGTGCCGGCGAATGTGCCATTGCTGCCATCTCAGTTGCCACAACCAGATTTCCGCTTGCTAACGCGTAAGCCGATTATTCCTGATGACGAAGAAATTGAACAAAATCAGCGTTCGCACAGTGCCAAGTGCCGTGCTGTGGAGCGTGTATCTCAGTAACCAGCGATCAGGAGAACAATATCATGGGAATCTACGCTTTAAATACCAACAAAAAGACCTTAAAACACTATGCAGCACCTGTTGAACAGGTTGCACCAAAAGTTAAACAAACATCGCCTTCTAAAACGAAAACAGTTGCTAAAAAAGCGAGCGCTGTTTCTAAGCAGTGGTTGATGTTTTTGTTGACGGCTTTTGTATTATTTGCCGCAACATTAGTACTGTTAATTGCGTCACGCGCCAATTTTGTGACACAATCAAAGAGTCTCGAAAATTTACAATTAGAACTTTCAGATATTCAAGAAGACAAGATGCATGCCGAACAACAAGTGAATGAACTCAGTAACTATGATCGTTTAATCAAAATTGCTGAGGAAAATGGTCTCGAAGTGCATGAAGAGAATATAAGGAATGTTAGTCAATGAAGAAACCTCAAAAAATGAAGGACAATCGTAAACAAGTGATTCGCCTGTTTACGATTGTTTCTGCTTTTATCATGCTCGTATTTATCGGGCGTTTTTTCTATATTATGGTTGGTGGACGCGCTAGCGGCTACGATCTCGTACAACGCGCAGAACAACGAACTGCAGTAAATAGTATTTTGCCTGCAGAACGCGGAACGATTTACGATATCGGTGGGGAACCGCTGGCTATAGATGCTTCATCCTATACGTTGCAAGCGACCTTAACGACGGAATGGTCGGAGGAGGGCGCACCACCAATTCACGTACCACCTGAGAAAAAAGAAGAAACCGCTGAAAAACTTAGTAAGCACATCAATATGGATAAAGAAGACATCCTCGATCGATTAAATACACCAGGTGCGAAGCAAGTGGAATTCGGTGACGCCGGAAGCAACCTCAGTTATGCTGAAATGTTAGCCATTAAGAATGAAGAGTTACAGGGTATCGACTTTTCAGAGCAGCCTGCACGTACGTATCCAAATGGAAAATTTGCCTCACATCTGATCGGTTATGCTTCTTACAGTGGTGATGAAGAAGACGGGCATAATCGTTTAGTCGGACAAATGGGCATTGAAAAAGCACTCAATGAAACATTAACCGGTAAAGATGGGCTTCGTCTTCCTGGCGGTGGTGCTGGTGGTAGTGATGCGACGACCCAAGAACCAGTTGATGGTCAGGATGTGTATACAACGATCGATTCACGTTTACAGTCCTATTTGGAAACACTTGTGGATCAACTCGAGGAAAATTCCGATTTAGAAGATCTCACTGCCATGATGGTGGAACCGTCAACAGGTAAAATTATGGCAGCCACGCAACGACCGACATTTAATCCACAAACGCGCGAAGGCTTAGAAGATATGTGGCAGAACCTTTTAGTGGAGAAATCATTTGAGCCAGGATCGACGATGAAAGTCTTTACGATTGCTGCAGCGATTGAAGAAGGCATATTTAATCCGACTGCGAAATTTATGTCAGGTGCGATAGATGTCGATGGCACAGTCATCCGCGACTACAACAAGGTCGGTTGGGGCGAGATTACGCAACTCGAAGGTCTAGCTCACTCGAGTAACGTCTTGATGGTAGAGTTAGTGCAGGAAATGGGTTATGAGAAGTGGAAAAACTACATGCTTGAGTTTGGTCTCACCCAGTCACCGCAATCTGGCTTAGCCAATGAAGATAATGGCTATATGACATACGACACTAGTGTGGAACGTGTGAACACCGGATTCGGTCAGGGAGTTCGTGTGACACCATGGCAATTAATGCAAGGATTTACAGCGATTGCGAATGGTGGAAAGATGATGCGTCTCCATTATGTTGATCGTTATCAAGATGATAAAGGTAATATCCAATTCCAAGAACCTGAAGAAGTCAGTGCGCCAATTTCACCGAAAACGGCGGAACTCACCCTCAAGTATCTGACCAGTGTTGTCAGCAGCGATGAGGGAAGTGGTAAGATGTTTAATATCGAAGGTACACAGATTGCGGCCAAAACGGGTACAGCAGAGATCTATGATGAGGAGAACGGTGGTTATCTGCCGGATGATTACATTCATTCTGTCGTTGGTTTTGCGCCTGCGGAAAACCCTCGATTTATCTTCTATCTTTCAACGCGTAAGATGCACTATCGTGATGGGCTATACCCACATACACAGATGGCCGATGTCTTCGTGCCATTCGTGACACGTGCCTTAGAGTACACCAAGTTAGATCAACAGAACAATCAGTCCAAACATCAAGTACCGGATGTGTCAAATAGCAATGTCGCAGAGGCGGAGCAAGCTATCGCCGCTGTAGACGGTCTTCAGTCGGTGACTATCGGTAGTGGTGATTCGGTAGTTGATCAGTATCCAAAAGCGGGCACTTCTGTTTCTAATGGGTCGACCGTCTATCTCATAACGAGTGGACCACTAGAGATGCCAGACTTTACTGGATTGTCTCGATCAGATGCAGAGAATTTAGCACAGTTGCTTGGCATGAAAGCCACTTTTGAAGGTGATGGTAACGTCAATGGCCAAGATATTGCGCCAGGCACATCCCTTAGAAATAATAATCAGGTCACATTTCAATTAACACAGTAATCAGAAAGGAAATGCAAAGTAAATGATCTCCTTGATAATCAGCGCAGCAGTTACGGCAATTGGATTGCCATTTTTTATCCGTTTTATGCATAAGCGTCAATTCGGACAGGAAATTTTAGAAATCGGTCCGAAGTGGCACGAGCAAAAGAGCGGGACGCCGACCATGGGAGGGACGGTCTTTATCGTTTCTGCATTGCTCGTCGCCGTGGTCTCCGGCTTATGGTTCACTGATACCGCTGCTGATTACAAGCAACTATTAACCGTTGCGTTTGGATTATTGGGATTTGCAGTGATCGGCTTCTTGGATGACGGTTTAAAGATTTTCCGTCATCGCAATGAAGGGTTAACTTCCGGTCAAAAATTTATTCTGCAATTAGTACTCAGTACTGCCATCGCATTGATCGCAGTATTTACCGGTCAAGTGACAGAACTCGCATTGCCATTCGGATTAACGTTTAGTTCAACGCTAATCATTGCTGTATTTACTATTTTTTGGTTGACGGGATTCTCCAACGCCTTCAACTTAACAGATGGTATCGACGGTCTCGCAGCAGGTAACGGGATTATCAGCTTACTCGGTTACTACTGGATTGCGAAGAT
This sequence comes from Aerococcus vaginalis, assembly GCF_053762225.1. Taxonomy (NCBI): domain Bacteria; kingdom Bacillati; phylum Bacillota; class Bacilli; order Lactobacillales; family Aerococcaceae; genus Aerococcus; species Aerococcus vaginalis. The sequence goes on from NZ_JBSMYC010000001.1 coordinate 70,132, forward strand.
GCAAGACGCTAACGGTATCGCTTTGATGTGTCTTGAATTGATCGGCGGTTTACTCGCCTTCTTGGCCTTCAATCGTAAACCAGCGTCCATCTTCATGGGGGATGTTGGCTCACTCGCAATCGGTGGGGTACTTGCTATCATCAGTCTATTATTAAACCATCCACTTTCCTTACTATTTATCGGTATGGTTTATGTAATGGAAACCGCAAGTGTCATGATCCAGGTCGCAGTCTTCAAACGTACGGGCCGTCGCGTGTTTAAAATGACGCCAATTCACCACCATTTTGAAATGAGTGGTTGGTCCGAATGGAAAATTGATATCGTCTTCTGGTTAGTTACTCTGGTTGTAACTATGATGACCGTATTGTGGGTTACATTTTAGAGAGAAGGTAGTCTACAAATGACAATCAATGTCTCAGACATTAAAGAATGGCAAATCATCTTATTCGGTATGGGGAAAACCGGACAGAGTACGTTGACACACCTTGCACCATTAGTGAAGCAAGTGATCGTTTATGAGGACAATCCTTCACCATTGAGTGAGGACCTCATTGCACTCTGTGATAGATACAATGTTCAGTTTTATTCTGAAACCTTGCTATCCGATGAAGTGCTCAGTTCTTCGGATATTTTAATTAAAAGTCCTGGTATTAATTATACCCATCCGTTAATTGTAAAGGCGGAACAGCAGCAATTACCGATTATCACTGATATTGAATTAGCGTCACAGTTAACACAGGCCGAACTCATTGCAATTACGGGATCAAACGGTAAAACAACGACAACCTCGCTCGTTGATCAGATATTCAAAATCGGCTATAAGGACGGCGTCACGCATCTTGGAGGGAACATCGGTATCCCTGTTTTTGATCATGCCCTCGATGCAACGGCTAGTGATGAATTAGTCTGGGAAGTATCGAGTTTTCAATTGCAGGGAACACGAGAATTCCATCCGCACATCGCTGCTTTTGTGAATTTGTCACCCACACATCTCGATTATCACGGCTCTATCGCTGGCTATCTCGAGGCAAAATGGCAGATCACTGCAAATCAAACAGCGGACGACTATCTCGTACTCAATGCAGATCAAACTGAACTTTGGGAAAAACGTACTGAAACGAAGGCGCAGATTATTCCAGTTTCTATTGAACATCCAGAATATGACGGTGCCTGGTATGATCGCGCGAATGAACAACTTATGTGGCGTGATGAATCGGTCATTTCACGCCAGCAGTTGCAATTACCGGGAGATCACAACGTCCAGAATGCCTTGAATGCGATTGCCATTGCTAAATGTGCCAATATTGATAACGACGCTATTCGTCAGGTGTTAGAAACATTTTCTGGTGTCAAGCATCGTATTCAGTTTGTAACGACGATTAATGGGCGACGCTTCTACAATGATTCTAAAGCAACCAACGATGAAGCAACGCTCACCGCATTGCACAGTTTTGATACGCCTGTGATTTGGATTGCCGGTGGGTTGGAACGTCACTTGCCGATCGACGATTTATTACCCGCACTCAATCACGTGAAAACTGTCGTGACGACTGGAGAAACGAGCGAAAAATTTGCCAAGCTTGCCGAACAAGCGGGAATTCCAGTTGTCGAATATGGTGAATGGATTGAAGATACCGTAGCGATTGCTTATGAAAATAGCGAACCGGGGGATACGATTCTGCTATCACCGGCCAGTGCTAGCTGGGATCAATATCCAAACTTTGAAGTGCGTGGTGATCGTTTTATTCAGGCAGTCGAGAAGTTAGCGAATGAGAAAGGAAACAATACATGCGATTAGTCTTTTCAGGTGGCGGAACGGGTGGCCATATCTATCCATCACTCGCATTAATTCGCGCCATCCAAAAACAAGATCCAGATACAGAAATTCTCTATATCGGTACGGAAAAGGGTTTGGAAGCAACCTTAGTACCTAAAGCCGGTATTGATTTTAAAACCGTACGTATTCAAGGGATTAAGCGCTCTTTGTCATTGGACAACATGCGTACAGTTTGGTACATGTTGTCGAGTGTTCAAAAGGCGAAGCAACTAATTAAAGAATTTAATCCAGATGCAGTGATCGGAACAGGTGGGTACGTTTGTGCACCAGTACTCTATGCCGCCTCTCGTATGGGCATTCCAACGATTATTCACGAGCAGAACAGTATCGCAGGATTGACGAACAAATTCCTAGCACGTTATGTCGATAAAATCGCTGTGAGTTTTGAGAGCGTAATGAAAGATTTCGATAAATATCAGCAAAAAATTGTCTACACTGGTAATCCGCGTGCGCAGGAAGTGGCAACGATCCAGGAAAAAGCAGACTTAACCGCATATGGACTGTCGAATGATAAACCAACGTTACTTGTTTTTGGTGGTTCGCGTGGTGCTCAGCGCATCAACGAAGTCATTATGTCACTACTGTCGCCATTAGAACAGAGTGCTTTCCAGACCTTAATTGTAACTGGTGATATCTATTACGAAGAATTTACTGAACAATATCCGCAGATTGTAGAATATAATCACGTGAAGTTAACACCATATATTGATAATATGCCAGAAGTGTTAAATGCGGTAGATTGTGTTATTGCACGAAGTGGTGCGACCACACTGACAGAATTGACGGCACTCGGTAAACCGAGTATCTTGATTCCAAGTCCAAATGTGACACATAATCATCAACAACGAAATGCGGAAAGTCTGGTAGCTAATCAGGCGGCCGAGATGATCGTGGAATCTAACTTAACGGAAGATCGATTAATGGATCAGATCACAAAATTAATGACAGATGAAGAATATCGTAAAACGATGAGCGATAATGCTGAGGCGATGGGTGTTCCTGATGCAGCAGATCGTTTGTATCAAGTATTAGAGGAAGTTATCGCGAATAGGTAGTACGTGAAAGGAGGGCGTAGCTATGGTTGATTGGAATCAAGAGTCCAAACGTTATCAAAAACGTCAAAAGACGACACAGGCACCGAACCCCACACGACGACGTGCGAAGCCACAAGCGAATAAAAGCGAAACGAGAGCTAAAGCACCGTCACGGCCGAGACCACAGCGCAATCAAAGCTCTCCACGAATGTCAAAACAACCAGCATCCGCTTCAGATCGATTACGTGCACAACTTGATGCGTTGAATCAATCGGAACAATCGAAGCGCAGACACGCACAAAAACGGCAACGTGCGGAGTCGTATAGTACACAGGCGAAAAATACTTCAAAACCACGTCAAGGGAAGCCGGTTCGAAAGAATCAAACGAGAAACAGCCGTCATAATAATCAGCATAAACCGGTAGCAACACAGCCTCCGCGCGTTTTTTCGGGACAGATGTTGGGCTATCTCATGTTATTTCTCGCGCTGAGTGTTGGGTTTGGACTATGGGTGTCACCACTCAGTCGCTTATCCTCACTAGCTGTCAGTGGTAATCAACTGGTCTCTGCAGAGACGGTATTGAAGGATTCTGGATTAAATGACCAAATGTCTATCTTAGACGCGATGACATCAACGAATGCGGTTAACCAATCGCTTCAGGGAAAACATTCCAATATCAAAAATGCGACCTTGCAGCGTGATGGACGGGAGGTCACCATTCAGGTACAAGAATATCAACCGGTGGCTAAAGTTTATGTGAATGGAAAATTGTATCCGGTATTTGAAAATCAAAAAGTGTTGTCCATCGATGCAAAGAAGCATTTCGATCAACTACCGCTACTGGAAACTTTTGCGAATGGACAAGTTGAGCGACTCGCTGAAGCCTTGCCTAAAGTACCTGACGATGTGCGTCAGAAAATTAAGCGAATCACCAATATCGAGGATGAAACACATCCAGATCGTATCGCTTTAGAGATGAGCGATGGTAATATCGTGGTGAGCAGTATTACAGATTTTGCGGAAAAGTTAAATTACTACCCAAGTATTATCAAAGAGTTGAAGGATGAATCAGGTTTGATTGATATGGAGGTAGGGATTTACTTTGAACCACTAACACCATTGAATAATCCATATGCGACAAATGAAGAGAAGGAGGCTTATCAAAAACAGAATACGCCTCCTGAACCAGAGGAAGAGGCGACAACAGGAGAGACAGCCTCCTCGGAAACATCAGCAGTCCAATCCGATGCGCAATCATCCTCAGATACGGCAGATATCAATACAGAAACACCAATGTCTGCGACAGAAGATACCACTGATCGTAATAATCAGGTAAGTTCTGAATAATAAATGGCTGAAACAGCGAATAATCGGCCATAATTGTTGAAAAAATTTTTTAATAGGGCATGGGTTATGCTAAAATGAAATTAATATGGATATAAGTATAGATTAAAATATGGAGGTTTCAATTTATGGGTCAATCACAGACTTATGTCGGGCTAGATATTGGAACCACTTCTGTTAAAGTTGTTGTTGCTGAGTATGCCAATCAACGATTAAACGTGATCGGTACAGGCAGTGAACGTTCAGATGGCCTCAATCGCGGCGTGATTGTCGATATTGACAAGACCGTACAAGCGATTACGCGCGCTATTCAAGAAGCGGAACAAAAAGCAAACGTAACAATTGACCATGTAGTGGTAGGAGTCCCGGGCAATCAAATCAGTATTGAACCGTGCTATGGTATGATCGCTGTCAATAACGAAAATCGCGAAGTTACTGACAATGAGATCCGTGATGTGCTAGCCGCAGCACGTGTGCGTTCAATTCCACAAGATCGTGAAGTTATTTCGATTATTCCTGAAGAATTTGTTGTCGATGGCTTCCCAGGTATTCAAGATCCGCGCGGTATGACGGGGGTTCGCCTCGAACTTTACGCGGATATGATTACCGGACCAAAAACAATCATTCATAACATTCGTTTATGTGTTGAACGTGCAGGATTAACCGTTTCTAATCTGGTTGTTCAACCATTAGCCGATGCCAGTGTGGCAATGACAGCGGATGAACGTGAAGTTGGAACGATCCTCATTAATATGGGGGGCGGCCAGACCACCGCTAGCGTTATGCACGATAATCAGTTAAAATTTGCGTATGTTGATCAAGAAGGTGGTAGCAATGTCACAAAAGACATTGCGACAGTATTAAATACTGGCGTTGAGAATGCAGAACGTTTGAAACGCGAGTACGGTTACGCTAAGGCTGATGATACCAGTCCAAATGAAAGCTTCCCAGTTGACATGATCGGTCGACGTGAAGCTGAACAAAGCGATGAACATTATCTAGCTGAAATCATCGAGGCGCGTTTACAGCAAACATTCAATGCGCTAAAAGCGCCGCTTGATCAGGTTGAAGCCTTTGATTTACCAGGTGGTTTTATTGTGACTGGTGGAGCGAGTCTCTTACCTGGCACAATGGACTTGGTAGAGGAAATCTTTGAGCATGAAGCGACACTCTACATTCCTGATCAGGTTGGTTTGAGAACACCAGCCTTCACAACAGCGTACGGGTTAGTGGCTTATGCGTGTCGCATGCCAGAAATTTATTTGATGACTGAACAAGCGGATCGTACAACACAAGCGACGAAACCTCAGTCAACGCCAAGAGCGAAGACGACGCAATCACCACGTAATCCGCGTCCAGCGCAATCGCGTCAGGAAGCACCGGTTTCTGAGACGCCTCGTAGTCGAAAACCAGAAATCGATGAACAACCAATGTCAACATCTCCAAAGGCATCGGATGACGATATCGATGAACCATCTGAAGGCGTTTGGGATCATATCAAACAAATGTTCAATGATATGTTCAGTTAGGGCGTTTTAAACTTTTGGGAGGATAATTAATGGATATGGAATTTGAAAATCAAACAGAAGAATACACGAATGCAGTGATCAAAGTCATCGGTGTCGGTGGCGGTGGTAACAACGCCGTTAACCGTATGATCGAGGAAGGCGTTCGTGGTGTTGAATTTATTGTTGCTAACACTGATACACAGGCTTTGAACCACTCCAAAGCTGAAACAAAAATTCACCTCGGGCCTAAAGTAACAAAAGGGCTCGGTGCTGGTGCGCGTCCAGAAGTTGGTCAAAAAGCTGCTGAAGAAAGTGAAGACCAAATTCGCGAAGCATTAGAAGGTGCAGACTTAGTCTTTGTTACTGCCGGAATGGGGGGGGGTACTGGTACAGGTGCCGCACCTCTCGTTGCTAGCATCGCTAAAAATGACATCAGTGCATTGACTGTCGGTGTGGTTACTCGTCCGTTCTCATTTGAAGGACCAAAACGTGGTAAACAGGCCTACGAAGGTATCGCTAAACTTAAAGAAAATGTAGATACTTTGGTAACGATTGCTAACGATCGCCTCTTAGAAATCGTTGACAAGAAGACGCCAATGCGTGAAGCATTTGGTGAAGCTGACAACGTATTGCGTCAAGGGGTACAAGGTATCTCCGACTTAATTACATCACCAGGTTTCGTTAACTTGGACTTTGCGGACGTTCGTACTGTAATGGCTGACCAGGGGACTGCATTGATGGGTATCGGTCAAGCTGGTGGTGAAAACCGTACCGCTGAAGCAACTAAACGTGCGATCTCTTCACCATTGTTAGAAGTATCTATCGATGGTGCAGAACAAATCTTGTTGAACATCGCTGGTGGTGAAGACATGACCTTGTTCGAAGCACAGGATGCTGCGGATATTGTGGCTGCTGAATCTTCAGATGAAGTAAATATCATCTTCGGTACAACCGTTAATGAAGAATTAGGCGATGAAGTGGTTGTTACTGTCATTGCGACAGGTATCGATGACGAGAAAAAAGCAAGCAAAGCACAACGCCAGGGTAACTCCTCTGCTTTCCATTCTTCAAAAGCTGAACGCAAACCGAAAGCAGCACCTAGCCGTTACAGCAACGAGCCAGATAAATTCGAACGTAAACAAGAAAGCCCGCGTTATGAAGAACCACGTCGTCGTCAAGATGATGAATGGCGTCGTCCTTCACAGCCAGAAAGCTACGATCCACACAGCTACAGCTCAGAACGTGACAGCGACTACGATCGTCCACGTCGCGACTTCGATAATGTTGCTTCTGACGATGAAGTTGATACACCACCATTCTTCAGAAAACGTCGTCGTTAATTATTAACGATCGTGACGATCATGCTGTGAGTTATCGCAGCAGTAACTTTTTGAGATAGGAGTATCATATGCTGCCATTAGTGCTCATCATCCAGCGTCTAATTCATATCTATAACTTACTGATCGTAGTTTATGTATTGCTCACATGGATTCCCGGTGCGCCGCAATCAGGATTGGGACGATTACTAGGACGTTTGGTTGAGCCATACTTAAGTGTTTTCGATCAGTTTATCCCGCCGATTTTCGGTATTAGTTTCAGTCCAATGTTTGCGATTCTACTCTTAGAACTGGCATCACGTGGACTGTGGGTACTGGTTTAACAGACGCATTGACTGGTGAATTGAACAATAAAACTAAAGAGAGAATCTTCACATCGTGTGGGTTCTCTCTTTTCACATAGATAGAAGTTAGGGTGATTCGATTTCGTGAATGATGAAATTTATCAACACTTTGGTACTGACGAACACGAATTTATCGCTAAAGTCATGGATTGGAAAGAACGTGTGGTGGACCGTTATCAATTGATTCTGACGCCGTTTCTCAATCCTAGAGAACAATATATTGTGAGAACTGTAGTCGGGCATACAGATGATTTCAGTATCCAATCGTTCGGTGGCTTTGATGGTGCAGAACGCCAGCGTATGCTGTTCATTCCACCATATGTGGAATCGGAACTGAATGACTTTGAAATGGCGCTATTAGAAATTCGTTATTCGGATAAATTTGCGTCACTCAGCCATGGACGTATTCTCGGCACGTTGCTCGGCCAAGGCATTCAACGCAATCGTGTCGGTGATATTATTCATCAACAGGATGCGCAAGGCGAATGGCATTGGCAGTTGGCAGTTGATCAAAAACAAGCGGGATTATTGATACAAACACTCACGCGCATCGGTCGCGATGGTGTTACTCTCTATGAAGTACCGCTCGATGAAGCACTACCTGTACCGGATGATTGGAAGCATTTATCATCAACAGTTAGTTCATTTCGATTGGATGCTGTTATTGCGGAAGCTTTTCATGTTTCTAGAGGACGTGCTAAAGCAATGGTTGACGGTGGTGCAGTAACGATTAATTGGGCGGAAACGACAGCGCCTGATCGTTCTGTGAATGAATATGATATAATTTCTGTCAGACGATATGGTCGCATCCGACTCGATGAGAAGGGTAGAAAGACCGCACGCGGTAATTATCATATGCAGTACAGTGTGATCAAAAGTCAGTAAAGGAGTCGCTCATGCTATCAGAAGAAATTAAACAGAAAACATTTAAATCAAAGATTAAAGGTTTCGATAAAGACGAAGTTCAGAGCTACCTCAAAGAAGTTGCTGAACAAATGAATCAGATGGACGCTTCGAATCAATATGTTCAACAACAATTGTATGAAGCCAACCAAGTCATCGATGAATTTCGTGAGAAAGAAGCGACGTTAAACCGCTCGATTGTTGTGGCACAGCAGGCTGCCGATCGCTTAAAAGCAGAAGCCATTGCTGAAGCGAATGAAATCATCGCACAAGCGCAACAGCAAGGACAGCAGATTTTGCAGACGTCCGCTGACCAGGCGACACGTATTAAGCAAGAAACCGAATCATTAAAAGATGTCAGTCGTACCTATATTCATCAAATGAAGGCGTTAGTCGATTCTGCAAAGACAACACTCGAAGATGAACGTTGGGAAAAACTCTTCCAAGATCAACCAGTTGATCCAGTCGATACACCAGCATTGGATAGTTTCTTGCAGGGAGGTACGCTGCCAATCAAAGAAGGTAATACGGAAGCGATCTACCAAAAACATTTTGAAGCTCAGGATAAAGCGAAGAAACAAGAGCAGATGTTTGAAGAGAACGAACAACGCTATCAAGTTCGTCTATCCAGAAACCCAATTCCTGAACAGCCAATGACAGCTGAAGACGCGCAGCCATCAGTGGATGCTGCTTCGGAAACGACTGAAGAAACTGAGAATGCAGTAGAAGAGACTGCTGCATCTGACGCACAGGCGAGCGATTCGGCTGAGGAAGTGATGTTCGAATCGGAAGAAAATAAGGAAGAAACGATGGCACATGAAGTAATATCGCCAACTTCTGACACTGAAACTGGTGCTTCTGACGAGTAATGATTGCAATATTTTGAAATTTAGTCTATTCTTTTTAGTAAAGAAATGCAGAACACGAGTATCTACCCACAAAGTACAACAGAGAGCCGATAATTGCTGAGAATCGGATGCTTTGCTAGACGACTTATCATCTGCTGCGTCTTGAGGTTGAACAATGGAGTAAACTTCAACGTTGGCGGCGTTAACGCTCTGAGGCAATCATGCGATTGTGAATTATGGGTGGTACCACGGAGATCTCGTCCCTTATTGGGTGAGATCTCTTTTTGTTTTGAATTGAAAGGATGAATGCCATGAAAATGAAAGAAACCTTAAACCTCGGTAAAACAAAATTTCCAATGCGCGGGAAATTACCGACAAAAGAACCAGAACGTCAAAAAGAATGGGAAGAAAATAAAGTCTATGAACGTCGTTTGAAACAGAACGAAGGACATGACACCTTCATCCTGCACGACGGTCCTCCGTACGCTAACGGGAATATCCACATTGGCCATGCGATGAACAAGATTTCTAAAGACATCATCGTCCGCTCCAAAGCGATGCAAGGTTACTATGCGCCATACATTCCTGGTTGGGATACGCACGGTTTGCCTATTGAACAAGCGGTTACGAATTCCGGTGTTGATCGCAAGCAAATGTCAGTGGCTGAATTCCGCAAGATCTGTGCAGGATACGCCAAGGAACAAGTCGCACAACAACGTGAAGACTTTAAACGTCTCGGTGTTGCCGGAGAATGGGAACATCCTTACCTCTCACTCGACAAGGAATTTGAAGCACAAGAAATCCGCGTCTTCGGCAAAATGGTTGCCGCAGGTTTGATTTACCAAGGGAACAAGCCAGTCTACTGGTCACCATCCAGTGAATCAACATTGGCGGAAGCTGAAGTAGAGTATAAGGACGTTGAATCCTATGCGATCTATGTCGCTTTCCCACTCAAAGATGGTAAAGGCTTGTTACCTGAAGATAGCGAACTTGTCATCTGGACAACAACACCTTGGACCATCCCATCTAACTTAGGGATCTCTGTTCATCCAGATTTCGATTACAGCGTGGTTGCGGTTAATGGTCATCACTACGTGGTTGCTTCTGAACTTCTTGAAAAGGTCAGCGAAACGTTAGGATGGGAAGATTACGAAGTCGTTCAACACATCTTCGGTCGTGAAATGGATCGTATGGTGGCGAAACATCCATTCTACGATCGTGAGTCCCTCGTGATGTGCGGACGTCATGTCACCGCCGAAGATGGTACCGGATTAGTTCACACTGCACCTGGTCACGGTGACGATGACTACACGATCGGTATGGAATATGATTTGCCAATCCTTTCACCGATTAACGAACAAGGACACTTCACCGAAGAAGCACCAGGATTTGAAGGTTTGTTCTATGCAAAAGGTAATGAGAAGTCACTCGAACTCTTAAAAGAAAAAGGTGCCTTATTACATGAATCAACCTTCATGCATAGTTATCCACACGACTGGCGTACGAAGAAACCAGTGATCTTCCGTGCGACACCGCAGTGGTTCTGCTCTGTAGATAAAATTCGTGAACGTACGCTAACGGCTATCAATGATGAAGTTCACTGGTGGCACCCATCCGGCCAACGTCGTATTTACAACATGATCCAAGGACGTGGCGATTGGGTCATTTCTCGTCAGCGTGTATGGGGTGTCCCATTACCAATCTTCTATGCTGAAGATGGTACACCAATTATGACGGAAGAAACAATCAATCACGTGGCTGACTTATTTGAAGAATATGGTTCTAATGTCTGGTTCGAACGCGAAGCGAAGGACTTATTACCAGAAGGATTCACACATCCAGCGTCTCCAAATGGTGAATTCACTAAAGAAAAAGACATCATGGATGTTTGGTTCGACTCTGGATCTTCACACGCTGGGGTATTGGGCTCCCGCGAAAACTTATCTTTCCCAGCAGACCTTTACCTAGAAGGTTCTGACCAATATCGTGGTTGGTTCAACTCTAGTCTGTTGACATCGATTGCGGTTAACGATCAAGCCCCTTACCGTGAAGTCCTATCACAAGGATTCGTGAATGACGGTGAAGGTCGTAAGATGAGTAAATCCATCGGTAATACTGTCTCACCCAATGATGTGGCGAAACAACGTGGTGCAGAAATTTTACGTTTGTGGGTAGCATCTGTCGATACACAGTACGATGTGCGTATTTCTGATGAAATCTTAGGGCAGGTGGCGGAATCTTATCGTAAGATCCGTAATACGATTCGTTTCATGTTGAGCAATATTTCGGACTTTGAACCAGCGAAACATGCAGTGGCTTATGACGATTTAGAACCAATCGACCAATTCATCATGAACGAACTGAATCGTGTGAACCAAAAAGTGATCGACGCTTACAACCACTATGATTTCAATACAGTGGTACATAGCATTTTGAACTTCTTGACGATCACGATGTCCAGCTTCTACATTGATTATTCTAAGGACGTCGTTTATATTGAACGCAAAGACGATCCAGCGCGTCGTAACATGCAGACGGTAATGTACAAAGCCGCTCGTGATCTAACGATTCTGTTAACACCGATCTTGGTACACACGACCGAAGAAATTTGGCAATATCTCGATGAAGCTGAAGAGTATGTACAGTTGGCGAACTTCCCAGAAGCTGAGACGTATGCAAATCATGATGAACTTTACAGCTTGTGGCCAGCCTTCTTGGCATTCCGTCAGAACGTCAACAAATCGTTAGAAGAAGCACGTAATCAGAAGATTATCGGTAAATCACTATCTGCGAAGTTATCTATCTATGCGGATGGTGAAACGAAACAAATGCTCGATCAAGTTGGTGAAAAATTGGATACATACTTAATGGTATCGCAATTAGAAATCAAGGACTTTACCGATGCACCAGCTGAATCGGATGAATTTGAAGGATTTAAGCTAATGGTATCACCAGCAGAAGGCGAAGTCTGTGAACGTTGCCGTAAGACGCTACCATCTGTTGGTACGATCGAAGCAGCACCAATGCTTTGCCAACGTTGTGCAGATATCGTTATTAATGATTTCCCTGAAGCTTTAGAAGCGGAGGACTAAAATGTTAGAAGGAACCGTTCAACGTTACGATGAACAGAAAGGGTTCGGTTATATCAAGTACGAAACAGAAATGACTGATCACGAAATTTTCTTTCATCGTCGTGCGATAGAACTTTCTGAGTTTAGAACCTTGCGTCCTGGACAGGCGATTGCTTTTGAGATTGCTCAGGGAGAAAAAGGGTTACAGGCGGTCAATTTACAACGCATTGGGTGAACCTAAAAAGATTAAAAGATCATGAAATTCAGCGCTTCAGTGCACTATTGTTCTCAAAGTTTGATAAAATATCAGACAGTGACCAAGCGTATAATACCGATTTTAGAAAGGAAGATGCGCATGAAAGCAGCGATTGTTACCGATAGTACAGCAACACTCAGCGAAGACATTTCCCGTTTAGAGAATGTCTTTGAAGTGACTTTTAGTGTTCGTTTTTCGAATGGTAAAGAATTATTAGATAGCAACGATGAGCCTGGCATTCGCAAATTTTACGATGAATTGCATGAAGAACCAGGGATTCCAAAAACGTCACAGCCAAGTTTAAACCAATACTATGAAGTTTATGACAAACTTATCGAAGAAGGCTACGATACCGTTTTCTTCTTTACGATGCCACATGCATTGAGCGGTGCTAATCAAACTGCTCACATGATCGCTAGTGAAATGGAAGAAAAAGGCATCAAAACCTACGTTTACGATACACATGCAGTCAGCTATGTGAACGAACGTATGGTGAAACAGACACTGGATCTGATTGAAGCTGGCGATGATGAAGAAGAGATCAATCGTAAGATGAACTGGATAATCGATCACACGCGTGTTTTCGTCATCGTGGACAACCTTGATTATCTTGCAAAAACGGGACGTTTGAGTACACCCGTTAAATTGCTCGGTAAAGCATTAAAGATTTGTCCGATCTTGACGATCAATGAGAAGGGTGAGATCGTTATTTTGGAAAAAATCCGTACCGTTAAACGTGCGCTGAAGCGTGCCGCAACATTAGTGCAAGAACGTGCTGAAAAATTCCAAAATGATGTCCATGTGATCATCGCTCATGGTGATGCACCAGATAAATTTGAAACAATGAGTAATTTAATTGATGAACAAGTGAAAAGATTAGATGATCGTAAAGGGTTCATCACACCAGTTATCGGTGTATATACAGGATTAGGTTCTGTCGGTATCGGTGTTGTACCATCACTCGACAATATTGACTAATCTAATGAACGTAAGAGCGGAGGGAAATCCTTCGCTTTTTTTGAAAAGGAGAGAATAGACGTATGGAATTCGGTGAGAAAACCATCAAAAAAGAGACGATTTTTGAAGGAAAACTCGTGACACTTGAGACCCACCAAGTGGAATTACAAAATGGTAATTTGAGTATGCGTGAAATTATTCATCATGGCCCCGCTGTGGCGATTGTTGCTATTGATGATGAAGGGCGTATCGCAATGGTGAGACAGTATCGCAAAGCCATTGAACAAGCGATTTTAGAAATTCCAGCCGGTCTCGTTGATGAGAATGAGGATTGGGATGTGGCTGCCAAACGTGAGTTTGAAGAAGAAATGCAACTATCAGCCGATCATTGGGAACGTCTCGTCGGATTCTATGCAACACCTGGTTATCTCGATGAATACTTGCAGTTGTATACCGCTAAAGGTCTGCATCAAGTTGAAAATCCAAAAGCGCAAGACGCAGATGAACATTTGGAAACAGAGTGGCTAACCTTAACTGAATGTGAAGAAGCCATTAAATCTGGAGAAATTTGTGACGCAAAGACGATTTATGCGGTATCCTATATGAAACAACAATTGCAGCAGTAGAGGAGGTGCATCGGTGAGTAATGAACAAAAGAATCCAAGCACACGTGAATCCTACCGTCGTCGTAAAGACCGTGAACGTGTGGAGAATCGTTTAGGAAATGTGCTCGGGTGGAAAGAGGATAAACAGAGCGCCGATCGCAAACAAACAAAATCAACCACAAAACAGGAAGATGATAGTCAAGCAACAAAAATGTTCTCATTGAATGATGCAGCGGTGAAAAAAGATCAGCCAAAGCGTACAACGATACCACGAACTGCAGCACGTCAAGCATGGCATCCTTCAACATCAAGATCAAATAGAGCAGATAGCTTGTCAAAAGCTACCAATCCAACAACAAAACAAAAGAAGACACCGAAGACCAATTCATCGATTGATGATCAGTCGTTCTGGCAAATAGAGCGTAGCAATCTTGATCGTTATTTGACGGTCGGAATTATCGTTTTAATTATTGGGATATTGCTATTGACGATTGTGGCACTTTACTTCTAGGAGGATAGGTATGAGAATCGCAATTATTTCCGCCTTGCAAAAGGAACTCGATGATTACTTAACACACATCGATGGGCTAGAGGCGCACGAGCTTTATGGTATTGAGTATTGGCAAGGGGCATATGCTGATCACGAGATCATTATTGCCAAATGTGGTGTCGGCAAAGTCAATGCTGCGATGACAGCGACGTTGCTCGGGACCATGTCTCCTGATCTCATTATCAATAATGGGACAGCGGGGGCTGTTGATCCCGGATTAAAAGTTGGTGATGTCGTACTTGCCAATCAAACCCAGTATCATGATGTGGATGCCACACCTTTTGGTAATGCTCTCGGTCAGGTCGATGGCATGCCGGAAACCTATCCGAATGCCACTATGTATCACAAACAATTGAAACACGTATTGCTTGACCAATTACCAGATACGACGATTGTAGAAGGAACGATTTTGAGCGGCGATAGTTTTATTGCTGACCCAGCGAAAGTCAAACAGATGCGTGAAAACTTTGCAGATGCCAAATGTGTCGAAATGGAATCGACAGCGATTGGGCAGGTCTGCTATCGTATGGCTATCCCATTCCTATGTGTGCGTGTTGTATCAGACACCGCCTCACAGGACGCGAATATTTTATTCGATCAGTTTGTCGCTGAAACAGGGAAAATCGGTGCCTCTGTGATTCGTCATTTTCTAGAAGCATTAGATTAATCGAGATGACACCATGAGAACTGCAACTTATGAACGAGCGATCGGTTGGCTACTGGTCGCTTTTGTTATCTTCGTTAGTGGGTTATTTTTGAATCAGTACGGTACATACTGGCAATTGATCCTAGGTACGATACTCGGTTATATCATGAGTCGTTCATCGATAGGATTTGTGGGGATGATTACGAGTGCCTATGAAAAGAAAACACCACAATCATTTTTGAATTTATTATTATTGTTTTTCTTAGCTGCAGTGGGTACGATGGTCGTCGTTGCCTTTGTGCCAGCTAATTGGCAACTGCTGATCCATCCGATTAATGGTGGCTTAGTACTCGGTGGTTTACTGTTTGGTTTTGGTATGACATTAACCGCCTTTTGTTCAACAACCATTTTGATGAATCTCGCGACCAATTTTCCCAAGGCTATCATCACGCTGCCGTTTTTTGGTCTCGGTATCTGGCTCGCTTTTCCGTTTGAAGAAGACGCCGATTTTGTGACACAGAGTTGGATCCAGTCGAGTGCCGCGCATCCAGGCATTTACTTTCCTGATTTATTTGCCTCTAAGCTCAGTGGTTATTTCGGTGGTTTATTACTCACCGGACTACTATGTCTCGGTTTCGCAGGTGTCGTGATTCAATATCATAAGCGTAAATTCGGTCAATCCCGATTAGAACCTATTTTTTCTTTACGAAACGATCGAGAGCAACGTTCACATCAACTGTATCAGCAACTGTTCAAAGAGGAATGGTCATTAACACTCGGCGTGATGCTCGTGGCACTGGTCTGTTCAATAATGATGTGGACAACACGCGGTGGCTGGCAAGCGGCGACGCCTTACGGGATGTGGTTTGGGAAGGGACTCGTTCATATTGGCCTCCCACCTGAACAGGTTGCAGGCTACGCACATAAAGAAATTGAATTCTTTACACAGCCGCTACTGAGTGATGCGAATAGTGTCCAAAATATCGGTACGTTGATGGGAACCACAATTTATTTACTAACCTCGGGACAGTTTATCGAAACATTTAAATCTGGATTAAAATTTGATCGACATGAACTTCCAAGTTATGCGCTAGGTGGTGTAGTGATGGGGATTGGTACGCGACTAGCGCACGGCTGCAACGCTGGTGCATTATTGACACCTATTGCAAATTTCTCATTATCAGGTTGGCTCATATTAGCGATGATTATGATCGGGGCGTTGATCGCCTTACATTTCAAACCACAATTAACATTATCCAGGGCATAAAAAAGAACCGGCAGTTGCCGGTTCTTTTCGTGTATAAAGATTTGAAAATTGATTATACCTGGTTGTAGTATTCAACGACCAAGGATTCGTCAATTTCTTGGTTCATTTCATCACGTTGTGGTAAACGGCTAAGTGAACCTTCTAATTTTTCATCGTCAAATTGAACGTAAGGTACGTGTCCGTACAAACCTTCAACAGAGTCTTTAATGATTTGAAGGTTCTTAGATTTTTCACGAACGCTGATGACTTGTCCAACTTCAACATGGTAAGAAGGAATATCTACGCGTTGACCATCAACTAAGATGTGGCCGTGGTTAACTAACTGACGTGCTTGACGACGAGTAGAAGCTAAACCTAAACGGAAGACAACGTTGTCCAAACGTTGTTCGAGCAAGGTCAAGAAGTTTTCACCAATTGTACCTTCAGTCATCTTAGCAGCTTTGTTAAACAATGTGTGGAATTGTTTTTCGTTCATGCCGTAGATGAAACGTAATTTTTGTTTTTCCTGTAATTGCAAACCGTATTCGCTCAAGCTCTTGCGGCGTTGGTTAGGACCGTGTTGACCTGGTGCGTAAGGACGGTTAGCTAATTCCTTACCTGTACCTGAGATTGAAACGCCGTAACGACGTGATTTTTTCCAAGTTGAACCTGTGTAACGTGACATGTGACATCTTCCTCCATAAATTTAGTTTGGAGTAAAATAATAACGAGCTGATCGCATTCGTGCAGTTCGACCAATAACGTTCCCCAAATGCAGCCGCGGGTACTAGATTCACCACGTGTGGGAGAACTGTTGACGAGCTTGCTTCAACTCTGCTGCATTATTTTACACGCTCTCCATCATATCAAGGTGTATCTCGTAAGTCAATATATGCCCGCTATTTTCATGTCTAACCATAAATTTTTATGTAATAGGTGAAAACGTTTGAATTTATTTTCACTAGACTGTAAAATGAATACGCTTTAGTAAAACGTTTTCTAAAATTATGAGAGGTGAATATTGTGAGAAATCATCCGAAACAATCTCTCAAATGGGGTGTACTCGCTGGGAGTTCTTTAGCATTATTAAGTTTAGGTCGTGCACAGGCATTAGCTGCAGAGCACACGCTCGAACCAAATACAGACAGTGCGGTTGGACAATTATTAACAACTAGTGACGGTGAGCAGCATACGGCAGATACAGAACTATCCGAAGATATTTCAGATGATACATTAGCTGACGAATTCGTTGAAGACAACGCAGTGCAAGAATCATCATCCGAGGATACTGAGAGCGACTCTTCTGTGGTAGACGTTACAGCCGATGCAGATGAGAATGAAATGGATGAAGAAGAAAATGAAGTGGATGAATCGGTAGAGAGTGATGATTCGGCAGAAATTGATCAGTTATTTGAGAAAGTTCATGATGCTGATCGACTGCTTTCTATTATCCCTCAAGGTCCAAATATCACACCGGATAATTTTATGGATTGGGAACATCCGACTGACGATTCAGAAGCGATTTATCAGAGTACCGTACCGTTAGCTGATCGTGAAAAGGGTGAGTCGATTAACGGTGTCAGCTCGTCAGAAGCCAAGGTAATTTCTTTAGCTTATCTCGACACCAAATCTGACGGTTATTCTGCAGCAGGTGGTAGTAAAGATGGCATGAATGTTTATGCGTTTGACTACTGGCAATATCTCGATCAAATGGTAGCCTGGGAACAAATGATTCCACCTGTTGAAATGATTGATGTGTCGCATAAAAATGGTGTGCCGATCTACGGTACAATTTTCTTTAACTGGTCAGAAGCACAGGAAGATGTAGATATTGTCGATCGCTTCCTTGAAAAAGATGAAGATGGCCACTTCAAATCCGCTAAAAAATTAATTGATATCGCTGACTTCTACGGTTTTAACGGATACTTTATTAACCAAGAAACAATTCTACCATTCGGTGGTGATCGCAATTACTCTGCTGAGTTTATTTCCTTTATGTCAGATGCTAAGGCACTCGGTAAGCAAAATGGTAAAAATATTGCCTTTGCCTGGTACGATTCCATGACGAATAGTGGGCTCAGACATTATGTGAACGGCGTTAGCTCATACAATGACAGCTTTGTAGAAGCGACGCAAGATGGTGAACCCGTCGTTGATCATTTCTTTATGAACTTCGATTGGCGAACGGAAGATAAGATTGAGACGACGGTTGAAACGATGAAAGAAGTCGGTCGTGATCCGTTTGACGCCTATGCTGGATTGGAATTACAAAAAGGCGGTGCCTACCAAACGAATCAGAAGACGTCATTGATTGTTGATGAAGATGGCAAGCTAAAACTCTCGCTCGGTTTATTCGTTCCAGATTCTGTACGTGGTTTTGCTTCGGATGGTATCGACTACCACAACCAGGAAGATATTTTCTGGACGGGACATACAGGCGATCCAACAAAAGAAGATGGGTCACATGATGATGAATGGTCAGGGATCTCCCGTTTTGTCGTGGATAAAACCGTCATTACTGCGCCAAAATTCTATACCAGTTTTAATCCAGGACATGGTAAATATTGGTTCGTTAATGGTGAAAAAGTCTCTGATCGCGAATGGGCATCTCGTAGTGTACAGACTATTATGCCGACTTGGCGCTACTGGATTACTAGTGAGAATGCTGAAATGAAAGGACAGTACGATTTCGATCACGCCTTCCACGGTGGTGCCTCACTACAATTCACTGGCAAACTTGGCGCGGGAGCACAGAGCGACATGATGCTCTATGCGACAAACTTCAAACCAACAGAAAGTACGAGCATATCCATTACTCATCAGTCCACACCAGGTGCGACACTCGCCTTGGGTGTAGCGACTACACCGGATTATCAAGAAGAGTCCATGCACTACTTTGAACTCGAAACGGGTGACGGATGGGTGACATCTACTATTGATCTTTCTGATCTTAAGGATGAAACCATCTATGCATTGAAATTACGTATAACCTCAGAACAGGGGGTAGATGATTATACGATCAATCTAGGTCAGCTAGCGATCACTGATAGTGAAGGTACATCGTTAGAAAAACCTGAAACAGTAACCGTTCACGATCAACGATTATTTAGTGCACAGGAAGCTGAAGCGATTATTCAAGTCACACCAGTCGATGCTGCAGATACCTATGAAGTTTATCAAGAGAATAATGGTGAATGGGGATTTGTGAATGCTTCAACGAACAGTACGATCTATCTACCTTTCTTGACGCGCAGTGATGACTTTGAAGGGACGACGCAACGTATTGCCGTTATCGCTATTGGTAAAGATGGCGCGCACTCTGAGCCAACACTTGCAACGATTCACTGGGGATTACCCGTAACAGCAACGACAGAACCGCAAGCCGAGCCTAAAAATATTATGCTTGAGGTGCAGGAAATCGATGCCGATCGCGGTGAGAACTCTGAAAAACCGGAAAATATGTTGACAGGGACAATCACAAGTACATCAGACAAATGGTTTTATGACGGCTCAACAGCAGAAGCTATTGTGACCTTTGACGAATCCAAGACCGTCGTTCAATATCACATCGACCATGCGGGTGCCGGCGGTGAAGATGTTGAGAAGAAATTGATGAACACTAAAGACTTCAACTTGGAGTATTACGATGAGGAGAAAGACGAATGGATCGTTGCTTCTGAAGTACGTGATAATCGTGACGATGTGACAGATATTATTTTGGATCAACCGATTACTGCGAAAAAATGGAAGTTAAACATCTTAGCTGCCGATAACGGTTCGCCTTGGGGTGGCGTGCGTATCTACAATTGGAAGATGTACGAAACGGTCAATAATGAAACGAAGAACTTACCAATGGCAGGTCAGGAAGTTGTGGCTTTATCAGAAGATAATCACTATGCCGTTCGTTTGACACATGGTGAACCAGAGACGACAGTAACCTTATACCGTCAATTCGATAAAGAAACACAAACAGTAGCTGAAGAGATTGCGACAGCGATCGTTGATGAAAATGGCTATGCCACATTTACAGATATCGAGTTACCAGAAGATCAATACTACGTCTTCTATCAGGCAACCGCAGAAGGAATGGAACCAAGCAATGTGTTAGCATTGATCTATGGTGACGAA
This sequence comes from Aerococcus vaginalis, assembly GCF_053762225.1. NCBI lineage: Bacteria > Bacillati > Bacillota > Bacilli > Lactobacillales > Aerococcaceae > Aerococcus > Aerococcus vaginalis. The sequence continues at coordinate 90,747 of NZ_JBSMYC010000001.1, forward strand.
CCAGTCGATATACCTGAAGAAGATGATACGGTTGGCGATGATGTCATTGAAGATGACTCAGATCATCCAACGTCTGATGATCAACCGACAGTAGATGATACTGAAGAGGAACAAGAGACGGATGTTGAAGATAATGACTCAGATGATACATCAGATAATATCGCTATTCCTGATGAAGATACGCAGAATCATCCTGATCTCAATGATGTAATTGTTGAAGATGTAGTCATCGGGAGCCATGAGCAATTAGAGGAAGATACTGATATATCAATTGATCAGACAGATGATGAAGAAGTGAACCCAGAAATTATTGTCGATACGGTGATTGATAGTCATGCACCAACGATTGAAGAGATGCCATTAGATTCAGAACAAATGGATGATAGCATGATTGGCACGGTAGTTGATGAGATAATTTCAGATGAAGTCGCCACGGATACTGTGGTCTCGACTCAAGAGAACTTAGCGACTACGCCAATGGTATCATCTGGTGAAACGGCATCACTATCTACTGAGTCCGAACCTGAACAGGAAATGGTCGACGCAAATCGTGAAATGTTGACGACACCGCAATTACCACAGACAGGCACAGCGACAGGTGCGTTACTACTCGGTGTGATCTTCTCAAGTGCAGGTAGCATCTTCGCATTTTCATGCCGCAAAAATAAATAACTTAATAGAAGGAGAAAGACATGTACGGAGCAATTGAAGCAGGCGGCACAAAGTTTGTTTGTGCTGTCGGAAAAGAAAATGGAGAAATTGTTGAACGTGTGCAATTTCCTACTGAGGAGCCCGAAGCAACACTCAAGAAAGTAATTGACTTCTTCAAACAGTATACGCTTGAAAGTCTATGCATCGGTTCATTCGGTCCGATCGATGTCACTAAAGACTCAGAAACATGCGGCTATATTACATCGACGCCGAAGCTCGCCTGGAAAAATTACAACTTCCTCGGTGCTTTGAAAGCGGTATTCGATATCCCAATGGTATGGACCACAGACGTGAATGTTGCTGCGTATGGTGAATATCGTGCAGGGGCAGCTGTTGATACTAAATCTTGTTTGTACCTGACAATTGGTACGGGCGTCGGCGGCGGTTACGTTGTGGATGACCAACTGTTGGAAGGTTATACTCATCCAGAGATGGGTCATATTCTGATTGCAAAAGATCTTGATGATCCGACAGAAGGCTGGTGTCCGTATCATCACGATCAGTGTCTCGAAGGGTTAGCGAGCGGTAGCGCCATTCGTGTGCGTACCGGTCAATCAGGGAATGACCTTGAAGCAGACGATGCGAACTGGGAGTTTGTGTCAGACTATATCGCTCAAGCCTGTGTGACATTCAGTTTAACGCTGTCGCCCGAGAAGATAGTGCTCGGTGGCGGTGTCATGAAACAACCGCAGCTCTTGCCAAAGATTAAAGCAAAAGTGACTGAGAAGCTCAACGATTACTCAACCATTCCGTCGATTGAAAATTATATTGAAACACCGGCGCTTGGTGACAATGCGGGAATTACAGGTTGTTTATACCTTGCTGAACGCGCAGCCCAGTAAAGTGTTTAATAACTTTAAAAATTGTTTGAAAATATATGAAAAAGTACAAGCCGTACCCCTTGAAAAAGAAAACGGTTTCCATTAGAATAATTCACGTGAAGAAGTTTCAAATAAATGATCATTTGTTTGGAACTTTATTTATGCACAAAAATGTTAGCGTTTACTGTAACGCTGAAGGGAGATTCATAATTATGGCTGAGAAAGTCATTATGTTAGCTTGTGCCGCAGGTATGAGTACGAGTATGTTGGTTGCAAAGATGCAGAAAGCTGCAGAAGCAAAAGGCGTAGACGCTGAAATTTTCGCTGTAGCTTCAGCAGAAGCTGAAGACCGCATCGCCAGTCAGAAGATTGACGTGTTGTTGTTGGGACCTCAAGTTCGTTTCATGGAGAAAGACTTCAAATCAAAATTGGAACCTAAAGGCATCCCAGTTGGCGTTATTCCAATCGCAGACTACGGCATGATGAAGGGCGATAAGGTTCTCGACTACGCAGAAGAATTGATGAAAGGGTAATTTCAGTGGACGAAGAAAAGCTACAAAGCATTATGAGCCTGATCATCTATGGTGGTGAAGGTAAGAGTGCATCGATAGAAGCTATTCAAGCAGCAAAGGAAGGCAACTTTGACCTTGCAGATGAAAAAATCAAAGCGGCTGAAGAAGCGTTGCTCGAAGCTCATCATAAGCAAAGTGCGATGTTAGCTGAGGAAGCACAAGGTAACAATGAGGGTGTTTCCTTGCTGATGGTACACGGTCAGGATCATTTAATGACAGGTGTTACGTTCAAAGATCTTGCGAAAGAAATTGTTGATCTCTATCGCAAACTTGATGAAAATGCATAGAGAGAGGTGTAACAATGGTCGCACTCGCAGCCATCGATGTCGGTGGCACAGCAATTAAATATGGTTATTATGATTCTGCGACTGGTCAATTAACCGATCAGTTGCAAACACCGACACCGCAAACACTCGATGATTTTTATCAAATCGTGACAACAATCGTTAATGATCTCAACCACACACATCCAATCGAAGGTGTAGCCTTCAGTATGCCAGGGTCCTATGAGGCTTCTACAGGTGTCATTGGTGGAATTAGCGCATTACCGTATATCCATCATTTTCCAATTCGACAAGCTCTAGAAGAACAGCTCGGCTTACCCATATCTATTGAAAACGATGCGAATTGTGCAGCGCTCGCAGAAGTAACGAGTGGTGCAGCCAAAGAATTATCGAATATCGCATTCATGGTCATTGGTACGGGAGTTGGCGGAACGGTGGTATTAAACCGAGAAGTTATGCCTGGTAGCCATCTGCTCGGTGGCGAATTTGGTTACACTATCGACGAAAATAATGAATTATTGAGTCGACGAGCAACGATGTTTCACGCGACGGAGCGCTACGCGAAGCAGACCGGCGAGGAAGTTTCCGGTCAGGAATTGCTTGCACGTATCGCTCAAGGTGACGCGATTGCTATTCAGGAAACTGATAAGATGTATCAGGCTTTGGCTCAGATGATTTTCAATCTGCAGTACATCATCGATCCAGAAGCAGTGATTATTGGTGGCGGGGTTTCAAAGAATCCGGAATTTATTCGTCAGTTAGATCAAGCGATTGAAGAATTGGTGAATAACTATCCAGAAGAATTACCTGTAGTACCAACAGTACGCGCTGCGCAGTATGGCAATGATGCGAATCTGATTGGCGCTGCTTATCGATTCACACATCAAGCCTAGCTATTAATTGAGGATAAATTTTTTTATCATATTTTGTAACCACTTTAGTATAGAAAGGGATGTCACTCATGAGTTTTAATGTTGAAGCAATGCAAGAGCCGCTCTTAAAGGCGGCCGGCTGGGTGCAGGGTAACTCTGTACTCCAAGCCATCAAGAATGCGTTCGTACGTACGATCCCATTCACAGTTATCGGTTCCTTCTCCAACTTGATTTCCATGCAGTTGAATACATTGATTGCCAATCAAGGTTGGGAAGGTGGATTCCTTGAAAAGGTTTCTGGCTTATTCGGTAACTTAGGACTTGCGACGTTAGGTATTATCGGTGTTATCGTTGTACTTTCTAGTGCTTATTCTTACGCTAACGAATTAGCGCAACGTCCTGAAAACAAGAACATGAACAAAATTATTGCGACATTACTCGCGTTAGCTGCCTACTTCGTGATGGTACCAAACAACATCAACTTTTCAGATACCACATTAGAAGTTGTTGAAGGTTATGCACCATCATTCTTCAACTATGAAGGTATGTTTACTGGGCTAGTTATTGGTATGGTTTCTGTGTACTTATTCTCCTTATTCAGCCGTACTAAATTAACGATCAAGATGCCAGATAGCGTGCCACAGAACGTCTTCGACTCCTTCTTCGCATTAATTCCAATGACCGGAGTATTACTTATCTTTGGTGTTGTTCGTATCGCTATTGAAACAATGGGATTCGCATCATTAAGTGAATTAGTTCAAACATTCTTAGTTACACCATTAACATCTGTCGGTACAGGTTTACCAGCTATTATTATCGTTATTCTTGCAGAACAAATCTTATGGTTCCTCGGATTGCACGGTTTCAACATCGTATGGGGTATTGTCGGTGCTTTCTGGTTGCCACTCTTCTTAGAAAACGTTTCTAAATTCGCTGAAACACAAAACTTCGCTGATGTAACGATCGCACCTAATACTATGACCAACGTTTATGCGATGATCGGTGGTTCCGGTGCTACATTCGGTTTGTTAATTGCAATGTTGATCTTAACCCGTAAAGGTGACAAAGAACGCGAAGTTGCGAAATTAGGTTTAATCCCAGGATGTTTCGGTATTAACGAACCAATCATCTTCGGGTTACCAATCGTATTGAACCCAATTATGTTGATTCCTTGGATTATTGTGCCAATCGCTAACGCTGTGATTGCATACATCGTAACTAACCTCGGATGGGTTGTACCATTAGTTGTTCAAAACGCTGGTAACGAACCAATCTTCATCAGTACTTGGGTATTAGGTGCTTTCCACTTAAGTCCAGTAGTATTAACTGCTGTATTGGTTATATTGGATGTACTTCTCTACGCACCATTCGTTATGATTCACTTGCGTAACGAACGTAAAGTTCAACAAGAACAAGTTGCTGAAGAAAATAAAACGGGTGAAGCAATCGTTTAATCGCTAAGAGATTGTTAGAGATAGAGGAGTGAAGCAGTTAAATGGATCAAGTACACGTTATTGCACATACACATTGGGATTTTGAATGGTACTTTACACGTCAACATGCACGTGTTCAATTCGCCTACCACATGCAAGAAGTGTTACATGCGTTAGAAACCAATCAATTGCGCTATTACTTACTTGATGGTGCAATGGCGATTGTGGACGACTATTTGGAGACACATCCAGACAAACGTCCGATTTTTGAAAAATTTGTTAAATCCGGTCGTCTTTTTGTCGGTCCGTGGTACACGCAGATTGACGAAATGGTGACCTCAGGCGAATCGATTGTTCATAATTTGCAACTAGGATTTGAACAGTCTCGAGCGCTCGGTGACACGATGATGGTAGGGTATTTACCAGATTCATTCGGACAGGGACAGGATATGCCGAAGATTTATAACGGCTTCGGTATCGAAAACGCCTTATTTTGGCGCGGCCGTCCTAAAGAAAAAGACGCGCGCTATTTCTACTGGACGAGTGAAGACGAATCTAAAGTCCTCGTCGCGAATATCCAAAACGGGTATTATGCTGGGACGGATCTCGTTGAATCTGATGACCAGAAACCAATGTTTGATCGCATAACGACAGATACTGATTCAACTGTGCACGTCTTACCAGTCGGTGGTGATCAACGTGCAGTCGACTTTAACTTACAGGAACGTATCGAACAGGTAAACGACAGTGACTTGCCATATCATTTGACTGAAAGTCACTATCCGGCTTTCTTCCAACAGTTACGTGAAGAAGAAGGTTTACCGACATTCGACGGCGAGTTTGTGGACGCTTCCTTCTCGAAGATTCACCGTGGGATCTATTCTTCAAGAGCAGATCTCAAGAAGCTCTACGATGAGTTGGAAAATCTGACGACATTTGTGGTTGAACCATTGATGGCGATTGCCAAGGTTCAAGGGATTGAAACCGAATCAGGAATTGTTTCTGAAATCTGGAAGACGGTTGCTCAGGGACAAGCGCATGATTCTTCTGGTGGTTGTAACTCAGATATCACGAACCAAGATATTTTCCAACGCGGTCAAGTGGCGTTACAGCTAGCTGAAAGCTTGCGCGACTATTTATTACGCAAATTAACATCTGGTGCAGAATACTTCGATGTCGTTGGCTACAATACACTATCCACAGCTATTGAGCGCGTGTGGACATTCAAAGTATCGACCAAATCACCAACATTTGAATTGCGTGATAGTGAAGGTCAGACGGTGTCATATCAAGTGATTGAACAGACAGAAGAAGATGCAGCGGTTGTTCGCCATGATCCGTCAAAACAGACGCCAGAACCATATTACCGCACGACACTTGCTGTACAGACAACGATTCCATCATTAGATTGGGTTGGTTTCACGATTGATGAGACGAAACACTCAGCAATTGACAGTGAAGAAACGACAGCTATCGAAAATGATTACTACCATATCAGCGTACAGGATCATCAAGTGGTTGTCCGTGATAAGCAGACGGATACGACTTACGAAAACTTTATTACTTTTGAAGACGGTGGTGACGAAGGTGATAATTACGACTTTTCACCGGCGTATGACGATTGGATTATCAACTTGAATTTCGATGATGCTAAAGTTAACGCGGTAAGCGGTGAATTAGAAAGTCGTCTCACACTTATGGGAACTTGGCGTCTACCTAAAGACCTCGACGCGCGACGTCAGCATGTGGCCGATCAAGAGCTACCTTACGAATTAACACTAATATTGAAAAAAGCAGATGCGACAATCGGTTACCGTTTGAACGTCGATAATACCGTCAAAGACCATCGTCTACGCCTTGTGATGCATACACCAATTCAGGCGACGCACAGTGTAACGGATACGCCGTTCGGTATTATTGAACGTCCAGTCGAAGATTCTCATCTCAACGACTGGCGTGAAATTGGCTACGTTGAAGAACCAACTGCCCTACGTCCATTCCTTCACTTCATGAATACACATGATGATAAACACAGTGTCAGCTTTATCGGCTGTGGTGAAAAAGTTGGACAATTGATCGGTGATCATTTCAGTGAACTTGCGATCACGATGTTCCGCTCTGTTGGCTATCTCGGTCGCCCAGATCTCACACGTCGTCTCGGAGACGCTTCGGGGTTGGTTAATCGTTATGTGGAAACACCTGATAGTCAATTGCTTGGGCATCGTGAGATGATCGGTGGTATTCGTCTTGAAGCAGCCTTCGATCCTGTTGTATTGCAGAATGCACATCATGCGTTAGTGACAGATGGCTTGTTCTATCAGAATCAGACCATCGATCGTTTCACGGATCCATTGCGCTACTTTATGATTAATAACTTGCCACAACCGCTGGCGCATCATCCGTTATTCCAGCTAGATTCTGATCAATTGGTCGTATCACTGGTGACAGGTATCTCTGATAAAGTCGACAGCATTGTTCGAGTGTACAATCCGCATAAACACGAGGTAGATACAGCAGGAACTTTGTGTTTCGCTAAAGATGCCACACTTTGCTCAATGAATTTAAATCACGACAAGTTAGAATTACTAGGTAGCGATTTATCTGAATACGCACTCGAAAGCTTTAAGCCAGGAGAGATTCGTACATACGGTATCGATTTTAAGCATTAGAGAATGCATGATAGTGAAGAATACTCCGTGTTATCGCGGAGTATTTTTTGTTAAGGAGGAAAAAGATGACAAACGAACAACAACAAGCCATCTATCAATTAAAGGCATGGGCTAAAAAGCAAGACCTTGGTTCTCAGGTTCTCAATCAACGTTTCCGTGAATTGCTACCGGATACATTGGAAAAAGCTACTCAGCAAATGGAAGATGGTACTTATTTTGTGACTACAGGGGATATCCCGGCGATGTGGCTCCGTGATGCGACATTTCAGGTGCTTCCCTATGTGTCCCTGATCGATGAGATCCCAGAATTAGCCTCAATTCTGCGTGGTGTCTTACAACGTGAACTCAAGTATGTATTGATTGATCCGTACGCCAATGCCTTCAATATCACAGCTAACGGTGCACATTGGGATGATGACGATCAAAGTGATCAACCGACGTCTGATTGGGTATGGGAACGTAAATATGAGATTGATTCATTATGCGCGCCGTTACTATTAGCGATGAAACTTCAGGACAAGCATGTCGAGGGACTCTTCGATGATTTATTCTGGGAAGCTTATGCGGAAATTTTGACCGTATTTGAGACAGAACAGAAGCATGCGGAGTCACCATATTTCTTTATTCGCGAAAATGCACCGGAAAATGATGCATTGTACGGCGAAGGGGGTCGCGGCTTACCAGTGAGAGAGACAGGATTAATCTGGAACGGATTCCGACCGAGTGATAATGCGAGCCAATATGGCTATCACATTCCAGATAATATTTATGCGCACTATGTACTCAAGGGGATGGCGCCACATATTACAGATGACACTTTAAAAGCGCGGACAGATAAACTGATTGATGATATTCAATCGGGACTTGAACAATACGCTTTTGTGATATTACCGACTGGTGAACGCGGCTACGCCTATGAAGTGGATGGTCTAGGGAATGCGGCATTGATCGATGACGCCAATGTACCGAGTCTATTATCATTGCCATTTATTTCGGATATTGACTTTGAGAATAGCGACTATCAACACACACGTGCGTTTATCTTGAGTGAGGATAATCCATACTACTATAAGGGCAAAGCACTCGCTGGTATCGGTAGCGAGCATACACCGGAAAATTATGTCTGGGCGATTAGTTTATTGATGGAAGGGATCACGTACCCGGATACTGCCGTGAAACGAGAAAAATTGCAATTAGTTTGTGATAATGATGGGGATACTGGTCAATGTCACGAAGGGATTCATGTTGATGATCCAACGCAGTATACGAGAGAATGGTTCAGTTGGGCGAATATGACATTTTGTCAGCTCGCGCTACAGATTATCTTGGCTAAATAGGAGGCAATTATGTATCAATTTCCAGAAGGTTTTTTGTGGGGGACGTCCACATCAGCACCACAAACAGAAGGTTACATCTCAGGCGACGGAAAAGGTGAGAATATTTGGGATTACTGGTACCGTACCGCTCCCGATAAATTCTTTAATCAGGTTGGTCCGGAACACGCATCCACTTTCTACGAAAATTGGGAAGAGGATATCGAACTCCTAGAAGCAACGGGGCAGACTGTTTTTCGTACGTCTATCCAATGGGCGCGTTTAATTCCGGACGGTGTTGGTGAAGTAAATGAGGAAGCAGTTGCTTTCTATCAAAAAGTATTTAAACGTATTCATGATAAAGGTATTCATTTAATGGTTAACCTTTATCACTTTGATTTACCTTACGCACTTTATGAAAAAGGCGGTTGGGAGAGTAAAGAAACCGTCGATGCGTTTGTCAACTACGCCAAACAATGTTTTGAGTTGTTTGGAGAATATGTCGATGAGTGGACAACATTTAATGAACCGATTGTGCCGGTAGAGATGGGATACTTTAATTTTTATCATTTGCCAGGGACGATTGATGCGAAGAAGGCTTTTCAGGTGGCTTATAATACACAGCTTGCCAGTTCGCGAGCCGTCAAGGCATTGCACGAGTTGGACGAATCTAAACGGATTGGGATCATTATCAATTTGACACCAGCTTATCCGAGAAGTAATCAGCCAGGCGATCTCAAAGCAGCACGAGTGGCAGAGCTATTCCAAGCCCGTAGTTTCCTCGATCCATCCGTCAAAGGTAAATATCCAACAGAACTTCGAGAAATTGCTGAGAAGCACAAGTTGATGCCAGAAACTACTGCTGAAGAATTAACGGATATTTTGGAAAACACGGTTGATTTCTTAGGTGTGAACTATTACCAGCCGTTACGCGTGCAAGCGCCAAAATATGTGCCGAATCCAGAAGCCCCATTCACACCCGATTATTATTACGAACCGTTCCAGTTACCGACTGCGAAAGTTAATCCGTATCGTGGTTGGGAAATTTACGAACAGGGCATTTATGACATTGCCGAAAATCTGAAGGAAAACTACGATAACATTCCGTGGTTGTTGACGGAGAATGGTATGGGGGTGGAAGATGAAGAGCGCTTCCTCAAAGACGGTGAGATTCAGGACGATTACCGTATCGATTTCGTAAAAGACCATCTGCGCTGGTTGCACCGTGCGATCCAAGACGGTGCCAACTGTAAAGGCTATATGATGTGGACGTTTATCGACTGCTGGTCATGGCTCAACGCCTACAAGAACCGCTACGGTCTCGTTTCTCTCGATCTTGAAACGCAAAAGCGTACGATAAAAAAATCGGGGCGTTGGTTCAAACAATTAAGTACACAGAATGGTTTCGCTGATGACTAAATAGCTATCGCGTATCCCTCAGTTTAATGGAAAGGGATACAGTGCTATGATAGTATCAGTGTTAATTTGGAGGGAAAAAGATGTATTTAATTGAAATCAAACGCGATGGCAAACCAGTCAGAAACATGGGCATGCAGATGGCGACACAAGTTTATGTGTTGAATCATATTTTCCCGGGGGAAGATATCATCATGCCATATCGTTGTGATCCAGCAGTTCAGATTGGAAAGTTCCAGAATACGATCGAAGAAATTAACGTCGATTATGTGGAATCACACAATCTGCCGGTTGTTCGCCGCGATACTGGTGGCGGTGCCATTTACATGGATATGGGCGAAGCAAACTTTATTTTTATTTTGTCTAATCCGGGGACAGTGAGTGAAAATTTCAAACGTATCTATGACCCAGCAATCTCTGGACTCCAAGCACTAGGCGCCAAACAAGTACAGCAACGTGGGCGTAATGACTTAGAAATTGAAGGTCAAAAAGTGTCTGGTTCAGCGCAGACGATCGTGAACGGCCGCTTGTATGCAGGCTATTCACTATTAATGGATATTGATGGTGAAACAATGGAAAAGGCGCTGCGTCCGAACAAGAAGAAAATTGCTTCAAAGGGCGTGAAGTCGGTACGTAAGCGTGTCGGCGGCATCCGTCCGTATCTTGCGCCGAAATATCAGGATATTTCCGTGGACGATTTTGAAGAATTGATGCTGAAACATTTCTTGCAAGTTAATGATCTGTCAGAAGCGAAACGTTACGAATTGACGGACCAAGATTGGGAAGCAATCGACCAACTCTACGCTGAAAAATACGGTAACTGGGATTGGAACTTTGGTGCATCGCCGCGCTATGCTTTCAACAATGATGGGCGCTTTGATGCGGGCACACTCGATATCAGTATTGAGATTGATCATGGCAAAATCGCGCATATTCGCATTTTTGGTGACTTTTTCGGCGAGGGTGAAATTGCTGATGTTGAGGATGCATTGATCGATTGTACCGTCCAACGCGATCAGTTGATTAATAAGTTAAATACGATCGATCTCGATCACTATATTAAGGGGCTTCGACCAGAAGAGCTCGTAACGTTAATCTTAGGCTATTAATCGGCACAAATGCGGGCTATTCCTTGGAATTTATCCCCCGTGATGTGTCCCTTTGTGATAAAATAGTAGAGCTTATATGGTTTAATCCATAAATTTAGGTTGAATGGAGGATTCAGCGTGCCGATTATTATTACACTTATTGTAGGTATCGTATTGGTGCTGATTGTCTACGGACTGTTGTATTATTTAGGGCATCGTTACGGCGAGAACATCCAAACGCTGGATGACAAAAAACAAGATATCTTAGCCATTCCTGTTCCGGATAAGTTATATCAAATTAAGAATAAACATGTTTCCGGAAATACGCGACGCCTGTATGATACACAGCGCTCGAAGTGGGAGACGATTAAACAGTACAAATTACCAGAGATTGAGTCGTCGCTAGTTTCGGCACAGAATCAGGCAGATAAATTTAGTCTCGTTAAAGCACGCCAACAGATTGATAGTGCCGAAGAATTATTGGAAGAAACTGAAGTCGAAGTACGGGAGATCAATGATGCATTGAGTGATATCTTAGCTTTGGAAGGTGAAAACGAAGCCTACCACAACAAGACATATGAACGTTATGCAGCTATTCGCAAACAGTTACTCGCTCATGGTTATGCTTATGGTGAAGCGATCGATATGTTGGAGAAACACCTCTCCTATGTCGAACTCGATTTTACGAAATACAATGCCTTGATGAATGACGGCGACTTCATGGGCGCGGATGAAGAATTGCATCAAATCAATGCCGATATTGACGCTTTAGATAAGATGATGTCTCAAATTCCAGATGCATTGGACAAGATCGAGAATGAATATAATGAACAGCTGGAAGATATTAAACAGGGATACCAGCGCCTCAAAGAGGAAGAATTCCAATTCCCTAAAGGGGTCAACGTCGCTGAAAATATTGATAAAGTAGCGCAAGACATCACTAATGCCTACAATGCAGTGTTAGCTGGTGACTTGAATGAAGCGAAGAACTTGATGAAGATCTGTGAATCACAGATTGATCATACGTATCAATTGATGGAAGACGAAATTGCCGCACGCGATTACGTCGATAAAAATCAAGGCAAGTTGCAGAAGCAATTCGATCAAGTTTCTCAAAGCAATCACTACAGCCAGTTGGAAGCAGATCGCATTTCTCAGAGTTATGTACTTCATGATAACGAGATCGGTAAGATTCGTGAATTCTCGAGTGAGATCAAAAATGAACAACAAAAAATCGATCGTAGTAATGAACAACTTGGTGCACGTACCATCGCTTACAGTGAGATGAAGAAACGCATGGAAGATGCGTACAAGGTGCTATCTTCTGTTGAAAAAGGGCAGTCTCACATTATTTCGTCCATGAGTCACTTGAAATCTCGTGAAAAAGAAATGCGCGACGAGTTGTACACTGCGGATCTTGAACTCAGAAATATGCAGCGTCGCATTGAACGCTTCAATTTGCCGGGGTTATCTGATGACTATCTCGACTTATTCTTTGAAACACAGGATATGGTTGACGACATCGAACATAAGATGAACCGTGTGAAATTAGATATTCGTACGATGACTGAAATCATGACAAAGATTGATACACAGCTCGATACGTTATCTGAACAAACAGAAATCATCTTGGATCACGCGATCTTGACTGAAAATTGCATTCAATATGCGAATCGTTTCCGTTCTGAGAATCCAGAGATCAATCAGGCGATTCAGGAAGCTAACCATTACTATTATGATGAATTCGATTACCAGTCTGCCTACCAAACAGTATCCGAAGCGATTGATGCGGTAGAACCAGGTGCTTCAAAACACGTGGAACAATGGTATTACGAAGATAAGGAACGCGGGAATCTTTAGATTTTAGCGTTTCGTGCTAAAATAGAAATTAAAGTATAAGAATGAGGTTATTGATCAACCTCATTTTTATTTTTAGAGAAGAGGTTTTGTGTGATATATTTTGACAACAGTGCAACAACGCCAATTTTTGATGATGCGGCCGAAGCGATGATGCAGACGATGACACGTTACTTTGGAAATCCATCGAGTTTACATCACTTAGGTAATCAGGCGCATCAATTACTTGAGACTGCCAGACGACAGGTTGCAGAATTACTCGGTGCTGAACCGCAGGAGATATTCTTTACGAGTGGTGGTTCAGAGTCGAATAACTGGGCGATTAAGGGCACGTTACTCGAAAAAGTACATAAAGGACACCATGTGATTACATCAGCGGTTGAACATCCCTCTGTACGAGAAACGCTTGAACATCTTGAACAGCAGGGTGTTGAAGTTACCACGCTCCCTGTCGATCGTGAAGGACGCGTCAGTGCGAAAGACTTGGAAGCTGCGATTAAGCCAGAAACCGTCTTGGTTACGGTAATGGCAATTAATAATGAAATCGGTGCGATTCAACCGATCGAAGCATTAGCTGAAGTTTTAGAACAGCATCCGACGATTCATTTTCATGTGGATGGTGTACAAAGTGTTGGTCGTTTTGAACAGCCATTGATTCATTCACGTGTGGATCTAATGAGCTTCTCCGCGCATAAGTTTAATGGTCCACGCGGTGTCGGTATTCTCTATAAAAAAGCTAACCGACACATCCAGCCATTGATCGATGGTGGTGGCCAAGAGCGTGGCATGCGTAGTACGACTGAAAACTTAGCCGGGATAGTCGCTACGGCTAAAGCGCTACGAATGAGCTTGGAGCAGGCGGAGATTGAGAATAAAACGCAACGCGAGATTCAAACACGTATTCGTCAATTCCTCAAAGCGCAGGGGGATAAGATACAGATTTTTTCACCTGAAAATCATGGTTCACCGCATGTGCTCTGTTTTGCATTGAAAGGTGTACGTGGTGAAGTGGCTGTTCATGCGTTAGAAGATCATGATATCTTTGTATCGACAACGAGTGCTTGCTCGAGTCGAAAAGTCGATCAGTCCGCAAGTACATTGCGCGCGATGGGTGTTGATGGGACGTGGTCAAGATGTGCCATTCGTCTTAGCTTTGGCTCACAAAATACTCTTGAGGAAGCGGATGAATTTATCGCTGTCTATCAACAATTACTTGAGAAATTTGCTAAGATTCAATAATCGAGAGGGGATTTAATGAAGAAAACGATTATGGTTCGTTACGGAGAGTTGTCTGTAAAAGGAAGCAATAAGAAACGCTTTACGCATCAGCTTGCCCGTAATATTCGTAAACAATTAGCGGATTATCCTGAAATTAAAGTCAGTCCGTACAATGACTTTATCTTCATCGATTTAAATGATGCACCGGAAGACATCGCATTAGATCGTTTGAAGGATGTTTTCGGTATTCAAAGTTACAGTCCAGCCTACGAAGTATCGCGCGATTTCGAAGAAGTCAAAGCTGTTGCTCGAGAAATTGTCGCCAAACGTCTAGCAGAAGATGATTATATCCAAAGCTTTAAAGTCGCGACGTCACGTTCCGATCATAACTATGCGATGGATACGCAGGACATCAACCAACAGCTCGGTGGCTATCTTGCCGAATGCTTCCCAAAGCTCAAGGTACAGATGATCGATCCTGATCTAACCGTTCGAGTAAAAGTTCGTTTTGATGATTTATTACTCAGCTTGGATTGGATTGAAGGTGCAGGTGGTTTACCAGTCGGTAGTACAGCGCCAGCAATGTTGATGTTGTCAGGGGGAATCGATTCACCAGTCGCTGGTTATCTCGCAATGAAACGTGGGATTCGTCCGACGATTGTTCACTTCGCTTCGCCACCTTACACGAGTCCGCAAGCTTTGCAGAAAGCTAAAGATCTAACGCAGAAATTGACACGCTTCGGTGGTGGATGGTTGAACTTTATCGAGGTACCATTCACAGAAATTCAGGAAGAAATTAAAGAAAAAGTACCTGCTAACTATTTAATGACCATTACACGTCGTATGATGTTCCGCGTTGCAGATAAAATCCGCGAAGATTTCCACGGTTTCGGTATCATCACGGGTGAATCGGTCGGACAGGTGGCTTCGCAATCATTAGAAAGTATGTTTGCGATCAATAATGTGACGAGTACACCGATCTTACGTCCGGCGTTAACGATGGATAAATTAGAAATCATTGATGTCGCAAAAGCGATCGATACTTTCGATTTATCGATTTTACCGTATGAAGATTGCTGTACGGTATTTGCGCCACCGTCTCCTAAGACGCGTCCGCATATGGACAAGATTGAAAAATACGAAGAGCGTTTAGCGATTGATGAACTAGTTACTCGCTGTGTTGAAGGGATCAAGATAGAAAAAATTCAACCAGAAAATACAGAAGCAGAAACCGTCGCTTCTGAATTTAAAGACTTATTATAATTAATGAAAAAGCATCACTCATTCCACAGGGCATTGATAGTCAATGTGCTGGTGAGAGATGCTTTTTTGTTTGCAGAAGTTATTGAGGGCGACTAGCCGAAGTAAGTAATTAACGCCATTGCTAAACTGATAATGACACCAGCAAGCATCGCAAATAACATGATAAATGTAAAGAATTTACCGAAACGTTCGCGGCGCGCTTTACGTTTTGCAGCTTTTTCGTAGGCTTTATTACGTGCTTGTTTTTCTTCCTCTGTGACTGCCATCCAATCCCTCGCTTTCCTGTAAGTTGTATTCAGTATAGCATAATGTCATTCTATTTCTGAATTTTTTTTGGTATGATGTGATTAGAAAGTACTTCACATAAGGGGGAAACAGCATGAGCAAGGCGAATATTGGTGTTGTAGGAATGGCAGTGATGGGGAGAAACCTCGCACTGAATATTGAAAGTCGCGGTTATACCGTAGCACTCTATAACCGTACCTACAGCAAGGCGGAAGCCGTCGTCTCTGAAAATCCTGATAAGAACTTACTCGCAATCGAAGACATCGAAGCTTTTGTTGCAAGTATCGAACGTCCACGTCGTATTGTCTTGATGGTGAAGGCGGGCGCACCGACTGATGGTACCATTGATCAATTATTACCGTTATTGGATGAAGGTGACATCCTCATTGATGGTGGGAATACCTACTTTAAGGATACGGTTCGTCGTAACGAGCGACTCGCACAGTCAGGCATTCACTTTATTGGAATGGGTGTATCCGGTGGGGAAGAAGGTGCCCTTCACGGCCCAGCATTGATGCCGGGTGGTGCGAAAGCTGCCTACGATGAAGTGGCACCAATTTTGGAAGCTATCGCGGCCAAAGCCTCTGATGGTGAACCGTGTGTGACCTACATTGGTGAAAATGGTGCGGGTCACTTCGTGAAGATGGTGCACAATGGGATTGAATATGGAGATATGCAATTAATTGCTGAGGCTTATGCACTAATGCGTCATTACCTCAATCTACCTGTCGAAGACATTGCAGCATACTTTGACGAATGGAACCAAGGTGAATTGCGTAGCTACCTCATTGAGATTACAGCTGCCATTTTAAAACAACGTGATCCAGAAACCGGCAAGCCAATGGTCGATGTGATCGTTGACGCGGCTGGCAACAAAGGTACTGGTAAATGGACATCTCAGGAAGCTTTAGATTTGGGTATTCCATTACCAACCATTACTGATGCGGTTTACGCACGTTTCATCTCTGCATTGCGTGATGAACGTCAACGTGCTGCAGCAATCTTAGGTTCAGAGATGAACACCTTCGATGGTACAGATGATGACAAGCAAGACTTCGTTGAAAAAATCCGTCGTGCATTATACTTCTCCAAGATCATGAGCTATGCCCAAGGATTTGTCGAATATCGCGAAGCCAGTAAGGAATACAACTGGAATCTCAATTACCGTGAAATCGCACGTATTTTCCGTGCCGGATGTATCATTCGTGCCGATTTCTTGGAAGAAATCATGGCAGCATACGACCGTAATCCAGAACTCGAGAATATTCTCTTAGATGACTTCTTTGTCAAAGTTGTTAAAGAATACCAAGATGCTGCGCGCGAAGTCACGGCTAAGGCAATGATGGCTGGTGTACCTGTATCTGGTTTTGCGGGCGCTATTGCTTACTACGACAGCTACCGCTCTGAAGTCCTGCCAGCTAACTTGATTCAAGCGCAACGTGATTACTTCGGTGCCCACACCTACCAACGCACAGACAAAGAAGGGACCTATCACTTCTTATGGCAAGATGCGAAAGAGACGCAGATTGACTAAGAAGGCTGGTATTATATGAACCTTTTGTATTCTAGAGAAGGACACAATTTATCAATTAGACGTGGGCGTGCCTTAGTCGCCATTACGGATGCGTTGTACGGTGAATTTTTGAAATCGGAGTTACAAACAGACGGTTACGATGTCGTACGTGTCGATCACGGATTAGCAGTGATGGAACAAATCTATTAAGAGAATTGGCAACTCATTATCGTTGATTACGGTATGATTGGGATTAGCGGTTTGGAAATCTGCCGTCGCATTTGTCTTGTCAGTCGTACACCGATTATCATGACAGCTAAGCAATTTTCACCGTCAGAGATTGTCGCTGCGCTCGATTGTGGTGCTGATGCATGCTTCTTACGTCGTACTTCGAGCGAAGAGATATTGGCCTATGCACGGGCATTATTGCGTCGCATTCATTGGGAATCGGTGCCGTGTCATGATGTTGATGCCAATATCTTGCGCTTCAAGGACATCGAGCTCAATCAG
Organism: Aerococcus vaginalis; assembly: GCF_053762225.1. Lineage (NCBI taxonomy): Bacteria > Bacillati > Bacillota > Bacilli > Lactobacillales > Aerococcaceae > Aerococcus > Aerococcus vaginalis. The sequence continues at coordinate 108,572 of NZ_JBSMYC010000001.1, forward strand.
GTGACGTTTACGGTTAGACAGGGCGATCATTTCATCGACTTATCTGATCGTGAATTTCAATTGCTGGCGACGTTAATGGGGCATGTTGATATCGTCTTGAAACGTCGTGAATTAATTCGATGGATATGGGGTTATCCGGATGAAGTTGAAACGAAAGTATTGGAGTCATACATCCAAAAACTGCGTCGCAAACTTGATACACCCGATGCACCGCACAGCTATATTACGACGATTCGAAATATCGGCTATGTGATGCGTACCCTGACAATTGATTAAATGTGTTCAAAAAAAAGACCAAGATGATTCTTGGTCTCTTTTTATTTAGGCTATGTAATCTATTTTTTATTACGTTTCTGGTCGTTTAATTGACGGGCACGACTCTTTTGTTGATCGACATCGGATACTGAGTTTGTCACGTTACGACGTGGACGTGCGGTGGTTTCTGCATCCGGGAAGTCGATATTTTGTGCATCGATTTCTGCTTCGACTTTCTTTTGAAGACGCGGACGATAAACGTACGTTGTCCAAAGCATCTGGAAGACGGACCAAATCGCTGAGGTCAAGAAGTAAAGCATTAACCCAGCTGGAGATGAGAACATGAAGAAGAGAGCCATTAAAGGCATCATGAACATTGTTCCAGCCATCATACGTCGCTGTTCTTTTGGTACAGACATGACAGAAACGAAACTCTGAGCGATGTAAACTGCCATAGTCAAAATACCGATCAGAATACTGCGATCACCGAGTCGAATACCCATGAAGACGTAGCTACTGATGTTTGCGTTATTGTAGACCGCTGCATAAAGTCCCGTAATGATTGGGAACTGAATTAATAGCGGTAAACAACCTGATTTCAGTGAACCGAGCGGGTTAAGTCCAACCTGTTGGAAGAATGACATCTGTTCACGTTGTAACTGCATCATGGTTTCTTGATCCTGCGCTTGCTGTGCTTCTTTCAAACGTTGACTGAAGCTATCCATCTGTGGTTTGAACTTCTTCATAATAATCGTTTGACGAATGCTAGCTTTCTGAGAACCGAGCATCAAGGGTGTCAGTACTAAACGCACGATACACACGACAAGAATAAGGGCAATGCCATAATTACCATTGAAGAAATTTGCGAACGTTTCAATCAGCCAATTGATCGGTGGAACGATCAGACGATACATGAAGCCATCTGTATTTCTTACATTCACACATCCGGCGAGTATCGGCATGATTGCGGCGATAAGACCGAAAAATTGCAAACGTTTATTCGATTTTGTGTTTGCCAAAAAGACACATCCTTACTTTGAAATCCTATCGTCTATTAATGAATAATTCTAAATGAAGACAACGTCTCTTCGTCAGATTCATCGACACGCTCAATGGTATCGATAATAGCGAAACCGCGTTTTGCCTCTGATTTCAGGGTATCAAGGAATTCTTCGCGATCCGATTCAGAAGCCTGTAATACAATCGTTACTGCGCCGTCCGCTTCATTTTTAACGGTTCCGGTGAGTCCGAGCATCTGTGCAGTCATTGCTGTCGTGTAGCGGAAACCAACACCCTGCACGCGCCCATTAATACGAAAAGTAGTGGTTAACATCTTTCATCCCTCTTATTCATTGTAGACAATATCACTACCAGTTTAACGGAAGAACAATAGTGTTAGCAAGTCAAAGACCAATATTTAAAAAAAGGCGCTAGTAAGCTATAATTAGCGGATGGTAAGGTTATCCTTGATGACCGATAGAAGGAGGAGTGTGCGTGGCTAATAAACGAAAAAAACGAAGCACTAAACGAACAAAAAAGAAAACAACACCGACGATTGAAGTGGTCGCTGTTGTCAGTTTAATCCTTGCCATCATTGGCTTATTCCAATTGGGATTTATCGGGACATTAATCAACGCCTTATTGCGTGGTGTTGTCGGTGAGTTATATTTTGTGATAGCACTATTACTCATTGCATATAGTGGCTATATCCTACTCAAGGACGCTAAGCAATCACTATTTCCCAGACTCGTACGTGCTGTGGTTTATTTACTACCGATTGTTTTACTATCGATTCATGCCGTTCAGTATGAATCAATCGCAGCCGTCGAAGCTCTCTCCGTCGTGAAAATCACTTGGCAGAGTGTGCGACTCGGTTTCTTTGGGCGTTTTGATGCGGCAGTCGGTGGCGGTTTGATTGGTGCGCTACTCTATCAATTAGCACATTTCTTAGTGAGTCAGCTCGGCACTTATATCGTCATTATTTTAGCGATTGTGTGGTGGGTCGCATGGATTTTTGGGCTACAACTTGAAGACTTTATTAATACTTTTCGCTGGTTATGGACGCAAAGCATGTCCTACAGTGAGCGTGCGGTTGTACAGACCTCAAAGCAATTAGTCGCTCATCAACAGGCGCTCAAAAAACGTTCGCAGTCTAAACCTAAACCGAGACAGCAACGTCGGCGATCAGAACCACATCGCTCGCAGGCAAAAGTAGCAATGGAACCGGAATTGTCGCCGATTCCTGATGAGACTGACATGCCACCAATGCCGGAGGAAGTTCCTATTGTAGGACCGACGTCGCCACAGTCTCTGGTACAAACCAATCAGTCACAACCGCAACCGTTAGTCGATGATGTAGAAGAGACGCACGAAGAAGATCATACGACTGATGATATTAATATGGAAGTCTTGGAATTAGAGAACGAAGACTATGAATTACCAGATGTGTCACTGCTTGATCCAGCTAAGCATACGGATCAGAGCGGTGAATACCGCGTGATTAAAGAAAACATCAAGAAACTTGAACGCACATTAAAGAGCTTCAACGTCGATGCAAAAGTCACCAAAGCGAATCTCGGTCCATCCGTAACAAAATACGAAATTCAACCGGCAGTCGGTACGAAAGTCTCGAAGATTACTAATCTGTCGGATGACATTGCGCTCGCATTGGCAGCTAAAGATATTCGAATCGAAGCGCCGATTCCAGGTAAGAGTGTGATCGGGATTGAAGTACCGAATCAGACGGTTAGTGTGGTATCTTTCAGAGATATTGTGGAGAATGCGCCGGAAAGCAACAAATTATTAGAAGTGGCTTTGGGACGCGATATTAGTGGAAATATTATTACGACCAACCTCACGAAATTACCGCACTTATTAGTGGCGGGATCAACTGGATCAGGTAAATCTGTAGCGATTAACGGCATGATTGTCAATTTATTACTTCGCGCCAAACCGAATGAAGTAAAAATGATGATGATCGACCCGAAAAAAGTAGAATTGACTGTATACAATGGGATTCCGCATCTTTTAACACCTGTTGTGACGAATCCACGCAAAGCGGCTGGGGCGTTAAACAAGGTTGTTGAAGAAATGGAACGACGTTACGAATTATTTGCTGATGCAGGTCAGCGTAATATCGATGCCTATAATAATTATATTCGCAGACAGAATGTGAAGGGGAAACCGGCCGTGCCGATTTTGCCGTATATTGTCGTTATTGTTGATGAATTGGCAGATTTGATGATGGTTGCTTCTAAAGAAGTCGAAGCAGCTATCACGCGTTTAGCACAGATGGCACGTGCTGCAGGGATTCATATGATTTTAGCAACACAACGGCCATCGGTAGACGTCATTACCGGTATCATCAAAGCAAACGTACCATCACGCATCGGTTTCGCAGTGTCAAGTGGTACGGATTCACGGACAATCATCGATCAAAACGGTGCGGAAAAATTACTCGGACGCGGTGACATGTTGTACTTGCCGATGGGTGAAGGCAAACCTATTCGTGTTCAGGGGGCATATATCGCAGATGATGAAGTGGCTCGTGTGGTTGATTTCGTGAAAGATCAACAGGAAGCGCATTATGTGGAAACGATGAAGCCAGAGGAACCGAAGACGGATGATCACAGTGATGATCTCGATGACTTGTGGAATGATGCCTTGGCATTCGTGAAGACGCGCGAGACGATTTCGATTTCAATGTTGCAGCGCCGTTTCCGTATCGGTTATAACCGCGCGGCACGAATGATCGAAGATATGGAAGCACGAAATATTGTTGGCCCACAGGATGGCTCAAAACCACGTAAGGTCAATATTACTGAGAAACCAGAAACCGATAATCTAAATGACAGACAAGCGTGATGATTTATGTCATGATGAGTGTATGAGATGGAGGCAAAACCATGAATTTACCTAATAAGCTGACTGTTTTTCGAATTTTTATGATCCCGTTATTCATCCTATTAATGGAGATTGCTACGCATACGGATAGTGGCAGTGTGTTATTGTTTGGCAGTCAGACCTCGTGGTGGATGATTGCCTCATGTATTGTTTTTGCGGTGGCAAGCTTTACAGATTGGTTAGACGGCTATATCGCGCGTCGCGACCATCTCGTGACCGACTTCGGTAAGTTTGCTGATCCACTCGCTGATAAGATGTTAGTTGTTACGGCGATGATCGAGTTGACTGCAAATGGCATCATCCCAGCATGGGCGGTCGGTATCATTGTCATGCGTGAATTGGCCGTGACAGGATTGCGTCTGTTGCTTGCAGGTGGAGGTAATGTCATGGCTGCTGCTTGGCCTGGTAAGGTCAAAACGGTTAGTCAGATGTTTGCGGTAATTTTTCTATTGATCGATGACTTTCCATTTGGTAATCTACCATTCTCTATCGGACAGATTTTGTTCTATATCGCGGTAGTGATGACGGTCGTGTCAATGGTCGATTACTTCTGGAAAAATCGTGCCGCATTAACGGACTTTTAGAAGACGCATTTTAATCAAACACAACGTATTTAATAGATAGGAGCATTCAAGATGAGAGCGGAAATTATTGCTGTCGGAACCGAAATGTTGATGGGACAGATTGTTAATACGAATGCTCCATTTCTGGCAGCACAATTAAACGAATTAGGGATTGATCACTATATTGAAACGGTGATTGGCGATAATCCTGAACGGCTAACACAAGTGACAGAACAGGCGGAAGCCCGCAGTGATGTCATTATTTATTCTGGCGGTATCGGCCCTACACGTGATGACTTGACGAAACAGACGATTGCTGAACATCTTAATGAGCCGCTAGTGCATGATGAGGAGTGTCTCAGTGACCTAACGACATGGCTCAATAAACGTGGGCGTGAAGTGACAGAGAATCAGAAACGTCAGGCACTAACGTTTAAGAATGGCCAATCTTTCCACAATCCGGTGGGACTAGCAGTTGGTACAGCCCTCCATAAGAATGATCATGATTATATTTTTCTACCAGGTTTTCCCAAAGAATTGATGGTGATGTTCACTGAGAGTGTCAAGCCGTATCTCGCTGAGCGTATACATACAGATAAAGTGCTGACATCTGAATACTATAATTACTATGCGATCGGCGAAGCGGACCTGGCCCAACAGATTGATGATTTGATTGACAATCAAACGAATCCAACCTTAGCGATTTATGCGTCAAAAGAAGCGGTAACGGTTCGTGTTACAGCGCTCGGTGAATCCGAAGCTAGCAATCATGAAGCGATTGATCGTATCGGTGATATTCTGAAAGAACGTTTGAGCAATCATTTCTTCAGTACCGGATGGAAGAAAAATATTCCAGAAACCTTGCTGGAGAAACTGCGTGATGAACATCAGACAGTCGGCTTCGCTGAAAGTCTAACAGGCGGATTAGCTGCGGCTAAACTCGCAGAAATCCCAGGTGCTTCCTCAGTACTCCGAGGCAGCCTCGTCTGCTATGATGCGGAAGCTAAAATAAATGTGGGGCATGTTGACCCTAACATTATTGAACAGCATGGTATGGTCAGTGAAGAATGCGCTAAGAAACTCGCAGAAGGGGCGCGTCAACAGTTAGGCTCCACGCTGGCACTTAGTTATACTGGTGTTGCTGGCCCAGATCAGGTGGAGGGACAACCAGTGGGCAGCGTTTATGTTGGATTAGCCGTTGAAGGAGAAGAAACAAAAGTAAAACACTATCAATTACACGGTTCGCGCAATGATATTCGCGAACGCGTGATCAACCTTTCGATGTTTGATTTGTTGCACGACACATTTAATGAATAAAGGAGAAAAGCGATGGCTAAGAAAAAAGACACACAGAATAATGATCGCGAAAAAGCGTTAAACGAAGCGTTGAAGAAAATCGAACGTAACTTTGGTAAGGGCGCAATTATGAAGATGGGCGAATCGGCAAATACAAAAGTATCTGCCGTTCCAAGTGGTTCACTCGCCCTCGATATTGCGCTCGGTGTAGGTGGCTATCCACGTGGGCGTATCGTTGAAATTTACGGACCAGAATCATCTGGTAAAACAACAGTCGCGTTACATGCAGTAGCAGAAGTTCAAAAACAGGGCGGTACGGCAGCGTTTATTGATGCTGAAAATGCTTTGGATCCAGAATATGCGCAAGCACTTGGTGTGGATATTGATAACTTGTTACTCTCTCAGCCAGATACAGGAGAACAAGGGTTGGAAATTGCAGATGCGTTGGTGGCATCTGGTGCGATTGATATTGTCGTTGTCGACTCAGTGGCTGCTTTAGTGCCACGTATGGAAATTGAAGGTGAGATTGGGGATTCGCACGTTGGGCTTCAGGCACGTTTGATGTCTCAGGCACTCCGTAAATTATCCGGATCTATCAATAAGACTAAAACGATCTGTCTCTTTATTAACCAGATTCGTGAAAAAGTGGGTGTGATGTTTGGTAATCCAGAAACAACACCTGGTGGTCGTGCGTTGAAATTCTACTCTACTGTGCGTTTAGATGTACGTCGTGGTGAACAAATCAAAGAGAGTAAAGAAGTGATTGGTAACCGCACACGTATCAAAGTTGTTAAAAATAAGGTCGCACCACCGTTCAAAACGGCAGAAGTCGATATCATGTACGGTCAAGGGATCTCACAAGAGGGTGAATTGGTCGACTTAGCAAGTGATTTGGATATCATTTCGAAGAGTGGTTCCTGGTACTCTTATGGAGATGAACGTATCGGACAGGGGCGTGAAAACGCGAAAGCCTTCCTTAAGGAAAATCCAGAGATCTTTGAAGCAGTGGACCGTGATGTACGTAAACACTACGGCTTTGGTCCAAACGGTAAATTATCAGAAGAAGAATTAAAAGCATTAGCTGAAGAAGGCGAAGCTAATGCAAATGCAGAAGCTTCAGAAGCCGTTGAAACAGATAGTATCGATGATGAAACAATGGATCTATTCAACGACGAAGATTAACGTAAATAACAGACAAAACCGCGTGAGAACGCGGTTTTTAATTGATTAATTTACCAAAACACAGCGTGCCCGTCAACCATGAATAATTGACAATTGTGACATAAGCCTATAAAATTAATGATTGTACGTGATGTACAACGTTGTTTATTGCTTGGAAAAATATATATATAGAAATTTCGATAGACGGAGGTGATAAAATGCCTTTATTTTTAGCTGTTGCCTTCGTTATCGTTGCTTTAATTGCCGGTTTTCTGTTCGGAAATCGTTCAGGAATCACTCGCGGACAAGCCCAAGAGCAAGAAAAGCTCAGAGCTGCGCATCAAACAGCTGATGATATTCTTCGTGATGCCAATAGCAAAGCCGAAGCACATAGCAAAGAAGTGCTCGTTAATGCTAAAGAGCAAGTACAAGAATATCGCAATCGGATCGAAAAGGATCTGACGGAACAGCGTCAGGAAATCAAGCAGAAGGAAGAACGTGTCTTTCATCGTGAAACTAACTTAGATCATCGTGAAGATGCGATTGCTGCCAAGGAAGCCAATCTAGCTGCCAAAGAACAATCATTGACTGATCGTTCGAACAACCTGAAGGAGAAAGAGCAGGCTGCTCTGGATCTAATTGATGCACGTCAAGCTGAAGTTGAGCGTGTAGCGATGATGACTGAACAACAAGCCAAAGATTTGATTCTCTCAGAAACAGAGGAAAAACTTTCCAAAGAAATTGCGATTAAACTGCGCGATGTAGAAACGATGTATCGCGAAAAAGCTGAAAAGCTTGCGCAGAGCATTATTTTGGAAGCTATTCAAACCAATGGTGTGGATACGGTTCAAGATACATCGACGACACATATCGATTTACCAAATGATGATATGAAGGGTCGAATTATCGGTAAAGATGGACGAAACATCAAGACGATTGAGGCGTTAACGGGTATTGATTTGATTATTGATGATACACCAGAGACGGTCGTACTGAGCGGTTTCGATCCAATCAGACGTGAAATTGCACGATTAGCTTTGGATAGCTTGATTAAGGATGGACGTATTCATCCTGCGAAGATTGAAGAAGCTGTGGAACGTGCGCGTAAAGCGATGGATTCACAGATTCGTGATGCTGGTGAGGAAGCGATTTTTGAACTCGGTATTCATGATATGAATCCAGACCTGATTAAATTAGTCGGTCGTCTGAAATATCGTACGAGTTACGGTCAAAACGTCCTCAAGCACAGTCTCGAGGTTGCACGTCTAGCTGGTACGATCGCTGTTGAACTTGGTGAGAATGAACGTCTCGCGCGTCGTGCAGGATTGCTGCATGATATTGGGAAAGCAGTCGATCATGAAGTCGAAGGGACACATGTTCAGATTGGGACAGAACTCGCACGTAAATACGGCGAGAAACCAATCGTTGTCAATGCCATTGCGAGTCATCACGATGATATACCGAAGACTTCGGTCATCGCTGAAATCGTACAGATTGCAGACGGTCTATCCGCTGCACGACCTGGTGCTCGTAGTGAGTCGTTTGAAAACTACATTCAACGCTTGCACAATCTGGAAGAAATTGCGACGTCATATGATGGCGTATCTAATGCATTTGCGATTCAAGCGGGACGCGAAATTCGCGTGATGGTTGAACCTAATAAATTAGATGATCTGGAAACAACCAAATTATCTCACGACATCTCTCAGAAGATTGAAGAGTCATTGGAATACCCAGGTCAGATTAAAGTAACGGTAATTCGAGAGGTACGTGCTACAGATTACGCGAAGTAATCGCATAGCTTAATATCGAATCACTTAAAGAGGGAACTTCTAATTAGTGAAGTTTCCTTTTTTCTTACGACGCAGATGGAGGAAATTATGGCAACTAAAAATCAAATGACGGCTGAAGGAAAACAAAAAGCCGAAGAAAAATTAGATTATCTAAAGAATGTACGCACGAAAGAATTACTCGAACGTATGAAAAATGCGCGCGGAAACAGTGATATTCCGATCAACTCAGATTTTACATTGGCCAAAGATGAACTGAAATATACTGAGGACCAGATCAAAGAATTAGAATTGACCTTGGATAATGTTGAAATTATTGAAAGTGGTCAAGAACCAAAAGCTGAAAAAGTTGAATTTGGGACAACAGTGACGTTCAAAGAACTGCCAGATGGTGACGAAGAACAGTACAAAATTCTAGGCAAGATTGAAGCCGATCCAGCGGCAGGAATTATCTCGGATGAATCACCGATTGCTAAGGCATTAATGGATAAGCGTATCGGTGATAAAGTCGAAATTGAGTTACCTGAAGATACCTTAAATGTGGAAATTTTAAATATTGAAATTGCAGATTAATGATTAATACCCCATCACAAGACAGCGAAGAAGCTGAACTTGTGGTGGGGTGTTTTTTTATGGATAGAATAATTGTATGAAAAATCACAAATATAGTATAATTGATATAGCTGAACAGCATTTATAGGAGATCATTATGAGTGAAATTTTTAAAGCTTTTTGGGCAAAAAAATCAGATGTACACGGTTTTCAGTGGTTATCATTACATCAGCATCTACTAGATACTAAAAATGTGATTGGTGCCTTATTTAATCAGTGGTTGAATGAAGGACAGCGGCAATTATTAGTACATGCGATGGGGGATATATCAGAGAATGAGGCACTGCGTACGATCCAATTTATTGGTGCTACGCACGACCTCGGAAAAGCAACCCCAGTATTTCAAAAGAAAATCGTTTATCGACACACCTCACCAACCGAATTGGATAATGTGCTAATGGATCGATTAGCGCATTATGGATTCGAAGGATTAAATGAATTAAATTTATATAGTACGCAAGAAACAAAACACGCAGTAGCGGGACAATGGCTACTTGAAAATTACGGTATCAATCGTAGTGTTAGTACGATTATCGGCGCGCATCATGGCGTTCCAGCTACTGAAACAGCGGTAGAGATACAAACTTCATATCTCAAACATTATTATCAATCTGAAAATAAACAATCAGAAATTTATCAACTATGGGATCAATCACAAAGAGAAATTATTGAATGGGCATTATCTTCCTGTGGATTTTCTAGTGTTGAAGAACTGCCTGAAATTAATCAATATGGACAAGTATTGATCTCCGGCTTACTTATTGTTGCTGACTGGATAGCCAGTAATGACAGATATTTCCCATTAATCTCAATCGAACAGCAAGAAGTTCAAGATCAAAACCAACGTATACAACAAGGATGGTCGTCTTGGTATGCGGACGTTTCATTTGATTGGGATTTTAGCGACATAGTAACCGTTAGCGAACTATTCCAAGAGCGCTTTGGTTTCCAGCCGAGAGAAGTACAGAAGATTTTTGCAGAGACGATTCAACAAACAAGTGAGCCGGGGTTATATATTCTGGAAGCACCTATGGGAATTGGTAAGACAGAAGCGGCATTAGCAGGTGTAGAACTTCTAGCAGAGAAGACGCATCGTGAAGGTTTATTTTTCGGATTACCGACACAAGCGACGTCTAATGGTATATTCAAAAGACTCGAAGAGTGGTTAGAACGTGTGCCAGAGCTATTCGGTAATGCGAAATCCATTCAACTCATGCATGGTAAAGCCATGTTGAATGATGATTACGCATCGCTACCTGAAAGTCATCATATCTCAGAAGATACTGAAGCAGAAGTCATTACGAATCAATGGTTTAGTGGACGGAAAACAGGTGTGCTCGAACGCTTTATTGTGGGGACTGTCGATCAATTCTTACTTGCGGCATTAAAACAGAAACACCTTGCCATGCGACATCTTGGATTCAGTCAGAAAGTTGTCGTAATTGATGAAGTGCACGCCTATGACGCTTATATGAATGTTTATCTTTATCGCGCGTTGGAGTGGATGGGGGCTTATCGTGTGCCAGTGATTTTACTCTCCGCCACACTTCCGCCGAGTGGACGTCAGGAGTTAATCGCTCATTATTTATATGGTAGTTATCATCGTAAACGTCAAGCGATTGAAAAAAGTGCCATTGAAAAAGAACGGTTAGAAAGTATCGCATATCCTGTGATTACGTATACTGAAGGAGAAACTATACAACAGGTTGCACTGAAACCTACTTCAAAAAATAAAAGCGTAAATATTAAAAGACTGTCAGAGGAGAAGCTTTTCGGTCACCTTGATGAAATGATGACATCTGAAGGTGTAGTGGGAGTTATTGTTAATACAGTTAAGCGATCGCAACAACTCTATCAACAGTGCGCAGAGCGTTTTGGTGAAGAGAACGTCTACCTGCTTCATTCTCAATATATTGCGACAGATCGACAACAAAAAGAAGCGGAATTACTCAAAATGATCGGTAAACATGCGAAACGACCTGAGCACAAAATTATTATTGGGACACAAGTGATTGAACAGTCGCTAGATATTGATTTCGATGTACTAATTACGGATCTATGTCCAATGGATTTACTGATTCAGCGTATCGGACGACTACACCGTCATACGATTGAGAGACCTGAAAAATATCAGAAACCAATGACTTATGTATTAGGAACTTCAGAGAATTACGAATTTGAATCGGGGTCTCAAGCAATTTACGGTGAATATCTGCTTGCTGCCACACAAACGCTGTTACCAGATAAAATCAACTTACCGAGTGACATTTCTTATCTAGTTAGACAAACTTACGATGATAAAGAATTGCAACAACAATTTTCGACGATGTATCAAGAATATCAGAATGCGATTGATCTACAAAAACAAAAAGCAAAAGCATATGCCATCAAGCGACCATCTATTAAGAAATCAATGCTTGGATGGTTGACAGAGAGTAAAGATATCAATACAGACGAAAAAGCATATGCACAAGTGCGTGATTCTGAAGAAACAATTGAAGTTATTCCTATTGAAGTAGATGACTCTGGAAAATACCGAATGATTGGTAAGTCAGAAAATATTTCAAATCGTATTGACATGTATGCCAAAGAATTAGCGAAACAAACCTTGCGATTGCCGACAGTGTTAGCTAAACCTTATATGATTGATCAAACAATTGAGGAGTTGGAAATAATTAATCGACGTCATTTTGCAAATTGGCAACAGCTATCTTGGTTAAAAGGAAGTCTTGCACTACCATTAAATAATGACTATGAAACCGTACTCAACGGCTATAAATTAAAGTATAATCAAGATATCGGTTTACTATTCGAAAAATTAGAAAGGAGTGAAGACGATGTCACGATTTAATTTATTGGATGAACCTTGGATTCCAGTAATAAAAATTAGTGATGGTGAAGTAGAGGATGTATCGATTACAACTCTTTTCCAACATGCTCAAGAGTACCAACAATTAGCTGGTGATAGCTCTGCGCAAGATTTTGTGATGTTACGTATGCTCTTAGCCATTCTACACACTGTTTTCTCACGTTATAACTTTGAAGGTGACATATACGATGAGGTTGAAATGGGGGACCGTATGATTCCCGTAGAAGCTGTCGATGAAGATGATGAAGAGGATTATAGTGATGCTTTATTAGAAACATGGCAACAGTTATGGAATGAAAAACAATTTCCAGCAATTCTTTATGATTATCTTGAAACTTGGAATGATCGTTTCTTTTTCTTTGATGAAGAATATCCATTCTATCAGACACCATTATCCGATATCGATGCAAAGACTTCTACAATTGATGGTAAAATCGTCAATCGTTTGATTTCCGAGAGTAATAATAAACTTCGACTGTTTTCTCCTAAAGAGGATGCTCAAAAAGACAGCATGACTATTGGTGAAAGTGTGAGATGGTATCTGATGCTTCAAGGCTATTTTGGCACATTTGATAAAAAGAAGTATCCCATGGATGAATATGATGGAAAATATTCAAAAGGCTGGGTATATGATATTGGTGGAATTTTTCTTTCTGGAGATAGCGTATTTGATACTTTAATGTTGAATTTAAGCCTAGTTCATCCTGATGATCAAAGCACACGTAATATACAACGACCGTGTTGGGAATATAGTGCAACAGAAGTGATTAAGCGACTGTATGCTAATCAACAACCGGACAATATTGCAGAGCTCTATACAAATTGGAGTCGTGCAGCCTTGGTTGATCAAAAATTTCAAGAAAATCAAAAATTCACGATCGAGTGTTTAAAAATTCCTGAAGTCGATCATAAAGATTTATTCGTTGAACCAATGACGATGTGGAAAAGTAATAGAGATGAAGAATATACGCCTATCAAACAAAAACATCACCAATCGATGTGGCGCTCATTCTCGTTACTCATGCATTCGGATGGATCAAAAATGCAGCGAAAACCAGGTATTATTAAGTGGCAACATAATCTGCGCTCAAAAATTTCAAAAGATTATCGTGTAGGTTTGAATACTATCAGTGTTGAAGATGATGGCAATGCAACATCATGGATGCCCACGAACGAGTTATATGATTATCTTCAATTGAACCAACTAGTATTAGTGGATATTGAAGAAAGTGGATGGATGCCAAGAATTATAGATACGGTTGATATTACTAAAAAAGTTATCAACGGCTATTACAAACACTTTGTAACAAATATCTTGCTGATCCATGGTGTAGAAGCGAAAGCTGATGTAGTCAATCGATATCTTGAATCATTCTTTTCTATAATTGATCAGCCGTTCAGACAATGGGTACAATCTATTCAGTACAACGATGATAAAGAAGATAAAATTCAAGATTGGTATAACGTACTAGCAGAATACGCTGAAAAAGAATCAAAAAAATTGATGAATCACCTATCTACACGAGATTATCAATTACATGAACAAGGCAAATATACGATGAACACGATCACATCATATAACATTTATAGACACCAAGTTAAAAAATTATTAGCAGGGAGGTAGGCTGCATTGAATAAATCAAAATCATCAACAGTATATGGTAGTACTAAAGCTATTATTGAACGTTTGGATGATATGAAATCCACACTTTCTGGTAAAAAGGCACTAGCTGAATTGAGACGTTCAGCAGGACGTCCTTTGAATCAAACGATTGATATGTGGGGATTTTTATTACAGTATTTACCAGAAGATAGTTTATCGTATCATCAAGGATTAACCAGAGAAGAAACAGCAGTTATTATAGCTGTTCAACTTTACGCACTGCATCAACAAGGGATTTCTGAGAGTGTCATGCTATCAGAGCAAGAAAATTATCATAATTTTGGTAGTGCTGTGAGAGCGTTTAGAACAGCTGATAATCAAAAGGCACTCGATCGTCGGTTTACGATACTGATGTCATCTAGCAGTTTTGAACGATTTGTATACTATCTCAGACAGATGATTAATTTAATGAAACGTTCTGAAGTGAAGATTGACTATGCGAAGTTAGCGCGCGATTTATACCAATTGCTTTGGGAATTCGAGAGTCAAGAAACATCCCAAGTGAAACTATCGTGGGCTAAGAGTTACTACTATGCACTCAGCGCAAAAGAGGAGGAAAAATAAAATGACACAAGACAGATTATATTTAGACGTACATGCGATCCAAACATTACCACCTTCCAATATTAACCGTGATGATGTTGGAAGCCCAAAGTCGGTACAATACGGTGGCGTACAGCGCGCGCGTGTATCCTCTCAAAGTTGGAAACGTGCGATGCGTTCCTATTTCTATGATAACAGTTTACAGAAAAACTTGGGTGTTAGAACCGTTCAGATTGTACGTTATATCGCTGAAAAGATTATGGAAAAAGACAGTAGCATGGATCGTGATAAAGCAATGGCTTTAGCAGATAAAGCGATCAATGGTGCTGGAATTAAAACAACTAAGGATAAAAAGACTGGTGATAAAATTGCCAAAGCACTATTTTTTATGTCTGATCAACAAGCAGAAGCATTAGCAGAGAAAGCTATTGAAGGGAATTTTGATAAAGCTGAATTGCAGGAACTATTGAACGACAATCTATCGATAGATATTGCCTTATTCGGACGAATGGCTGCAGATGCACCGATATTGAATACGGATGCATCGTCACAAGTTGCACATGCGATTTCAACACATTCTATTCAAAGTGAATTTGACTTCTTCACTGCTGTAGATGATTTAAAATCTGAAGAATCATCAGGTGCTGGAATGGTTTCAACGCTAGAATTTAATGCGCCAACGTTATACCGCTATGCGAATGTTGCTGTTCATGAGCTAGCACAGCAATTAGGTAATAAGCAGGATACAGTAGATACGCTTAAATTATTTGTAGAATCCTTCTCTAATTCATTGCCAACAGGGAAGGTAAATAGCTTTGCTAATCAAACACTCCCGCAATTATTACTTGTTACTTTACGTTCTGATCGACCAATTAGTTTAGTTTCAGCATTCGAATCACCAGTTAAATCTCGTGAAGGTTACGTTTCAGAATCGATTGAACGTTTATTTGCAGAAATGACAGCAACGCAAAAATTTGTTGAAACACCAGTATTTGGAACGTATCTAACGACCGTTGATGTATCTGATGATAGCCAGGATATTTCTGAAGCGATGAATTTATCTAATCTATGCAATGATTTAGGAGAAAAATTAACCAGTCTACTCAATGAAATTGAGGGTGAATAGCTATGTCGACGTTGCTATTGAAGTTCTCAGGACCGTTGCAGTCTTGGGGCACATCTTCGTACTATGATACGCGTGATACTGATCCGTATCCCTCTAAAAGTGCTGTTATCGGTATGATTGCAGCATCTTTAGGTTATCGAAGAGAAGAACAACATAAAATTGACGAACTCAAAACATTACACGTTGGTGTCAGAATTGATCAATCAGGATATTTAGTCAGAGATTATCACATTGCAAAAGGGAGAAAAAAGAAAAGTGCCACTCAAGTTGACACGTTTGTAACTAATCGCTATTACCTATCAGACGCAATATTTCTCGTGGCTATTAGTCATGAAGATGAGGAATTGATGATTAAAATTTCTGATGCTTTGAAACATCCATACTTTCAACTGTTTCTCGGTCGACGTTCAGCACCAATTAATTATGATTTTTATTTAGAAATGAACGACCAAAGTATCGAAGAAAACTTGCGAAACTATCCGTGGCAAGCAGCTGACTGGTATAAAGATAGGAATCGACAGGTACAATATTTAGAAGCATATATAGATTCAGCGTTACTCCCGGTTGAGGAATTACGTAATTATCAGATCAGACGTGATAATGTCGTATCTTTCTCACAGAAACACCGGCAATTCAAAGCACGTAGAGAAGCGATACTACATGTACCCGTAGCAAGTATTAATTCAGGCGAACAGCAGGTATTACCTGAACATGATCCATTTACACAGTTGGAGGGTGAGTAAGTATGTATTTATCACGTGTCATGATTGATGTTTTAGATCATCGAAAAATCAGAAAGCTCACTAATCTCGAAGTTTTTCACAGTTGGGTAGAGCATTGTTTCCCGGATGAAATGCAGCGTGGCGAACGCTCGCGAAAACTATGGCGCATCGATAAATTACAGGGAAACTATTATTTACTCATTGTGAGTAAGTCACGACCAGATGAAGAAGTAATGAGTGAGTGTGGTGTCGCAGATACTGTCATGATTAAATCATACGATGCGTTCCTGTCTCAATTATCAGAAGGAATGCGTGCGCGTTTCAAAGTTACATTGAATCCGGTTATGTCGAAATTTATTGATGGCGAGACTCGTGGGCAAGTACTTCCTCACGTTACGATTGATCAACAAAGGCACTTTTTGCTCGATCGTGCAGAGAAAAATGGTTTCACATTGAATGAATACGACTTTACAGTGACGCATCGCGAATTTGTCCCTCTGAAAAAAGGTAGTAATGCCGTCAAGGTTAGCAAAGTAACTTATGAAGGAATGCTTACCATCAGTGATATTGAACAATTTAATAAGACATTGACGCAAGGATTCGGAAAGAAAAAAGCATACGGTTGTGGATTAATGACAATTATTCCGGAGTAGAAAATGAAAGATAATGCGTATATCTATAAGGTTGAGCGACAAGCATTACCGCGGATTGAGGATCGTATTTCATTTATTTACATAGAACATGCAAAGATTTCAAGAGAAGATTCAGCGCTCACTATTCTTCAAGAAGAGGGAAAGATACTATTACCGATTGCAATCGTGAGTGTGCTGCTACTCGGTCCCGGAACAGATATTAGTCATCGTGCGATGGAATTGATTGGAGAGATGGGCACGTCGGTCGTTTGGGTAGGTGAACACGGTGTGCGTCAATATGCGCATGGCCGGACACTCGCGCGTTCTTCACATTTACTTGAAAAACAAGCGCTATTGTTTGCTAATCAGCGCTCGCGATTAGCGGTTGCGCGTAAGATGTATCAAATGCGTTTTACAGAAGATGATGTGTCGAATTATACCATGCAACAATTACGAGGAAAAGAAGGTGCCCGCGTGCGTGCGGTCTATCGTGAAGAATCAAAACGGACAGGTGTTGCATGGTATAAGCGTGAGTATGATCCAGATGATTTCTCTAATGCAGATATTGTCAACCGTGCACTAACAGCGGCACATTACTGCCTATATGGTTTATGCGAATCTGTTATTGTTGCTATCGGTATGAGTCCTGGACTCGGATTTGTGCATGTCGGTAACGACCGCTCTTTTGTTTATGACTTTGCAGATTTATATAAAGCGGAACTTTCTATTCCTATTGCTTTTGATGTGGCTTCTGAATTTGGTGAGGAAGATGACATTGGTGGCATTACGCGTCGACGTATGCGCGATGCTTTCGCAAATAATAAAATTATTTCGCGTATGGTTAAAGATCTGCAATATTTAATGGATGTCGCAGCAGATGAGGAAATGACTGCAGATGTTTTATCGCTCTGGGATGATAAAGAACAACTTGTTAAAAGTGGCGTTAATTATCAGTAGGATAGGTGATGATTATGCCATTGACAGTGATCACACTTAAAAATGTACCTCCATCTCTTAGAGGTGATCTAAGTAAGTGGATGAGCGAAATTGCGACGGGCGTATATATCGGTAATTTTAATCGACGCATTCGAGAACATTTATGGGAACGTGTTTCAAAGGCAACAGGTGTGGGTGAAGCCACGCTCAGTTATAGCACAAATAATGAACTTGGATACGAATTTGTAACATTGAATACGATGCGCCAAGTTGTTGACTGTGAAGGTATTCCGCTTGTCCGAATCCGGAAAAATGATACGTCAGCAATCAAGTTACCTAAATATTTTAGCCGAGCAGCAAAAGCACATAATGCCCGAAAATTTTCGTCATCATCACAATCTGTTACCAATAAATCTAAGGAATATGTGGTTATTGACTTAGAAACAAGTGGTTTGGATGCCGAAACGGATCACATTATAGAAATTGGTGCTGTCAAAGCAACTAATAGCGGAGAATGTGAAACATTATCGATCTTGGTTCAATGTCCAGATAAATTATCACAGACCATTATACAGTTGACAGGTATTGATGATACAATGTTATCTGCAACAGGGATCTTTATTGCAGATGCTTTAGATCAGTTACTTGAATTTATAGGGGATCGAATAATTGTTGGTTATCGCGTAGATTTTGATTTAGATTTTATTAATCATCAGTTGAAGTTGATGGGACGGGAATCATTAAAAAATACGAGATACGATTTATATTCATTTGCGAAGAAAGAGCAAATGTTTCTTGGAAATTATAAATTGGATACGGTGCTTGAGGCTTATGGGATCAATGAGAAGGTACCACATCGTGCTTTACCATATGCGCAATTGATTTATCAATTGTCGACAAAAGTGAAGTTATTTCAGCAATTACTGAAAAAGAAACGTTGATGTGAGTACATTCTTTTAGTGTCTTTCCCGCGTATGCGGGGGTGATCCTAGGAAATGCATCGTTTTAGCATAGTTTTCCCAGTCTTTCCCGCGTATGCGGGGGTGATCCTTATCACTTTTCATGGTTACTCATGGATAATGGGTCTTTCCCGCGTATGCGGGGGTGATCCCATCTAGTTTATAGGCTACTGGACCATCAATATGTCTTTCCCGCGTATGCGGGGGTGATCCCGGCAGTTATTGACGTGCCGTTAGGAAATCGTTGTCTTTCCCGCGTATGCGGGGGTGATCCTAATTTCCGCCAATTCTTCACTGTAATGATCGAGTCTTTCCCGCGTATGCGGGGGTGATCCCTGATCAACATTTTGGATCGTCCGCTCCTTATCGTCTTTCCCGCGTATGCGGGGGTGATCCCCCTGCACCAATCACTAAAGAATTAGCGTCAGCGTCTTTCCCGCGTATGCGGGGGTGATCCTTAAAAATGGTAAAGCTGGAAACTATCAAAACGGTCTTTCCCGCGTATGCGGGGGTGATCCCGAACGATAAGCGAGTAGTTACCAGTCTTGATGGTCTTTCCCGCGTATGCGGGGGTGATCCTCGTTGAAGAATGGGTAGAAGATATTGCTCCAGGTCTTTCCCGCGTATGCGGGGGTGATCCTTCTCGTTTACTATGAATACCCAGTTCTTCTAAGTCTTTCCCGCGTATGCGGGGGTGATCCTAATTTTTTGTAAGGCATTTTTTAAGCCTTGATGTCTTTCCCGCGTATGCGGGGGTGATCCTATCACGTTTTGCGATGTCGTGATCGTCAATATGTCTTTCCCGCGTATGCGGGGGTGATCCTATTACGCAGGTCATTTTAATTCCAAAAGCGTTGTCTTTCCCGCGTATGCGGGGGTGATCCCCCGTGAGTTGTTAAATCAAGATATCGATCACTGTCTTTCCCGCGTATGCGGGGGTGATCCCATATTCCTAGGCGAATCAACAATCTCAACATGGTCTTTCCCGCGTATGCGGGGGTGATCCCTGCCATGTAGGTTGTTGCGGAGATTTCCTGTTGTCTTTCCCGCGTATGCGGGGGTGATCCTATGGTGACCCTGACAATAGCGGTAATGACCTTGTCTTTCCCGCGTATGCGGGGGTGATCCTTGAAAATCACTATTATTAATTTCTTTTTTTTCGTCTTTCCCGCGTATGCGGGGGTGATCCCTATTTGACCGTGTTTGCTCGGTAATGGTCGGGGTCTTTCCCGCGTATGCGGGGGTGATCCTGCCGTATCTCAGCACTTAGGTGGTACTGACCAGTCTTTCCCGCGTATGCGGGGGTGATCCTAAATTACCTTTTGATAAAACCATTAGTCATTAGTCTTTCCCGCGTATGCGGGGGTGATCCCACACTTGTTTACTCTGATGAAAACATCGAAGTGTCTTTCCCGCGTATGCGGGGGTGATCCTGATGGTGTCACCGTCTAATCGGATGCTATTTCGTCTTTCCCGCGTATGCGGGGGTGATCCCCTTGACTGTTCGCGTGCCACTCTCTGTGATTTGTCTTTCCCGCGTATGCGGGGGTGATCCTAAGTAAAACATCGTTCATACCTCCTTTTTTTAGTCTTTCCCGCGTATGCGGGGGTGATCCCCATCCATCAATATCATCTAATGCCTCTGCTTGGTCTTTCCCGCGTATGCGGGGGTGATCCCGGAGACGGAAGCGTTTCGATCACCAACCCAAAGTCTTTCCCGCGTATGCGGGGGTGATCCCATTCTTGATTTTATCAATGCGGGACTGGATAAGTCTTTCCCGCGTATGCGGGGGTGATCCCATTAGCTCTTCGTTTTTAGATAAATTCATTGCGTCTTTCCCGCGTATGCGGGTGTGATCCTTGTCCGCCGTTCCACCCAAACTGCCACGGCTTTATCGCGCCAGATAGTAGTCACTTTCCTACTAAGGAGCAATATGAAAAACAAATGATGAAGGCATCGATAAAAGCGGATAGAAGTGGCAAAATAAAAGTAAGCGATAAGCCTTATGATGAATTAATTCTAGGAAAGATTTCTATGAATAACTGGTCTCAAGCATTCAAAGAAAAAACTATTAATTTTTATAAGTGTGCATATGATCATGATGTTGAATTTTCATATCATTCTTTAGCTCGAGTAATTGATAGGGGTAAAAATGAGAATGGGTTGAGTGATAGCGCGTTAATAAGCGCAGCTAAGAGTAAACCTAAATATGTGCAAGTTAACAATAAAAGATTTATTCATCCAGTAGCTAACAAGGTATATCTAGTTGAAAATGCAGATACAGGTGATATTGTATCAGTCATAGAACCAAAAAATCCAAAGAAAGAGTGGAGGAAGATCAAAGATGATTAATCAATTAATGAAAAAAATCGATGAATATATAAAAGATCCTTCATCAAATTCTGAATATGGGATGGCGTCATTTATTGAAAGATATGCTGTTGATAACTATGAAGAAATAGAAAAAGAAAATGCAATTGTCGCTCGCTATATGAATGATGATCTTATAGATATCTGCGAAAAAACAGAACCAGGACTCGAAGGCACAGAATTTCGTGATGAATTAGAAGAAGCTTACCATAAAATTAAAGAATTACTTTAATAACCACTTAGAAACCCTAAGTGGTTTTCTTATACCCAAATTTAAGGAGTGATCTCATGCTTCAAGTCATCGGTTATATCATCGTTGCCGTTGTCGCTCTACCACTCATCGGTATTAGCACAGGTATCGGATACATGCTATTTGCTACATGCAGACATGAAGTTAATCGTTACTTCAATAAAGGATAACAAAGGCGGAAACGCCTTTTTATTTTGTCCAAAACATGTTGATGACGTTAAAAGCTACAAGGTATCTCGTGAAACAACACGTATAAAAAGGGGTTGTAACTATGAAAAAAGACTTGATTGAGCAACATGTGATTGAAGATCCAGAGACAGAAACCGTTGAGGAAACCAATCAAGAAACTGAAGTCACTGAAACGGAAGAGAAAGAAGAAAAGACATTCACTCAGGCAGATGTCGACCGTATCGTTGCTGACCGTGTGAAGCGTGAAAAAGAAACTGCCTTCGAAGCAGGTCAAAAGCACGCTAAAGAGCAAGCGGACAAAGCGCAGAAAGCGAAAGAGTATGAAAGTTTGAACAAGAAAGAGAAGCTCGAACGTGCAGAGCAAGAGCTCGAAGCTTACCGTGCCAAGGAAGCGCACCAACAAATGCTCGAACAAGCACAGTCGCAAGTTGCAGACGCTAAGATGGACTACCCAGTGCCTGACGAGGTGCTCGAAGTCTTAATCAAAGATGATGATAGCGAAGCAACAAAGAAAGCCGTTGATCAGACGATTGACGTCTTCAAAAAGATATACGAAGACATTCGAACGGAATTCTTAAAAGGGAAAACACCTAAAGTCCCACGTAACTCTGACCAAGCAGTGTCATTTGGTGCACGTGAAGCACAATCACGCAATGCAGATAGTCACAAAAATGCACAGATTAAATCCAATTGGGGATAGAAAGGAAGAATTAACATGGCATACATTGGTAAACCAGAGGAATTATCAACTCAACCGAACTTCTTAAAATCAGCAACAGTTACAGCCTTTATTACGACAGTGAAAGAGTCTGATGATGGATCAGAAAAGGTCGTTAAAGCAGGAACAATCTATCCAAAGACTGACGCAACGGCAAAAGGGTCATCTATAACGATGTCGATGTTTCACACGGCGACCAAGAAGCATCACTGATTGTCGAAAGTCATCTATTGGCTGATCGCTTACCAGAAAAACCGTCTGAAGAAGCAAAACAAGTATTGCGTCAAATTGAATTTTAGTCTTTCCCGCGTATGCGGGGGTGATTTCTCACGAGCAAGGTAGTTGTTGCGATCGTTATTGTCTTTTTATATAAAAGAAGGAGTTAATAGTGTTAGGATTGAGAACGCAAGAAGGCGAAAAATTTGAGCATTTTTTCGATTTGGTTCAGAAAACAGCTGCCAAAGAAAATAAAGTTTTTTTCTTAGATTTTAGTGAAGGTAACGAAATTGAAACAGATGATATGATCGTAGATGATATGTGTTGTTGGTTAGTACCTGTAGAAGATGCAGATTTGTTTGAACAAATGTTTATGAGGAAAAGATCTTTAGATAAGTGGTCTGAATACATCACATGGGTTTTAGTTAATCACGATACATTAGATATAACGTTTAAACAATATTGATAAGTGAGACAGTAATGAATCTCATTGAATATGATGGGGAAAAAGTAGTTATTCGAACCAAAAGAAATAATATTTTTAAAGGGATCATTGGTGATTATATTTACCCAGAAGATGATGATACAAACAGAGAATGTATTGTAATTGATGATCCACATTATAATAATCCTATAGGACTTTATAAAGATGATATAAAATCCATAGAAATCATTAAGTAATAAAAACATTTTTAGGGAATGAATTCACTATCTGTGCTCTCAATTTATATTCACTAGCGGTTAATCTTTATTCTTTCTGTAAAGTTTAGCTGCTTTTCTTTTTCCTTATTGATACAACTAATTACCTTGAAGCGTCGGTTCGCTACTTATAACCAGCGTTTTTCTAAATCAATTCGTCTTTGAATTTCGCCGTTCTCATCACTGATAATTTCGAATGTACCACCTGGCGATGAACCATCAGCTGGTGCTGGATTCGCAAAGCTATATAAATAGTCTTCTTCGGAGTCATCAACAACTGCTAAGTCACCATTCTCTTGGTGAACCACTGAATAAATCTTGCCATCTGTAAAGCCATCAAGAAAGGTTTCCCCGTGGTACTTCACTTTACCAACGAATTCTAGTGGGATTTCTTTATCAAATTCTGATTGATAGACCATGATTTTCATGTCTTTTCGCCTCAATTCTTAAATGTCAGTGCTAGTACATGAATTATATAATAATTGAAATAAAAAAAGCCACTCAAGGTGGCGCACAAAATTAAAGTCCAAATAACCTATTAATGATCACATTTGAGTGGAAAATTGTGTTCAAATTCTAGCGGACTCAATTAAACAGGGGTGGGTATTGTGCCCGCCCTTTGTTTTATCTAATTATAATTGTATCGCATATGAAAGTAAAGTTTGGAATAATTTAGAGAATTTTTCGCATAAACAAAATTTTAAATATATAATGGGAGTGTCATAGATAGTACTATCACCACTCCAGCATATGTAGAGGAAATGATTGATGAAGAACGATAATGTTGAAGATTATAGTAAATATGAGTTATATCAGAACGAAAATAATGACAAGATTTGGTGGGTAGATAATTATGATCGTATTGGAGAATATATATTCACTTTTGATAAAAAGCGTTTTTTCAATTTCTTCGCCGATTGCCCCCAAGAACTGACAGCGTCGGAGTGGGAAATTTTTAAAAAAGAGGAATCAACACTCGCCGCATTAAAAGCTAGTGTCACTGAGAAACCTAAACCAGATGAAAGAAGGACAGAATGATGATTGAAAATCCACATGTCAGTGAAGACGATATTTATTACATCGGTCCGGATGGTGTGTTCGCTGAATGTCATTTAGATGGGTACGCTGATTTTTATAAAGAGAACATAGATGACGAGATATGGACGATTCATGAAATACCTTCGACAAGAGGACCTTTTCTTTTTAGTTTTGATCGCAAAACAATCTATAATTTCTGGTCAGACTACGACAAACTTACTGAACAACAAAAAGCAATTTTCAGAGAAGAATACGACACCATGGCAGCTTTGAAGGAGGGAATATAGCGATGAGGATTATGGTTTATCAGTGCGAATTGGATAAGGAGATTCCGCTAGAATTGGTTGGACAGGTTAAATATCACGGTGAGACATTTGGCGTAGAGGGCCTAACAGATGGGAAAGTTTACAACATTGTTAGACAAAACAATGGCGATCTTGCGGTAGTCGATGATTCAGATGAGGATTATCTGTATAGTTTCGCAAATCCAGCACCAGCTGATGGTTCATCCCCTGGTGGTATTTTTGAAGTCCTTAGTGATGAGAGTGGTGCAATTCAAAAAGAAATTGATTTGGAGAAGAGGGCTAACGCTAGACATCGCAGGAGATATTGAAAGAGAGGTGCTTTCATGAAAATTGAGCACTTAATGGCTAAGATAAAAGCTTATATATAGAATCCATCATCTCAGACAGAATATGGTATGGCAACAATTATTGAAAATTATGTAGTTGATTATTACGAATTCATAGAAGCAGAAAACAGAATCATTGCGCGATCCATGAATGATGATTTAATAGATATCTGCGAAAAGACTGAACCGGGACTAGAAGGTACAGAATTCTATAATGAATTGACAGTGGCCTATGAAGAGATTAATAACATGTTAACAGATGATAGAGGGGAGATACCTGATGATCACTGAATTAATGTTGGCTATTAAAACTTATATCTCTGATCCCAATCAAACAAATGAACATGAAATGTCTAGTTATATCGAAGATTATATAGTGTATAATTATGCAAAGCTGGCAGATGAGAATCCGAGTGTTGCTCAGTATATGGAAGATTATTTATTGGATGTCTGCGAACAAACAGAACCAGGAATAGTCGGAATGAATTTTAATAGTGATTTGAAAAGAGAATATGAATTGATCAAGAAAATATTAGCGTAACAGAGCATATACAAGGAATAATAGAGTTCTTATAGCCACCTCTCCATGTCCGGGGAGGTGACTTTTTGTGAATGTGTTCTCAATTACTCTAAATAAAACCCCTTACATAAAAATTTTTTAAATTTTTTTGGGAATGGTTTTCATTATTAATCTCATGCGATTCCCATGATATCAGTATTTTTAGAAAACGTTTACTATATGTGAAAAGTTTAATTTGTGCACTTTTATTATATAAATTTATGTGATAATATACACATGTAGTTAAGAGATAGGCGCTTAAATCTTAAAGAAAATTAATTGAAATACTTTTGTAGAGCTATTTAATTAATAGTGAAGATTTGATTGAAAAATCACTAACTTAGTAACCATAGCGTAATGCGAATTATTTTTAAAAGAGAAATAGGAGCGATTAACATGACTATTGCAGATTGGATTAACAGTGACCGTTCAAGTGGTAGAATCGAATTAACTGAAGCTGGTGTAAAAGCTTTTGCGTCATCCTTTGATGAATTAATGACTAAAGTAACCTTTAATGAAGAATCCTGGTGTGTCAACCGTGATGAGAATGAAGTCACATTCGGTTTCGATAATGAAGATAAGTCATTGTTCATTCACTTAACGATCAACACCGGCTTGTTGCGTCAGAAATCTGCGGTCGGTCGTGATATCGCTACTCGCTTAGTTTCTAGTGATCCACGTACGGAACATTCCTTTAAACAAAGTTGCCTTAACGAATGTCTAATCATTGATCCAAAGAGTGTCGAAGTCATGATTGTGATGAACGGCTAGATACTAGACTAAGAATAGAGTAGATGCCCTCATGTATATGCATGGGGGCATTTTTATTTCGTTTAGCTATGTATACGAAAAATGGGCATAAAAAAACACCTCCGTTAAGAGGTGTGCTAGAGCCCCGATAGCTCGCGGCTATTGACTGCTAGAACCTGACGAATAACAGGCGACATCAAGTAATATCATTGTGAACCTAAAATTTATAAAACTACTGATTTTAAGCTATTTTGAACTTAAAATTAGTGAAATAGCTCAACTACGGAGACGGTGGGATTCGAACCCACGTGCCGGGGTTACCGACAACTTGATTTCGAGTCAAGCGCGTTACGGCCTCTTCGCTACGTCTCCTCAAGTGCAACAGTTATTGTATCGAAAAAGATACTCAAATGCAAGTTTTAACAAGCCATGAAATCTTCCATATTAATTCGGACAGGGCATATGATACACTGAGTTCATATCTTATAGAAAGTGGGACGATGGAATGAAAGCATATCTTGCGAGCGGTATTTTTAGTGAAATGGAACGAGACTACAATGAGAAGGTTGCGAAAAAAATTCGTGCACGTTTTCCAGAAATTGATCTATATCTTCCTCAGGAAAATACAGATATTAATGACAAGAGTAAATTTGCGGATTCGATCCAAATTGCAACGGCTGACAACGAGCGTTTAGATGCGTGTGAGTTTCTTTTCGTGATTTTAGACGGTATTGAGAGCGGTCAGGGACGCTGTGCGGAGATCGGTTATGCGGCAGGTAAAGGCATCCCTGTTTTCGGTTTGTGGACAGACAGCCGTCAAGAAGGTACAGATAATGCAGAAAAAATCGCAATCCTACAAAATGACATTGCGGAGAATCAGTTTGCTTACATTAATTTGTACGTAATTGGTTTGATTAAAGCGAACGGTAAAGTTGCGAATAACGTTGACGAACTGCTTGATGCGATCGAAGACCGTTTCGAAGCTGCTGAATAGAAAGGTCCATTAATGAAGAAGCAATGGCTCCAGTACGCGTTGATCGGGCTGGGACTTATTAATATTATTTACAACAGCATTTTGCTTTTTAGGGGAGAGGCAAGTGTCTCACATCAATTAACCATTATTGTCGAAACGGTCGCCGGGATGACTTTGGTATTTATCCCACAAATCGCCGAACGATTTTTTAAGATCGAAGTGTCGGATACAATTGTTTGGGGCTACTTACTTTTCCTATTAACTTCAGTATTTATCGGTACAGGGTGGGATTTGTATAATCGCATTTCCTTTTGGGACAAAATTCTTCATGCGGTCAGTCCGATCATCCTCACAATGGTTGGCTACGCGGTGTTCACTCGTTTGATGAAATCAGTCTCTAATAGCGGATCATTAGTCGGCGCATATCTACTATTTGGTTTTGCATTTGCAGGTATCTGTGGTATCGCTTGGGAGTTCTGGGAGTTTAGTTGGGACCATCTGCTCGATATGAACCTCCAGCGCTATATGGCATTCGGTGGTGAACAGTTTGTCGGACGTGAAGCATTAATGGATACCATGGGTGATTTTTTCTGGAATACAATTGGCGCGCTGATCATGTTGGTTTATTCCTGGATGCGATCAAAGCAGGTGACGAGTTACTTTGACCGTTATTATATTTTCAAACAGCATTAATCACGAATAAATTTAAGGGAGTATCGCAGTCAGCGGTACTTTTTTTATGTTTTTAAAGTTTTTTTCGTAATCATAACGATTTATTTGACGAAATCTATTGACATCCCTACAGCGGTTTGCTAATTTTGTTAGGTAAATAAAAATCATTACGATTTACAGAAAGTTGGGGTTGAAAAGATGAAGAAAAATTGGCGTCGTATGCTGATGGCTGTCGTAATGGTTGGTGTCTTGTTTTTAGGAGCATGTGCCCGTGGTGGCAATGGTTCGGCTTCTGAGAAGAAGGGATTATCAATCGTTACGAGTTTCTATCCAATCTACGAAATGACGCAAGAAATTGCAGGAGATAATAATGACGTTCGTATGATTGGCTCAAAAAATGGTATTCATTCTTATGAACCATCTGCAGCTGATATTAAAGCGATTAGTGATGCGGATGTCTTTATTTATCATTCACGTACGTTAGAAAGTTGGACAAAGAATTTAAAAGAGAACTTTGAATCATCTAACGTTAACGTCATCGAGGGTACAGACGGTTTAGAATTACAAAGAGTTGAAGGTCTTGAAGATATCGAAGCAACAGACGGTATCGATGAAAAAGCCTTGTATGATCCACATTCTTGGTTAGATCCAGAATCTATCGCACAGGAAGCGGGAATTATCGCAGATAAGTTAGGTGAGATTGATCCAGAAAATAAACAAACTTACCTCGACAATGCGAAGAAATTCCGAGATAAGGCAAAACAAATCGATGAAAAATACGCAAAACGTTTCAAAGACGTTAAAGAACGTACCTTTGTAACGCAACACACCGCATTTGCTTATATTGCTAACCGTTACGATTTGAAACAGTTGGGAATTTCTGGGGTTGAAGAAGAAGAACCAAGCCCACGCCGTATTGCTGAGATTTCTGAATTTGCAGAAGAAAACAATGTTAAGACGATTTTCGCTGAACCGCAGACTTCTAGTAAAAAGGCAGAAGTGATTGCGGATGCAACAGGTGCGGAAGTGAAGACGTTAGATCCACTGGAAGCAGATCCAGGAAATAGTGACAGCTACTTAGACAACTTAGATAAAACATTAGACGCTATTGCATCAGATTTGGAGGAGAGATCATAACATGATTTTCACTAAAAAAGGATTAGCAGCAGGGAGTTTATCAGTCGCACTATTAACATTGGCTGGTTGTGGCACGATGAACAACGACCAAGCGCAGAATGGCAGTGAAAGTGATGTGCAGAACGTTGAAGGTACTGACGAAGAGACTGCAGCACATGATCACGAGCATGAACATGAAGGTGAAGAACACGACCATGATCATGAACATGAGAGTGAAGAACATGATCACGACCATGAACACGAGGGTGAAGAACATGATCATGACCATGAACACAGTGATGAACCACAAACCGTTGTAAAAATTACGGATGATGGCTATGCCACTTTACACGGAGACCACTTTCACCAATTCAATGGTAAAGTGCCATTCGATGCGGACGTTGATGACAAATTAGTCATGAACGATGATAACTACCAATTCAGCGAAGATGATGTCATAAGCGAAAACAAAGACGGCTACATTATTAAAGTTGATGGTGAATACTATCTCTACAAAGAAAATAAATAATCACGTTACGCATTACTAAGTGCAAGGAAGGGAGCGTACATGCGTGGATTTCAAAAATAAAAAAGCTTGGGCAGCTGGGGGATTATCCATTGCCTTATTATTAGGATCTGGTTTTGCGATTGCTGAATATCAATCAAAGAACGAAGATGGGATTAAGTATATTGATGGTGTTGAGCAAGTGGCTGCAAACGAAAAAGGTGGCACGGCCGCTGAGCAGACCAAAAAGTTAAACGACGAAGAAGGTATTGATGCCGAACAAATTGTCGTAAAAATTACAGATGAAGGGTACGTGACTTCCCATGGGGACCACTTCCACTACTACAGTGGTAAAGTACCATTTGATGCATTGATCAGTGAAGAATTGATCATGAATGATCCTAACTATACGTTAAAACAATCGGATATTGTAAGTGAGCATAAAGCTGGTTTCATCATTAAAGTTAACGGCCAGTACTACCTCTACTTGAAGAACCCTAACGATGCTTCTGTTCGAGATGTTATTCGCACAAAAGAAGAAATTCTTGAACAACGTGCAAAAGTATCTGGTGAAAAAGGTGGTGCTAAGGGTGGAAAATCCGGTAGCATCTTCTCTGGATCGGGACACCGCAATGCACAAGGACGTTATACCACAGATGACGGTTATGTCTTCACGCCAGGAAGTATCGTTCAAGATACCGGTGACGCCTACATTGTTGCGCATGGTGACCACTTCCACTTCGTACCGAAAGCTGACCTATCGCCAGCAGAACGTGCCGCTGCGCAGGCTTACCTCAACGGTGGCGGTAGCAAAGGTGGCAGTGTAGCGACTGCAACATCCGCTAATCGTGGCGGTAACGGTGGTAGTATCGCAGCTGGTGCGACAACCGTTAAAGATAAAAATGGTAATGTGATTCACCGTGGTGGAAACAGCAATTCAGGTTCTTCTACTAATCACGGTGGCGGTTCCGCAAACCGTGGCGGAAGTTCTAGCAACTCATCTGCTAACAAAGGAAATAGTGGTTCTAGCGCATCATCTTCAAACGCTAACTTGTCTGATTTAGAGAAAAAGATGGATGCCTGGTACAAATTACCGCAGAGTAAACGCCATGTTGAAAAAGATGGTTTAGTCTTTGACCCGCGCGAGGTAACGGAAAGTAACAGCTTCGGTTACGTGATCCCTCACGGTGACCACTTCCACATTATTCCGTTTAACCAATTAACGCGTGAGGAAATCGAAGCAGCTGATGCGGCGTTGAACGCCAAAGCTAAAGGACAAAAGATTCCGTCCCAAGGTGATATCAGCAAGAAGCAGAGCGGCAACAAGAATAATAACAGTGCTTCTAACAACAAGAAACCTGCGAACAAGCCATCCAACAGCGACAAGGGACAAAGCAAACCTGCAGATAAACCTGTGAATAAACCGGCAGAAGAGAAACCAGCTGCGAAACCATCCCATAACAAACCAGAAAATGACGGTTCAAGTAGCAATTCCTCTGAAGCAACGCACAACTTCTTAGGTAAGAAGATTCCTGCGTATGGTAAAGGTGTCGATGGTAAACCTTACGTTACTGATGATGGTTACACTTTCTCCAAAGATTCTATCGTAGAGGTTGATAACAAAGGGGTTACTGCGAGTCACGGTGATCACTACCACTACTTCGGTTATGGCGAGTTGGAACAGAGCGAATTAGATCAGGTTGCAGATTGGATCAAGGAAAACAATAAGAAAGTTAATGTCCAAGGCGAAACCATTACTTCTAAACCAAGTAACAACAAACCGCAAAACGACCGTCCAGTAGAAAATAACCCACAAACTGATAACAGTAACAATGTAGCGTCAGATAAAGACGAAAAACCGGCATTTGATGTTGAAAAAGTTATCGGTAAGAAGAACGGTAAATTTGTGACACGTGTCAACGGCAAAGAATACACGTACGATGCAGAATCATTAGATAACACGCAACGTGCTTTTGCGGAATTAAAAGTTGCTGAACTTAAAGATGGTAACTATAAATACGATGTTGTTGCACCTAAAGGCGATGAACTTGAACCAGGATTGTACGTCAACCTTGACGAAATTCCTATGCATGCCGAAAATGCAACCATCGACTTGGGTGACCGTTTCATCATTCCGCACATCGATCATATCCACATCGCATTCTACAAGGATATGACGAAAGAACAAATTGCGACGGTTAAGTACCTCATGCAACATCCTGATGTTCGCCCAGATGCTTGGACGAGCGAAGGTCATGAAGAGAAAAAACCAACCGCAACAGATGACTTGAAGTACATCGTTGGGGTAACACCTAAAGATAAACGTAACGGTATGAAGAACTGGCAAATCGTTCATGATATCGACGAAGTCAAGCAAGCGCGCAAAGCAGGGCGCTACGCTACAAACGATGGTTATATCTTTGATGCGGAAGATATCCGTGATCCACAAGCACACATCTACAAGGATTCCTACACCGTTCCACGTGCTAAGGGTGGCTTGCGTGATATTCCATTCACTAAATTGTCTGATTCTGAATTGAAAGCAGCTAAGAAAGTTGCTGACGCTGTCAAAGCGGAACAAGAAAAGAATAAAGACAAGGAAGATAAGTCTGAGCAATCAACAGATAAGAAAGATGACAAGAAGAACAGTAACCAGGTAGACTTCCCAATCTTTGATCCAAACAAACCAGCCAAAGAATCTGACGATAAATCATTGAAAGATAAGAAAGATAAGGTCGATCAGAAAGATGAAGCTAAAGAAGAAGCGCCAGCTGAAGAATCAAAACAACCGGAAGCCCCTGCTGAACCGGCACCTGTAGCAGAACAACCAGCAGCTCCTGCACCAAAAGCAGAACCAACGAATGACGAGTTGAAAGCTGCGGTTGCTTCGAAATACGGTGTATCAACAAGCGACGTTAAATTAGCACATGGCCAATGGGAAGTGACCGT
Source organism: Aerococcus vaginalis (assembly GCF_053762225.1). Lineage (NCBI taxonomy): Bacteria > Bacillati > Bacillota > Bacilli > Lactobacillales > Aerococcaceae > Aerococcus > Aerococcus vaginalis. Next base: position 141,238 of record NZ_JBSMYC010000001.1, read on the forward strand.
AAATGGTGAAACAGTCATTGTATCTATGGCGGAAGCTAAACAACTCGTTTAATCACTAACATGCTAGCAATCCTGAACATTCCAAATCTCGAAATCGTGCGTTTTTGCGATATGAAACGCACGATTTTTTTGTGCTAAACTGGACAGTAAACTTATTAGAAAGAGGGCAGCTGTTTGTCTAAGAAGAATGTTACGCCAATGATGGAACAATATCAGGCGCTTAAAGAAAAATATCCGGATGCCTTTTTATTCTTTCGTTTAGGCGATTTTTATGAAATGTTTAATGAAGATGCCGTCAAAGCTGCACAGATTTTAGAAATTACTTTGACAAGTCGCAATAAGAATTCAGAGAATCCTGTGCCAATGTGTGGTGTGCCACATCATTCGGCTTCAGAGTATATCAAGACATTGGTTGATCAAGGGTATAAAGTAGCGATTGCAGAACAGATGCAAGACCCTAAATTGACGAAGGGGATGGTGGAGCGCGATGTGATTCGAGTGATTACACCGGGGACTTATATGCGTGATGGTAGTCAACAAAAAGAAAATAACTACCTCGTTGCCTTATTGCCGATCGCTCAGCAATTCGCATTAGCGTATGCAGATATCTCTACTGGGGAATTAGCTGTGACAACGGTGTCGGATGCTTCGGTATTAAAAACGGAATTCGCACAGTTGCAACCGAAGGAGATCGTCGTTGAAGAATCATTATCTGATGATCTCGAAGAAACATTGCAGCAGGTGAGCCCGTTCATCAGTTCAATTCATCAGGTAGAGGATTATCCCGAGCAATCAGAACAGATGACAAAATTACTAGAAGACATTACAGATGCTTCAGAACGTGAAGTCTTACAGCTTTTATTAAGCTATAGTTATGCGACACAATTACAGCTCGTCAATCACTGGCAGAAAGCGACGCATTATGAGGTCAATCATTATTTACAGATGGATTATTTTGCGAAACGCAATCTCGAATTGACCGCCTCTATTCGTACTAATCAGCGGTCAGGTGGATTATTACACTTTATTGATCGGACGAAGACAGCGATGGGCGGACGTTTACTCAAACGCTGGTTGGATCGTCCGTTGATTATTGAATCGGAGATTGAACGACGCTTGGATGCAGTGGAAGCATTAATCGATCATTTCTTCGAACGCGAGAGTATTACGGAAGAGTTGAGTGGCGTTTATGATCTAGAGCGCTTGGTCGCTAAAGTATCCATGCATAGCGTTAATGCACGAGATTTACTGCAGCTCAAACATTCACTCGAACAGGTGCCGCGTATTATTTCCAACCTTGGTGATATGGACGATAACGTTTGGGAAGGTATTACGTCACGCATTCAGGCGTTACCTGAAGTCGTTGATTTGATTACGCGCGCGATTAATCCAAATGCGGGGACTTCGCTGACCGATGGCGATGTCATTAATTCTGGGTTCGATGAAATTTTGGATCAGTACCGTGAAACGATGGCTCACGGTCACGAGTGGCTCGCCCAACTACAGGCATCGGAGCGCGAAGCCACTGGCATTAAAAATCTCAAGATCGGCTACAACAAAGTCTTCGGTTACTATATTGAAATTTCAAAAGGTAATTTGCAGTATCTGCCAGAAGGTAAGTACGAACGTAAGCAGACACTGACGAATGCGGAACGTTTTATTACACCGGAACTCAAAGAAATGGAACAGCAGATCTTAGAAGCGGAAGAACATGCCGAGCAACTCGAATATCAGTTATTTGTACAGGTGAGAGAACAGGTCAACACTTACAAAGAAAGTCTACAAGCGCTCGCGCAGGCTGTAGCTGAAGTTGATGTGCTTCAGGGCTTAGCGGCGATTAGTGAAGATCAGCAGTTCGTGCGTCCAGTATTTGCGATGAATCAACAGACGCTGAAGATTAAAGAGAGTCGCCACCCTGTAGTGGAAGAAACGATTGGTCGTGAAGCTTTTGTGCCAAATGATTTCGAGATGGATCAAGATACGCATATTCTATTGATTACGGGACCAAATATGTCTGGTAAATCGACATACATGCGTCAATTGGGATTAACCGTAGTTCTCGCTCAGATGGGATGTTTCGTTCCTGCGAAGACTGTACAGCTACCGATTTTCGATAAAATATTCACGCGTATTGGCGCATCGGATGACTTACAAGCCGGTCAGAGTACTTTTATGGTTGAAATGATGGAAGCTAACCAGGCTCTGAAGAATGCGACCGATCGCAGTTTATTGTTATTCGATGAAATCGGTCGTGGGACATCAACTTACGATGGTATCGCTTTAGCGCAGGCGATTCTCGAATATCTTGATCAACACATCGCAGCAAAAGTTCTGTTCTCCACGCATTATCATGAACTAACAGCGTTAGAAACAAAACTACCAGGTCTTCAGAATGTGCATGTCGGTGCGAGCGAGGAGAACGGAGAGGTCGTTTTCCTGCATCGCGTTTTAGCAGGTGCTACAGACAAGAGCTATGGGATTCACGTTGCAAAATTAGCGGGCATGCCGAAGAGTTTACTCGATAATGCGCAGCAGATTTTAACAGATTTAGAAACTGAAAATGTCACGCAAGCGGCCGGTCAGCAAGCACTATTCCCAATCGTTCAAGAAACACAGGCGGATCCACGACAAACCGATATTATTGATGCGATTGATGCCGTGGATCTCGACGATCTAACGCCAAGACAGGCTTGGGAAATGATCGATCAGTGGCAGAAAAAGCTAAAGGAGGACTAATAGATGGCAATCCGAGAGCTCGATCCGAATGTCGCCAATCAAATTGCGGCTGGGGAAGTCGTAGAGCGTCCAGCGTCAGTGGTTAAGGAACTGATCGAGAACGCGATTGACGCCAATGCCACGGTTATCACAATCACGGTTGAAAATGCCGGGATGAAAGCTATTCGAGTGACGGATAACGGTATCGGTATGTCACACAAAGATGCCTTGCTGTGTTTTAAACGTCATGCAACCAGTAAAATTACGAATACGCGTGATCTCTTTAAAGTCAAAACACTTGGTTTTCGTGGTGAAGCGATTCCTTCGATCGCCTCAGTTTCTGAAATGACGATTGAAACGAGTAATGGTGAAGAAGGCACACTCGTTTCAGCCATTGGTGGCGAAATTGAAGAACATCATCAAACACATCTCAGACAGGGTACGAGTGTCCTCGTAGAAAATTTGTTCTACAATACGCCGGCACGTTTGAAGTATGTCAAGAGTTTGACGACAGAACTCTCACATATTACAGATATTGTGACACGTGAAGCGATGGGGCACCCACAGATCCGTTTCGAATATTCACATGAGGGGAAACAGTTGTTAGCAACGAATGGGAAAGGACGCTTGCCTGAGGTTATTGCGGGGGCTTATGGCTTCAAACAGGCGCGTGAGACGGTTGCGATTGAATCTGAATCATTAGATTTTTCGATCGAAGGTGTGATCTCTAAGCCGTCTCTAACGCGTGCCTCTAAGAAGTATCTATCGATCTATTTGAATGGACGTTACATTAAGAATTACGTCTTATCACAAGCGATTATCCGTGGGTACGGCTCAAAATTAATGGTTGGACGTTATCCTATTGCGGTATTACATATTACTCTCGATCCCAAATTACTCGACGTGAACGTGCATCCAACGAAACAAGAAGTGCGTATCAGTAAGGAAGATGAACTCGAGAAAGCGATTCGCACAGCGATTGATGAGACGTTGAGTGAGATCCAACGCATTCCATCGGTTGATCAGAGTGAACCAGAGACTGAAGAATCAGTATTAAGTATTAGGACAGAGAAACCAACACAGACGACGCTTGATATTGAACGGTGGTATTCACCAAAAGTAGAGACCTCATCAAAAGAGTCACTTGAAATGACGGTATCGCACCACAATGAGGAGATAGAGAAACAGCCAACCAATTATTCGGAGAGAATTAATGATGAAAAGGCTGCATATGCTTCGAAAGATGTCGTGCAAGAAGAGAATGATCGGTCGTTATTTAACCCTAAACAAACCGAGCGAAAAGCCTCCTTTCCAGAATTGGATTATGTTGGACAACTCATGGCAACATATTTGGTTGCTTCGGATGGCGAGAATGCATATTTGATTGATCAACATGCCGCGCAGGAACGTATTAAATATGAGTATTTCCGAGAAGCAATCGGTAGTTACGGTGTTGACCAACAGCAGTTACTTGTACCGATTGTCTTGGAATATCCGACGTCCGACGTTGATGCGGTGAAGGCACTCATCCCACAATTACACGATATGGGGATCGATTTGGAAGTATTTGGACAGAATAGTTTCATCGTCAATCAGCATCCAACATGGATGTCTGAGGAACATTTGGAACGGGATATCGAAGATCTGATTGAGCTCGCACTATCTGATTCAGAAGCATCAGTCAATGAATTTCGTGAAGCAACAGCGATTATGATGAGTTGCCGATTATCGATCAAGGCTAATCACTATTTGGATGCGCAGAGTGCGAAACAATTGATCCATGATTTGGCATTTTGTGAGAATCCCTATAACTGCCCGCACGGACGCCCTGTGTTAATCAAATTTCCAAAACACGATATCGAAAGACAGTTCAAACGTATTCAAGATACGCATGTGCCACAAAAGCATCGTCATTTACATTGATGGATGAAATGGTATACACTGAGTAAAAGTAATTAGAAAGGTGATTGCAAATGAATAAAGAAGAAAAAGAAAAACGACTCAAAGAATTAACCAAAGAACAATATGAAGTCACTCAGAATGCAGCAACAGAACGTCCATTCGCTAACGAATACGATGAACATTTCGAAAAAGGCATCTATGTAGATATTGTTGATGGCAAACCACTATTCTCAAGTGCCGATAAATACGATGCAGGCTGTGGTTGGCCAGCGTTCACTCAACCTATCGAAGCGCGTGAAGTAAGCGAACAAACAGACACGACACACGGTATGGTGAGAACAGAAGTACGTAGTCAGAGTGCAGATTCTCACTTAGGACACGTCTTCAACGACGGTCCACAAGAGACAGGTGGTTTACGTTACTGCATTAACTCTGCAGCGTTGAAATTCATTCCATTAGCAGAAATGGATGACGCAGGATACAGCGACTACAAAAAATACGTCGATGTCGATTAATCAGTAGCACATGTACGAATTTATTACAGGCAAACTTGTTTCGATTGAAAGTGATGCGCTGATCGTTGAAGCGCAGGGGATCGGTTATCGTGTCTTAATGGGGAATCCCTACCGACTATCTGATCATCTCGGCCAGGAAGTAAAAGTCTGGTTGTATCTTTCTGTCAGTCAGGAACTTATTCGTCTCTATGGATTTAAAACGAAGGCTGAGAAACAACTCTTTCTACATTTGACCAGCGTCAAAGGGATTGGGCCGGCAAGTGCATTGTCGATTTTAGCATTGGATGATCATGAAGGGTTGGTCAATGCCATCAACGCAGGCGATAGTCAATTCTTGACGAAGTTCCCGGGTGTCGGTAAAAAAACCGCACAGCAGATTGTGCTCGATCTCGAGGGCAAACTCGATGTCCCAGATTCTGAAGGTGCAGTCATCAAAACATCAGCATCAGCAACTGCTGAGACGATACTCCCGTATGAGGAAGAGTTAGCTGCGGCATTAGAGAGCCTCGGCTATAGCACGAAACAGATCGCACGGATTATTAAGAAAGCTGATTTCAGCGAAGCAACAACGATCGAAGAGGCTATTCGTATTGCATTACACTTCGTTGTCAGTGACTAATCAGAGGAGGTGGACACGTGAATCAAGAAAGAGAGCAGTCAGCAGAAGCTTTTCCAGAAGAAATGGCTTATGAGCTATCGCTACGTCCAAAGCGTCTCGCAGAATATATTGGTCAGGAAGAACTCAAGAATGAGATGATCATATATATTGAAGCTGCGCGTCAGCGCGAGGAACCGTTAGATCATGTGCTCCTCTATGGTCCACCAGGGCTCGGTAAGACAACGCTCGCGAATATTATTGCAAATGAGATGGGTGTCAATTTACGTGCAACGAGTGGCCCAGCGATTGAAAAGAATGGTGATTTACTCGCATTATTGAATGAATTAACGCCGGGTGATGTGCTATTCATCGATGAAATCCATCGTCTTCCACGCACGGTAGAAGAGATGTTGTACAGTGCGATGGAAGATTTTCGAGTGGATATTATTATTGGACAAGATAGTGGCGCGCATGCTGTACAGTTCGATTTACCGCCGTTTACATTAGTTGGTGCCACAACTCGCGCAGGTTCATTATCCGCACCGCTTAGAGATCGCTTCGGTATTGTTTCCAGAATGCGTTACTATACAACGGATGAGTTAATGACGATTATCGCGCGTAGTTGTCAGGTGTTGGATATCGAGATGGATGACGAAGCGGCAAATGAGATTGGACGTCGCTCACGTGGGACGCCACGTATTGCAAATCGCATTCTAAGGCGTGTTCGCGATTTCCAACAAGTATTGCGACCGGATGAACCGATCGATCAAACCATCGCACAGAAAGCATTAGGTATTCTTCAAATCGATGGTTCAGGCCTCGATGAATTGGATCGTCGCTTATTACAGACGATGATTGATAATTATCATGGTGGTCCAGTCGGCATCAAAACGCTCGCAGCTAACCTCTCAGAGGATAAGGAAACGCTAGAGGATATGTATGAACCATACTTACTTCAGAATGGTTTCTTGATTCGTACACCGAGAGGACGTTGTGCCACGCCGAAAGCCTATCAACACCTCGGCATCCCACTGCCAGAAGAATTGAATTAGTGTATAGTAAAAGTCGACAAAAGATGTCGGCTTTTTATTTTAAGATAGAAATGGGGAAAAAACTATGGTGCCGTTGCATGTGAACAGTTGTTATTCATTGTTAGATAGTCCGCTATCGATTGAACAATATGTCTCACTTGCGGAGGATATGGGTTATCACACGATCGGATTGGCAGATAATGGTGTGCTATACGGTGCATTAACATTCTATCGTGCAGCTAAAGCGAAAGGATTAACACCGCTGATCGGTTTGACCGTAACATTGCCTAGTGCCGAACGTCCCGATGAAAATGAACAATTCATTATTTATGCGCGCTCCTATACGGGCTATCAGCGCTTGATGGGATTAAGTACGCTGATCAATCAATCAGAAAAAGTGGACCGCCATGAGATCATCGATTTTATCACAGATGAGAATAATCATCGGGATTGGATCATTATTTTTGGTGCGCGCTACAGTCCGATTATTAATGCGTTAAAGCATGCGGATCCGACACATGCCGCACGTCTTGCCGAGCAATGGCGCACATCGTTTCAGGATGATCAATTATATCTCGGTGTCAGTCCGTTTGCCGAAGATCTCAATCATATCGATACACTGAAACAAATCGCCGAAGATCATCGTTTGCCATTAGTCGCATTACCGTATATCGCCTATGGCCAATCAATAGACTATTTCGCATTACGGGTATTACAAGCACTCAATAACAATCAACCGATTGAAAATATCGACAGTATCCAACAGCAATCTAATCCGAATTATTTACACACGTCTCAGGAATTCGAGGAAATGTATCAAAAGGCAGGGCTTTCTGACTATGTGAAACGTTTAGATGATATTGTGGATAACTGGTATTTTGATATGCCAGGGAAACGTCAACTATTACCGAAGTTTCCTGTTCCAACTGACGAGACAGCGGCGACTTATCTAAGGAAACAAGCCATTTTAGGATTGAAGCGTCGCTTACAAGTGACGGATAGTGATGCTCTCCCAGAAGTTTATAGTGAACGTTTAGACCATGAGTTGCAGACGATCCACAACATGGGATTCGACGATTATTTCCTGATCGTTTGGGATGTGATCGATTATGCGAAAAAGCATAAAATTCGTACGGGACCAGGACGTGGTTCCGCTGCTGGGTCATTAGTTTCTTATTCGCTAGGTATTACAGGAGTCGATCCCATTGCTAATCACTTACTGTTTGAGCGTTTTTTGAATCCTGAACGGCAGAACATGCCAGATATTGATTTAGATTTCCCGGATAATCGTCGTAACGATATTGTCCATTACGTTTATCAAAAATATGGTGCAGATCATGTCGCGCAGATTTCGACGTTTGGCACATTTAAGGCGAAATCAGCTCTGAAAGATGTTGGACGTATGATTGGAGAAACGCCAAAGACTGTGAGCCAGTGGACAAAAGCGGTGATTTCATCATCGGATTCGATTTCAACGAATCTCAAAAATTCACCCACGTTGCAACAATTAATTGCTGCGCATCCGTACGGTAAACTATGGCTGCAAACCGCGCAGACTATTGAACAACTACCGAGAAATATCTCTACCCATGCAGCGGGGGTCATTATCAGTGATGCCCCATTGACTGAATACGTCCCTCTGCAACATGCGAATAGTGATACAATTCATCAGTCGCAATTTGCAAAAGATGATGTCGAAGGGCTTGGATTGTTAAAAATGGACTTTTTGAGTCTGATCAATTTAACCATTTTGGATGATGCAGTACGCGATGCGGAGCGCATCAGTCGCCAATCACTTGATCCTGAGCAATTTGATCAGGAAGATCAAGAGGTTTATCGCATTTTTCAACAAGCAGAAACCGATGGCGTATTCCAATTCGAATCAGCAGGTATTCGAAATACACTGCGTCGTCTGCAACCGACCACAATGAATGATATTGCAGCGGTGAATGCACTCTTTCGTCCGGGACCGATGAAGCAGATCGATCATTACATTGCCAGAAAACATGGCAGAGAACCAGTCGCTTATCCAGATGATGCAGTGGCAGATATCCTAGAGAACACATACGGCATTATGGTTTATCAGGAACAGGTCATGCAGGTTGCACAGCGCATTGCTGGATTTACATTAGGTGAAGCGGATATTTTGCGACGCGCCATGAGCAAAAAGGATGCTAGAGAGATGGCGCATCAGCGTGATCGCTTCGTTCAAGGGAGTCTAGCGAATGGTTTTTCAGAAGCTAAGGCACTCAAAATTTTCCAATATATTAATGAGTTTGCGGAATATGGGTTTAATAAATCGCATGCTTTCGCCTATTCATATCTCGCTTATGAGCTTGCTTGGTTAAAAGTACATTATCCGACATCTTTCTATTACGGAAATATCAAGAGTCATCGCTCATTCGAGAAAAAAGGTGTCGGTCTCCTCAAAGAAGCAATGCTCAGTGGCATAACTGTCAAGGCGCCGAGTGTGCAACACAGTTACGCTCAAATTCAAACAATCAACAAAGAGACATTACAGCTCGGATTAGGAGATATTCGCGGTGTACCGTATTCAACAGCGACAGCAATTGTTTCTGAACGCGAACAAAACGGTGCTTTTTGTGATTTAAATGACTTTATCATTCGTTTACCTAAACGATTGGCAAAAGTAGAGGTACTAGCGCCACTCGTTAAAGCGGGTGCCCTGGATGACTTCGGATTTTCAAGACGCGCTTTACTCGAGAACAATATCGAAAAAGTCTGTCACTATGCGGAAATGTTTGGTGATGATTCTTCATCTGCTGAGATGCTTTCTCCCAATTTGTTTGGAGAGCAGGCGGCCGATTACATGCCAAAATTAGAGGATCAACCGGAGTATCCCGCGTCTGAACTTGTTGCTGGTGAAATTGAAACATTGGGGCAAGCGATCAAGACAAAGCCATTTGAAGCTTATGAACCGTATTATCGCACGGGGCAGTTAACCATGATCGATAGACTCTCTGCTAATCGCCAACGCGTTAAGGTTATTGGTGAATTATCAGGTATCAAACGAATTCAAACCAAACGCAATCGTCCAATGGCATTTGCCAAATTGAATGATGATACGGGAAGTGTGTCATTGACATTGTTTACAGAGACGTATCTCCACGCGGCAAGTGTACTGCACGAGGGTGAAAAAGTCTGCGTGATTGGTAAAACTGAAATGCGTGATGATCATTTACAGATGGTGGTATCTAAAATGGTACCATTATCTGAACAACTCATTGATCAGTTGAAACAAGCGAAAAATCAACAAAAAACGCAAGCGCAATATTATGCGATTAGGGTGCGTAATCGTTCACAAGCAACGGCGTATAAATCTGAATTATTAACACTCATACAGCGATATCCGGGGCAGACGCCGATCACGATGTGGATGCAGGAAGAACAGCAAAGTTACCGCCTATCAACGAAATATCGGCTATCAAACCATCCACAAGTAATGAAAACGCTGCAGAAAATTTACGGCAGTGAAAATGTAAAAATTAAATAACTTTTTTCACAGAGAAGACTTTAACGTTAAATTTCTCGTGCTATAATAGCAATGAAAACATGAAAGGTGTGTTGAATATATGACGAAAAAGAGAATTGCTGTTTTGACAAGTGGAGGCGACGCACCAGGAATGAACGCCGCTATCCGCGCTATCGTCCGTAAAATTATCTTCGATGGTAATGAACCATGGGGTGTATGGTATGGATTCAAAGGATTAGCAGAAGGTAACATGCGTCCATTGACAGCGCATGACGTATCCAACATTTCTTCTCGCGGTGGTACCATGCTTTACACTGCACGTTATCCAGAATTTGCTGAACGCGAAGGACAGGAAAAAGCTGTTGAGCAATTAAAGAAAAACAATATTGATGGTTTAGTTGTTATCGGTGGTGATGGTTCTTATCACGGTGCGCAGGCGTTAACGCGTTTAGGTTTCCCAACAGTCGGTGTACCAGGAACAATCGATAATGACATCGCTGGTACTGACTACACGATCGGTTTTGATACCGCATGTAACACCGCTTTGGAATCATTGGACAAATTGCGTGATACCGCACGTAGTCATGCGCGTACCTTCGTTGTTGAAGTGATGGGACGTAATGCGGGTGATATTGCGTTATGGTCAGGTATCGGTGTTGGTGCCGACCAGATTATCATTCCAGAAGCGAACTTCGACATGGATGAAGTGACAGCTTCCATCGATAATGGTTATGCACGCGGTAAAAAACACCACCTCATCGTTCTCGCTGAAGGTGTAATGAAAGCAACAGAATTCGAAGAAAAAATGAACGAGTACCCAACAGATTATCACGTACGTTCGATCACTTTGGGACACGTTCAACGTGGTGGTGCACCAAGTGCAAAAGACCGTATGATCGCCTCTGTATTGGGTCACCAAGCAGCAGCTTACGTCGAATCTGGTAAAGGTGGCGTCTGCTTCGGTATTCGCGATAATAAACCAGTTTACACACCGATTGATGAAGCGCTCAGCACCAAAGATGATCACGCTGACTTGAACGATCAGTTAGAACAGTTGAACCAGGAAATTTCATTCTGGGCAGGAAATGACCAAGACAAATAAGTCGAATTAGTATAATATAGACGTGTCAATAATATAGTGAATTATGGAACAGGAGTTTGGAAATGCATAAGAAAACAAAAATTGTATGTACGATTGGTCCGGCATCTGAAAGTGTCGAAACCCTAACTGCTTTAAAACAGGCAGGGATGAACGTTGCTCGCTTTAACTTCTCACACGGTTCTCACGAAGAGCATTTACAACGTTTCAAGAATGTTCACGAAGTCGAAGAGAAGTTGGGTGAACGTATTGCGATTATGTTGGACACTAAGGGGCCAGAAATCCGTACCAACGATATGAAAGATCACCAACCTGTCTTCTTAGAAGAAGGCTCAACGGTTCGTGTTTACATGCACGAAGTTGAAGGTGACTCAACACAATTTTCTGTGACTTACACGGAATTGATCAATGATGTCGAAGTTGGTAGCACTATCTTGATCGACGATGGTTTAGTTGAACTTCGTGTAACAGGCGTTGACAAAGCTGATGACTGCATCATTACTGAAGTAGTTAACAGCGGTATCATCAAAGACAAAAAGGGTGTTAACGTTCCAGGCGTATCCATTAATCTTCCAGGTATCACTGAAAAAGATGCCGATGACATTCGTTTCGGTCTTGAACAGGGAATTGACTACATCGCTGCTTCCTTCGTCAGAAAAGCAGAAGACGTGATGGAAATCCGTAAGATCTTAGAAGAAACTGGTCACTTAGACGTTAAGATCTTGCCTAAGATTGAAAGCCAAGAAGGAGTTGACAACCTCGATACAATTTTGACGGCTTCTGACGGTATGATGGTTGCTCGTGGGGACTTAGGGGTTGAAGTACCTGCTGAAATGGTTCCTATCTACCAAAAAGAAATGATCCGTAAATGTAATGAAGCGGGTAAACCGGTTATTACAGCAACTCAGATGTTGGACTCTATGGAACGTAACCCTCGCCCAACACGTGCTGAGGCTTCCGACGTTGCCAATGCGATTTTTGATGGTACAGACGCAATTATGCTTTCTGGTGAAACAGCAGCCGGTAAATACCCAGTAAACGCTGTTCAAACGATGAACCGTATCGCTTTAGCAATGGAAAATGAAGCGCAAGAATACGGCTTAGCAGTTAAGAAATTGAAAGAATTCAACCAAACTGACGTTTCTGAAGCAGTTGCACAATCTATTGCGCACACTGCACGTAACATGGGTGTAAAAACAATCGTTGCTGCGACTGAATCAGGTTACACAGCACGTTTGATTTCTAAATACCGTCCAGACGCAGACATCTTGGCATTAACCTTCTCTGAAAGTTCTGCGCACAAATTATTGATGTCTCGTGGGATCATTCCTTTCGTTGTTGATCGTCCAAAAGACACCGACGAAATGATGGCTTTAGCAACACATGTCGCTAAAGAAAATGGTTTTGCGACAGATGGTGATCATATCTTAATCGCTGCTGGTGTACCAGTTGGTGAAACAGGCATGACAAACATTATGCGTATTCAAACAGTTGGTGAAGAATTATTGAAGGGTGCCGGTATCGGTAACCGTCACGTCGTTGGACATGTTTTGATTGCTGATGATCCTGAAACAGCATTAGCTTCTGCTACGGAACAAACCGTTATCGTTACAAAAGACACTAACGAAAAATGGAATGAAGTCTTCGAAAAAGCTGCCGGTGTTATTGTTGAAAAAGGTGGGTTGACTGGACACGCTGCTGTTGTCAGTGTTAACTCCGGTACACCAGCAATCATCGGTGCTGAAGATGCAACTGAAAAACTTCACGATGACCAATTAGTCACATTGGATACTAGTCGTGGTGTCGTATACAACGGCTCTTCTCTATAATTTAAACGTCAATAAATACTAACAAACAATCAAAGCATCCGATCATCTGATCGGATGCTTTTTTGAAAGGAGAATTCGATTGAATATTCTCGTGACTGGTGGCTTGGGTTTTATTGGTAGCCACTATATTCAAACACTCTTAAGGACAGCGGAAGATACACGTGTCATCACTTTAGATGCGATGACCTATGCATCGAACTTTGAGAATATCTTTAATGCGATGGTAGATCCACGGCATGAATTTATTGCCGGAAATATTACGGATCGCTCATTAGTGTTAGAAGTTATGAAAATGTATAAAATTGATCACGTGGTTAATTTGGCAGCAGAGTCACATGTGGACCGGAGTATTTCTGACAGTTCACCTTTCGTGCAGACTAACATTGTTGGCGTATCGACATTATTGGATGCTTTTCGTGAGTATTGTTCGAAGCTAAAAAACGGTTATCAGGGAAAACGCTTCATACAGATTTCCACGGATGAAGTGTACGGTGATGGGAATGACTACCTGACGCCTGCCACAGAGCATGCAGCATTAGTTCCCAGTTCACCGTACGCTGCAGCTAAAGCATCGGCTGATTTGATGGTTCAAGCCTATCATCGCACTTATCAGTTACCAACGCTTATCACACGTTCGAGTAATAACTATGGTAGCCATCAACATCATGAAAAATTTATCCCGACCGTGATCGCTCACGCACTCTCGGATGAACCTGTTCCCATCTATGGCGACGGGCTACAAGAGCGTGATTGGTTACATGTAAAGGATAACTGCCGAGCCATTGACTTAGTCAGACAAAAAGGTAAGGTGGGTGAGATTTACAATATTGCTACCAATAACCGACGCAATAATCGAACAATGGCAAAACAAATTCTCAGTATTTTAGATAAACCTGAGAATCTATTAACCACTGTTTCAGATCGACCAGGACATGATCGGAGCTATCGCATTGATAATCGTAAAATCCAAACGTTAGGGTGGGAGCCTACTGTATCATTCGATGAAGGTTTACGAGAAACTGTGTCTTGGTACATTAACCATCCAGAGTATATCCAAAGTTAATTATCAAAAAAAAAACGCGCGACCACCATATCAGTGGTTGCGCGTTTTACTTGATGCCATTATTTAATATTTGGATCGACGGGTTGCTCATCGCCGGCAATTTCTTTGAAGTTAGCGTAGCGTACGTGACTGAATTCACCCTCTGGCATTTCAATACCAGCCTGTGCCAGTGCTTCATGTAAGCTTTCTGTGTATCGTGCTTGTTCTTCCGGTTCATATTCGCCATCGATCCATAAACGGATACGATAAACTAATTCATCGCGACTATTGCGAGTGACACCGAGAATAATTGGCGTATTATCTTTGAGGTATTCATCATCCGCCATCAAAGTGGTTAAACGCTCTTTGACGATTGCTGCATACCGTGCTTTATCGGTATCGGCATAGTAAGAAAGATCGATATCGATACGACGTGGGTTTCTGGAACTATTAGTCACTACATCGATGTTTCGATTCGGGATGTAGTAGATGCTACCATCAAAATCTTCCACGACTGTCGTCTTGAGACCAACTTGCTTCACGGTACCTTCAACGCCACTAATTTTTACCCAATCACCAACATCAAATTGTTGCTCGAGTAGGATGAAGAACCCGTTAACGGTATCGCTAACTAAACCTTGTGCACCAAAACCAATGGCTAAACTGGCTACCCCAGCACCAGCGAGCAGTGTTGCAACTGGCACGCCGAGAATAGCGAGCAGGGTGTATCCCATCAAGAAGTAGTAAGTGTACGAGATAATGTTGCGCGTTAATGAACGTAAAGTACGTTTTCTCGGTAACGCAGCTTTAGATTTCATGTTGTGTTTGAAATACAGATTGGTTAATCGCAAAGCTATATTGTATAAAACAGTCAATACAATAACGGAAATAATGATCCGAATGGAATTATCAAGTAAGTTCGTTAAGATCTCTTCCCAATTAATAGCGTTGCGAAAGTAATTTTTAATCGTTTCTAACATAAAGCCCTCCCTATTCAAAAAACTGCTTGATTAATACTAACAGAAAAAAATCAGTGACAAAAGCGAAGAAAACCGCAATAAAATAATGGTTTTGCTTTCAAAAGAAGTAATAGATATGGTATCATGTGCCTAAACTGATTGTAGGGGAGTGATAGTGCTATGACATTAGGTCAGGTAGCGGGTCTGATTGCTGCCATTGCTTTTGGTGCTTTAGTGGTATTCTTGATTATTTTCCTCAGACAGCTCACCACGACAGTAAAGGAAGTGACACGTACAGTAGATGAAGCGAACCAAATGCTCGCTGTTTTACGTCGTGATGCTGACGGACTGTCGGTTGAAGCGCAAGGATTATTGAACAAGACAAACCAGTTGATGGATGATATCAATGGTAAATTAGGAACCGTTGATCCGTTGTTTGAAGCAGTCGGCGATTTAGGCGATTCTGTTTCAGATATCAATGCTTCTGCACGTACGCTTGCTAAAAAGGTCGGCAACAAAGCCGAAGATTTAGGTAGCGATAGTGCTGATGATGAGGTGAAACCCGTAAGTGCTGAGATGACGGCTGAAACGCAAGCGCGAGAAGTCAGTCCTACTGAGCGCGCGTCATCAACTGCTGAAGGATTGAAGAAGAAACATTTGCTTCGTCAAACGCAAAAGCGTTCAAAGGTTAAAGCATTCAAAGCATAGTTTATCGTTGTTGTTAGTTTGTATATTAAGTTGAAGAAAGGTTGGATATATTATGAGTAAAAACGAAGGAAGCTTCAGTTCATTCTTATTAGGTGCCATTGTCGGTGGTGTGACTGCTTCTGCAGCAGCTTTATTATTTGCACCAAAGTCCGGTGATGAATTGCGTCACGACATTCAAAAGAAAGCACACGAAGCAAAAGAAACTGCTTTGGACTACGCTGATTTAGCTGTTGAAAAAGGTAGCGCATTGTATGACCAAGCATTGGATTCAGCTGAAGACATTCGCGTGAACTTGAAAGAAAAAGGTAAGGAAGTGAAAGCCGAAGCTGAAGTTGCTAAAGACAAGGCAGGTGCTGCTTTTGAAGCAACTAAAGAAGAAGCTAAGAAAGCTGCTAAAGACGTTAAAGGTACAGCAGAAGCTGAAGTTCAAGAAGCTAAAGCTGACATCAAACGTGAAGAAGCTAAACACTCTACCAAAGAAGCTGGTAAAGAAGTAAAAGATGCTGCTAAAGATGTCAAAGACGCAGCCAAAGAAACTGGTAAAGAAATCAAAAAAGAAGCCAAAAAATAATGATTGATGCCTTAAAGCATTAATTTAGCGTAAGGAACCAAAGTATCGTGCTTTGGTTCTTTTTACGTGACATAAGAAAAATAATGAAAAATTTAATGAAAACTTAATAATATAGGGCGGTAAACGGTTGCAAATTTTGAGTGAAAATGGTATCTTCCTACTGTTAGGGTTTGAAGGGAGATCAAAAGATGAAAAAGCAAAATGTTACAATTTATGACGTTGCCCGTGAGGCAGGTGTCTCCATGGCAACCGTCTCTCGCGTCGTTAACGGCAACACGAACGTCAAACCAGTCACGCGTGATAAAGTCATGGAAGTTATCAAACGACTGGATTACCATCCAAATGCTGTTGCACGTGGCTTAGCAAGCAAGAAAACACGCTCTGTTGGGGTATTAATTCCAGATATCACCAATACATATTACGCTGGATTAGCACAGGGAATCAATGATATCGCTTCGATGTATAAATATAATATCGTCTTAGCGACGTCTGAGTCGATGGAGGAATCGCGCCGCGGTGTCCTTTCCAATATTCTATCACGTCAAGTCGATGGTTTAGTTTACATTGGTGAAACAGTTGATGAACGTATCGCAACAGAGGTACGTCGTGCAGGTACACCAATGGTTCTAACGAATGTATACGATTCAGATGACGAATTCATGCGTGTACAGATTAACAGTCGTCAAGCTTTCTATGAAGCAACCAAACATCTGGTTGATGAAGGTCGTCAGAGTATCGCCTTTGTCGGTTTAGAATCCACGACTAATACGCCGCATTCTGAACGCTTTTCTGGCTATAAACAAGCGATTGATGAAGCAGAAGGCTTAACAGTGATTACGTACAACGCCGAAAAATTAAATTACAAATCGGGTTACGCAATCGGTGAACAATTGCATGCGGACGGTATTGATGCATGTATTGTTATCGATGACGAATTAGCTGTAGGTATCTTAAATGCACAGCGTGATGCGAACGTTTCTGTTCCGGATGATTTCTCACTAATTACAGCAAACAACACGCGTTTAACACAGATGCTTCGTCCGCAAATCTCATCGATTGAACCACCTGTGTACGATATCGGTGCTGTGGCGATGCGTGCGTTAACGAAGATGATGGATAACAATGAAGAGGATGAAACGATTGAAACCATCAACTTACCGTACGAAATTACGTATCGTGAAACAACGAAGTAATGATAAAAAACCAATAAAGATAGCGAAAAGGGTCGATTATTCGACTCTTTTTCTATTTAGTGGTGTATCATAGAAACTAATCAAAACAGATATGGAATCAAGGTGAATATAATGGAGAAAGCATGTTTAATTGTTAATCCAGTTGCTGGAAGTGGTGAAGCTAAACAGCTAAAAGAGGATGTGGAAACTTTTTTACAAACGTTCGCGACAACTGTCGATGTCGTTGAATCCACACCCGAAAAAACTATCGAATCATTAACAAAAGAAGCAGGCGATGCAGGTGCTGAGCTTGTCTTTGTACTCGGTGGTGATGGTAGTGTCAGTGAAGCAGTTAACGGTATTATGAAAAGTGAGCAATCACCAAAATTTGGTTTTTTACCATTGGGGACAGCGAACGATTTAGCGCGTAATATCGGTCTTAATCCTGACCCGAAACGTGCACTGGAAGAATTAAAACAACAAAATGATTGGCACGCGATTGATGTCGGTCAGGTCAATGATCGTTACTTCATTGATGTCATTGCACTTGGCTCTTTGGCAGAAGCGGTTATGGAAACAGATGATCAATCCAAAAATCTACTCGGCTACTTTGCATATATTAAAGATGCTGCTAGAGCATTAATTACGAAGTCTCCGAAACAATATCATATTCAAAGTGATGAATTTGATGAGACGGTAAAAACACATTTAATGATGATTTCTATCGGTCATACGGTAGGACGCATTGAAAATCTTGTGAATGGTGCAAAGAATGATGACGGTTACCTATATTTCTTGGCAGCGAAAGATAATTTGAAAATTTCAAATTGGAATCATTTACTGAAGGCCTTTGTTAATCGTGAGGTGCTCTCAGCAGACGAAGTCACTGCCTTTAAGACAAAAGCAGTTAAGATTGAAGATCAATCTGACGAAAATGCTTCACAGATGAACGTTGATGGGGATGAAGGTCCAACGCTGCCGGCAGATATTTCGGTGCATCAACAGGCATTAACTGTCATGATTCCGGTTAAAGCGTAGTATGAGAACGTAGCTGTCAAGTTGTAACGATTTCATAACTTTGCTACAATATGACGGTGATTATAATCTGTGAAAGAGGGGGATATGTCGTGTCAGGACATAATAAATGGAGCAAAATTAAGAATACTAAAGGTGCAGAAGATGCCAAACGTGCAAAAGTTTTCCAAAAACTTTCGCGTGAAATTTACATGGCTGTAAAAAATGGAGGTCCTGATCCAGAATCGAACCCCGCATTACGTATGGTTATGGACAAAGCAAAATCTGCCAACATGCCGAAATCAAACGTGAAACGTGCTGTCGACAAAGGTAGCAACAAGAATAGTACCGAAAACTATGATGAAGTATCATACGAAGGTTATGGTCCAGCTGGGGTAGCTATTTATGTTGAAACATTGACAGATAACACTAACCGTACATTGACGAATGTGCGTAATATCTTTAACAAAAATGGCGGAAATCTCGGTGAATCCGGATCTGTCGCTTACATGTTCGACCGTAAAGGTTATCTCGCTATTGAACGTGAAGGACTCGACACGGATGAAGACGACATGTTAATGACCGTATTAGAAGCAGGTGCGGAAGACTTGGAAACTTCTGATGAAGCATTCGAAATCTATTCTGCAGCAACTGACTTCGGTGCGGTCCGTGACGCATTAAAAGAACAAGGCTTTGAATTAGCAACTTCTGAATTAATCATGGTACCGAAGAATACTTTAGAAGTTTCCGACGAAGATAAAGAAAAATTACAGACTTTGATCGATAAATTAGAAGACGACGATGACGTTCAGAACGTTTACGCCGCTGTAGAATTATAATACCTGCAGATCATATGACTGCATGAGGAAAGGGTGGTCTAATGATTGATCAAGAATTATTAAAACAATTTAAAGCACAGTATCAAGAGGATGATACACGTGCTGCTGGTCATGCGATTGCTGAAGTCGGTATTAACAAATCAAGCATCGATTTGGACATCAAACGTCACCATACGTTCTCATTTTCTGATGAAACAAAGAGTGGCGTCATAACCAATCAGAAACAAAGTGGTCGTTGTTGGATGTTTGCGACATTGAACTCTTCACGAGTGCAAACAATGGAAAAATTAAATTTAGAATCATTTGATTTCTCCAAAACTTATACTTTGTTCTTCGACAAATTAGAGAAGAGCAATACGTTCTTGGAAAATATCATTGCGACTGCAGATCGCCCAACCAGTGATCGAACCGTGACTTTCTTACTCGAAAGTGGCCTCGATGATGGTGGCTATTGGGAATTTGCGACTGGTATTTTGAAAAAATATGGGAATGTGCCAGCAGAGATCATGCCTGAAACTGCAAACTCTGAGAATACAACGATTGTTAATCGTGTATTGAGCAATTTCTTGCGTCAGTTTGCGGTTGAATTGCGTCAACTTGTCGCAGATGGTGCAGATGAAGCAACGATCAACCAGAAGAAGGACGAACAATTATACTTCGTTTATACGGTGCTCGTAAAAGCTTTCGGTGAAGTGCCGGAAACGTTTGATTACAGTTATCGTGATAAAGATGATAACTTCCATCGTATTTCAAATGTGACGCCACAGGAATTTTTCAATGATTACGTAGGTGTTGATTTAGATGAAATGGTTGATTTAATTAATGCACCAATGGCTGGTCGTCATTATGGTGAAAATTATTCCTTCAACTACTTGGCCTCTGTTCATGAAGCAGAGCCATTGAAGATGGTCAATGTACCGATCGAAATTCTAAAAGATGCAGCCATCGCTTCAATCAAAGATGGCCGTGCCTTATGGTTCACGTGTGATGTATCGACAATGAGTCATCGCACGCTCGGGATTCTCGATCCAGATATTTATAATTACGAAGAAACATTAGGAGCCTCTGTTCATTTGGATAAAGGGCAACGACTAGAATACCGCATGTCGACAAACAACCATGCCATGACATTAGTTGGGGTTGATCTCGATGACGATGGTAAGCCGTTGACTTGGAAAGTGGAAAACTCATGGGGCGAAAAGAACGGCAAGAAAGGTATTTTCTCCATGTCGGATTCATTCTTCGATGAGTATGTTTACGAACTTGCAGTTGCTAAACAATATTTACCAGAGGAAGTCATTGAACAGAGTAAACAAGATCCAATTTTATTGGAGGTTTGGGATCCTTTAATGTAATGATGTGCTGAGGAGGAATAGGTATGATTAGCAAAGAATTACTCAATAGTTATAAAGAAAAATTTAACAATGATCCGAAGAGCCAGGCTGTTCGTCACGCGATGGCAGAAGTCGGTATCAACAAATCCAGTGTCAACTATGAAGTAAAACGTCACCACACATTCAGTTTCTCTGAACAAACAAAACGTGGGGAAATTACTGACCAAAAACGTAGTGGTCGTTGCTGGATGTTCTCAGCACTGAATACCGCACGTGTTGAAACGATGGAACGTTTGAACGTTAAGAATTTTGAATTCTCGCAGGCTTATCCATTATTCTGGGATAAACTTGAAAAATCAAACTTCTTCTTGAACAGCATTATTGAAACGGTTAATGAACCACGTGAATCACGCTTGATCTGGCATTTATTGCAGGATCCTGTACAAGATGGTGGTCAGTGGGCAATGTTTGCAGGTATTTTGAACAAATATGGTGTTGTACCTAAAGAAATCATGCCTGAAACCTACCACTCATCAAATACGGGTGAACTGAACGAGCATTTGACAAACAAGTTACGCGAATTCGCTTTTGAATTGCGTACAATGCACGAAAACGGCGCCGATGAAAAAGAACTCGAAGCGAAAAAAGATGAACAATTATACTTCGTCTATAGCTTATTAGTGAAGACATTAGGTGAAGTGCCTGAAACCTTCGACTACAGTTACCGTGATAAAGATGATAACTTCCATCGCATGACAGACATCACGCCACAGGAATTCTTCAAGAAATATGTCGGTTTTGATCTTGCGAATATGGTTAGCTTGATCAACGCGCCAACAGCAGATAAACCATACCACAAGACCTATACGGTTCAATACTTAGGAACGATTGCTGAAGAACCAGCGATTAAATACTTAAACTTAGAAATTGACGATGTCAAGCAAGCAGCGATCAGCGCGATTAAGTCTGGACATCCGGTATGGTTCGGTTGCGATGTCGGCAAACAATCTGAACGTCAATTGGGTATCATGGATGCAGACATATACAATTACGAAGATACCTTAGGTGAATCATTCAAACTCGATAAAGCGCAACGTCTCGACTACGGTGTCAGCATGTTAACGCACGCTATGGTATTGACAGGTGTTGATTTGGATGAAGATGGGAAACCGATGACCTGGCAAGTAGAAAACAGCTGGGGTAAAAAAGTTGGTGACGACGGTATCTTCTCGATGAGTGATGCATGGTTTGACGAATATGTATACCAAATCACTGTACCAGAACAATATGTAACTGAAGCACAACGCCAGGAATTTTCAGCAGATCCTATCGAACTCGACCCATGGGATCCAATGGGTGCTTTGGCATTTGTTCGTTAATCAATAATTATTGGATGATATCAGATCGGAGAGAAATTTTCTCTCCGATTTTTTATTTTTCTAGAAAAGTGACGCAAAAATAAAAAAAGTATGCCGTATTTAATAAATAGAGAGAGGGGGAGAAGCGAATGAAAGAATGGACAGATCAATTGATAAAGGGGGCATATGATGTACATGCAGATGATATTCATGTAATTCCAGAAGATGGCACATATGGTGTCTATTATCGTGTTGGCGGCAAATTATATCCCAAGGGCAATTACCCACTCGAAGAGGGTGAGCGTTGGCTGCGTTATATCAAGTTCGTAGCCAATATGGATGTTGGTGAACGACGCTTACTGCAAGATGGCAGTTTGGTTTATACCTTTGCGGATACAGCTACTGTGGAGTTACGATTGTCAACCATTGCCAATTATCTTATGCAAGAATCGCTAGTTATCCGCTTGCTGTACCCACAGATGACTTTTGATAAACCGTTTCATAATCTTTCTGAGTCAGTGGTCAATCGACTGTGGACGGCTGCACATCGAAAGAGTGGATTAATGATTTTTTCGGGACCTGTAAGCTCCGGAAAGACGACGACCATTTACCAACTGTTACACGCACTCTATGCCGAACAACCGAGAAATATCATTACGATGGAAGATCCAGTAGAAATTAAACATCCAAAATTTCTACAAGTGGCGATTAATGAACGCGCAGGGGTGACTTATGAACGTGTCATTCGTGCAAGTTTACGTCATCATCCAGATATTTTGATGATTGGTGAAATTCGAGATGAAGAAACGGCACGTATGGTTATTCGCGCAGCATTGACGGGGCACTTAGTGTTAGCCACAGTACATGCGCGAGATAGTATCGGTGTGATGGGGCGGTTGAAGGAATTAGGTATCAGTAGTGAACAATTATTACAAACATTACTATTAGTGACGTCACAGCGCTTATTACCGAAAAAAAGCTGATGAAGTATTACCACTATTTGAGTTGATGAACAGTGCTGAAATCTCTAGTTACTTGTTGACGAAACAGGTTCCTGCAAGTGTCAAGCGATTGAATCAGCAATTAGAGGAGGTGTATCGAGATGGTCTCATCACTCAAGATACCTGTCAGAGCTATCGATTGGAAGAAATTAAAGAATTATGAAATTGTGACCGTTTGGCAGCCGGCGTTTCAAGCTGAAGTACTGAAATATATCGCTGAATTATTAGCTGAGGGATTTCAATTACTGCAGGTCATGATTTTCTTGAAACAAGTTTATCCAAAACAACAAGAGACTTTTGAAGCGATGGCAAATGAGCTTGCTTCTGGATATCCATTTTATGAGGTGGTCAAACACATGAAAATTGAAGCGATGATTAAATTCCGTATTCAGATGGCTGAAACAATGGGAAATTTCCCAAAACAGCTCGCAATGATTGCGGACTATCTCGCTTACTTATCGGCACAGAAGCAAAAACTACGTCAGATCCTGATGTATCCCATTTTTCTATCTTTGATGTTATTGGGATTACTCTTTGGATTACGCACATTTTTGCTGCCGCAATTGATACAAATGCGTGGTCGCAATGGCTCTGTCATTTTATCTGTACTGTTGTTTGGATTAGAGCATCTACCGCAGTTATTACTGCTTCTATTAGGTGTGATCAGTGGGATAGTACTGTTGATGTATATCATAAAAGAACGCACTGACCCTTTGCGATGGGTACAGTGGCAGTCAAAGGTGCCACTATTTGGTAAAAGTTTGATGCTTTATCATACTTTTTTGTTTAGTCGAGAATTTAGTGGGTTATTTGCACTTGGATACTCTGCAAATCAGATCATGATGAATTTTTCAAATCAAAAAGAAGTGCCTTTTCTAGCGGCGTTTGGTCAACAATTACTGATTAACTATGAAGCAGGTATACCACTGACGGAAAGTTTGGCAACGAGTCAACTATTTACCGAAGAATTTCCGGCGATTGTGAGTCAAGGGGAACTATTGAATGAACTAGCAATTAAATTGCGTTTATACAGTGAACGATGCTTCAGTCGCTGGCAAATACTTATCAAGAAACAAATTAAATTATTTCAAAATGTTTTATTCATAGGGATCGCTTTAATAGTGGTCAGTGTTTATTTATCGATGATGTTACCAATGTTTAATATGATAGGAGAAATATAATGTTAGAAAAAATCATTATTTTTTTAAAAGCACGTCTTCCAAAAAATAAAAAAGGATTCACCTTGATCGAGATGGTTATTGTTCTCTTTATTATCGCGTTGTTGTTATCGATTGTTATCCCAAATGCAAACAAAGCACAAGATAAAGCGGATGCGGCGGTCGTAAAAACATATGAAACAGAAGAGGCACTATATAAGATGGATAAAAATGTTGATGCTGTTGATGCCAATACATTAGTTCAAGAAGGCTACTTAACGCAAGATCAAGTCACTGCTTACCAACGTGTGAAACGTTAGGCTATGATAAAGCATCGACAATTCCTACGTAGCGGTTTTACGCTATTATCTACAATCATTGTCCTGTTTATTATAGGATTGCTGCTGACAATAACAATCGTGCAAGGCGAACAGAAACGAAAAAATCTAACGATTAATACGACATTGCAGATGCTCGCTCAACAATACGAACGAGTTTATTATCAAGCAGTCGCGGAAGGCGTCAATTATTATGTGGTCTTCAATAAAGATCGGGTACGTTACTATCGTAGAGGAATAAGTCGCGAGGACAGCTTTGAGGAGTTGTTACTTCCCAATGAGTTAACGACAGATCGCTCCCACAAGGTGCAAATTCACGCGAGTAGTGGCCATGTTGACCCTAAAACAGTGACATTTTATGCCGATAACAATCGTTACTATCTGACGTTTCAGTTAGGAGGGCAATATGTTGTTACGGTGGATTAAATCTTTTATAAAGCATCGTCGTGGTATGTCCTTACTTGAAGCCATAATTAGTATGAATTTGTTCGCATTATTCATGATGATTTGGTTTGATAATATGACGCATCAGCTTGAACAACTTCACACTGATAGGATACACCTCGAACAAAATGAACAACTGTTACAAGAGGTTGTTCGTGGTGATGACACGATGTCACTCGTCTTACTAAGTGAAGGAGGTAGTGATGTCCCGACAAATGTTGAGTAATCGCATGCGTACAGGATTTACCATGATCGAGATGGTTCTCACATTGGCGATATTCTCATTGTTACAGATCGGTCTCGTCTAAGCGATGAACTTCGGAATCGATTATTATGAACAACTGACGCAAGAAACCGATGATGACTGGGCGAATTTTATCTTACAAGTTGATCGTGAGATCCGTCAGGCAACGATTAAAAAGATTAATAGTCACTCTGTCATATATCATGTCGAAGGAATCGGTGATGTAGTGATTGAATATTATCACAATCAACATGGTGGCATGTTACGACGACGCGTGCGTTATAGTGGCCACCAACCGCTGTTAAAACATATTGAATCGGTCAAAATGACACCTGAATCTTCAAATAGTGTCAAAATGATATGTGATTTCCACAATGATAAACAGAAGCAATGTGTATTTTATAGTTTGCTTGAAGGCGATAGAGGGTAGCGACCGATGCATATAAAATATAAACAGGGAAGTATTCTATTCTATACGCTGACATTGCTGCTTATCATGGGCATTTTATTCACAGCAACTAATACTATCTATCTAAGCCAACGTCGTAATCTGAAAACATTATCTGATGGTATGGTTGCGCAAGCTATTGCAGATCGTAGCTTACAACTGTTTCGAGAAGGACAGGTTAAAGAGACGAAAAGACAACAATTAATAGAAAAACAACAGTTAGAGAATAAAGAAGCATTTCAAAATTTAAAAAAGGACTATCAAGTCTATCAGGAGGAGCAACAGAAATTAAAAGTGGAACAGGACAATGCAATCGATAATGCAATCACGGATGAGACGAGCGAAAAGGATCTAAAAGCACCAAAACAGATAGATAATCAATCATTAGCTGTTCAAAAAGTGTATGAAGAACAACTGAAAAAATTAGAACAAGAACAGTCGGTATTACAAAAACAACTGCAGCTGTTAGTGGATAAAGAATCACAGCGGGCAGAATACGCATTTAATTTAGGTAAAAGTCAGTTACAGATAATGAATAAACAACTCATCTGCCATGTCTATTTGAATGATGAAGCACAATATTATCGCTTTGAATTTCCTATCAATTAGCGATTACGTGATCAAAGATGAATGAAAGCCGTTAAATCTGGTACAATGGGAGGTGTTAATAAAGAATTGGGGGAAATCATGAATCGAAGAGTTGAACAATTGCGTATGCAAATGCAAGAAGAGGGACTAGGCGCTTATTATGTGTCCAATCCTTTCAATGTCCGCTATCTCAGCGGATTCACTGGTGATGAAACATGGTTGGTCATTACTTTAGAGAAGGCTTATTTGATTACTGATTTTCGTTATGTTGAACAAGCCAATGAAGAAGCAATAGATTTTGAAGTGATGGTCTACGGGCGAAATACTGCACATGATTCAGCAATCCGCTTGATTCGAGAATTATTATCGAACCATCCAATCAACCGTCTCGGTTATGAAGACGATTCACTTACAGTTTCGGAATATGATCGACTAGAAGCAGAATTAACTCAGGAACTGGTGCCATCGTCCGGGATGATTGAGTTATTACGTCAGACAAAAGACGATGATGAAATTGCAAAAATCACGTGTGCCTGTGAGATTGCGGATGAAGCCTTTCAATATATTCTCGGTTGTATCAAACCAGGAATGACCGAAATTGAAGTTGCGAATACTTTGGACTTCAAAATGCGGAGTCTGGGTGCCACGAAGGTATCTTTTGAAACAATTGTTGCTTCAGGGTATCGTTCTGCCATGCCGCACGGTGTTGCGAGTCGCAAAAAGATCCAAAATAATGAAATCGTAACGATCGACTTCGGCTGTTACTACGATGGCTATGTTTCGGATATGACACGTACTTTCGCAATGGGAACTGTACCTAATCAACTAAAAGAAGTTTATCAAATTGTTAAGGAAGCAAACCAACGCGTGCAGGATCAAGCAAAACCAGGTATGATGGGTAAGGAACTCGAACATATTGCTAGAGACTATATCGAATCTACTGGCTACGGCGATCAATTCGGTCACTCTTTGGGTCACAGTATTGGTCTAGAAATTCATGAGTCGCCGAACGCTAATCTGCGTAGCGAGGATGTTTTCAAGGTGAATCAATTAATCACAGATGAACCCGGTATTTATATCCCAGGTTTAGGTGGCGTCCGTATTGAGGATGATTTGCTCTTTACAGAGAATGGTTGCCGCTCTTTAACGCAATCTTCGAGAGAATTTATCGAATTATAATCGGAATGTGATATCAACACTAGCGCTATTGTGAAAAATTATGGGTGTATAAATAATTCTACATAAGAATTGTTTACAGTTTTCTTAACGTTGGTATAATGGTATCAGACGTGCGAAGGCACAATTTAGGAGGAATTTTTATATGATTACGACAAATGATTTTAAAAATGGTTTAACAATTCAAGATAAAGGCAATATCTATCGCGTGATAGAGTTCCAACACGTTAAACCGGGAAAGGGTAGCGCATTTGTCCGCTCCAAATTGAAAAATCTTCGCTCAGGTGCAGTAACTGAAAAGACATGGCGTGCAGGGGAAAAAGTAGAAACCGCACATATCGAAAACAGCGAAATGCAATATCTTTACGCTGCTGGTGATTCACATGTCTTCATGAATACCGAAACTTACGAACAGATAGAAATTGATGGTTCAGTAATCAAAGACGAATTGAACTACTTACTCGAAAACATGATCGTTAGTGTTATCACATACGAAGGCGAAGTTATCGGACTTGAATTACCAAAGACGGTTGAATTGACTGTTAAGGAAACTGAACCGGGCATTAAAGGTAATACCGCATCAGGTGGTACTAAACCTGCAACAATGGAAACGGGACTTGTTGTTAATGTACCTTTCTTTGTTGATGAAGGTGACAAATTAGTTGTTAATACCACAGACGGTGCCTACATTTCTCGTGCCTAGTGTGAAGTAGAAAAAACAGAGAGGAGAGATACTGATGGCCAAATTAGAAGCAACAGAAGCATTGGTAAATCATGATGATCTTGGAAGTGTACGCATTTCTCCAGACGTGATTGAAACGATTGCTCTCGAAGCCATTAAGCGTTTTTCTGAATTAGCGCCAGTTGGTTGGTATCGTTCAACAATTTCTGGCTTCTTAGGATATGATCGTGGTGTCATGTTGCATGAAGAAGAGGGCGCATTAGTTCTCGACGTAATTATTGATGCCTACTATCGTCCAGATATTCCACAGACAATTATTAAATTACAAGAATTTTTGTTTGAACAAATTCAGGAAATGACAGAAGTTACAATCGATGAGATTCGTATTTATGTCGAAGATATTATTGTTGATCGTGCCGGTTAGATAGTGGGTGGATGCATGGCATTAGGTTTAGCACAAGTTCGTGAGATTGCATTGCTCACATTATACCAGCGCTGGTATAACACAGAAAAAAGCATAGATGATACCTTCGCGTTTGTTACTGAAAATACGGAACTATTCCAGCCAATGGTAACTTTTAGTACTGTTGAAGATGCGAAAGATGTACCGCAAGTTTCGGCAGAACGTGTTGAAGACGTTGAAGCAAACCAGATCACATCGACGCTTTATGATATTAGATCAAATGATGATCATTCAGTACCTGAATATCTTGAAACATTGGTGATGGGAGTGGAAACAAATCGTGAAAAAATCGATGAAGCTCTCGATCGTTTCATAGAAGGAAAATGGTCAGTAAACCGTCTCGAGCGTGTGAATCGTTTGATTTTAGAAATTGCTGCTTATGAGATTCATTATGAATCAGAGAGCAAAGTTCCCAATGTTGTAGCTGTCGATCAGGCATTAACATTATGCAAGTTATATAGTGATCAGCGTTCACGTCGATTCATCAATGGTGTATTGTCAAAAATGATTGAAGAAATATAATTTGGATAATGTATAGGAGGATTGATAGTGCGTTGTAACACCGTCAATCCTTTTTGTTTAAGGAGAAAAATAATGGCTGAAGAGTTACTCGGAAAACCATTAGTAAATGTACTAAAAGAATCGCTTAAAATACGAATTGCTAAATTAAATCAACAAGGAATCTTTCCAAAAGTTGTTGGTTTATATTGCGCGGATGATACGCCAAGTAAACATTACTTTAAAAATAATGCAAGGCTAGCTAACAATTTAGGAATGAGTTATGAACTGCTGAGTTTTTCTTCAGAGGTAACGACAGCGGATGTTATTCAACAAATAGAATCGCTCAATAACGATCAGTCAGTACATGGAATTATGATCGGTTTACCACTACCGGATTCCCTCGATCAGGAAGTGATTATTAATCATATTGCAGTTGACAAAGACATTGATGGTCAGATTCACGAAAATTTAGGTTGTTTAATGGCTCAGCATAGCGGTTTAATTCCTAATACGCCGCGTGCAGTCATTGCCTTACTAAAGCACTATCGCATTCCGATAGCTGGAAAACATGCGGTTGTCATTGGTCGCAGTCCACTCGTTGGTAAAGCGCTCAGCTTATTACTTCTCAATGATGATGCGACGGTGACTATCGCACATTCAAAATCTGAAGATTTAAAATCAATCACGCGGCAAGCCGATATCCTCTGCGTTGCAGCCGGCCATCCAGGATTAATAACTGGCGATATGATTAAATCGGGAGCGACCGTCATTGATATTGGAACAACTTACGATGATCAAGGCAAGATTCAAGGCGATGTTGCTACCTCAGGAGTTGAAGAGGTAGCTGGTGCGCTGTCTCCCGTTCCTGGTGGTGTTGGGCCTGTGACGAATGTGATGATGATTGATCAATTAGTCGAACGATTGGAGCGAGGTCATGGCTGAAAAAGAATATTTATCTGTCACGCAATTGACGCGTTACATCAAGGCGAAATTCGATCGTGATCCCTATTTAGAAAAAGTTTTCTTGACAGGAGAGATCTCTAACTACCATCCACGACCAGGAAGAACACAGTTTTTTCAGATTAAAGATGAGCAATCGGAGATTACAGCAACGATTTTTCCTTCGATATTTAGGCGCTTATCATTTGATTTAGAGGAAGGCATGAAAGTCCTCGTGACTGGCCATGTTTCGGTATATGAAGCGCGCGGACAGTATCAGATAGCTGTGGAGAGTATCCAACCAGACGGAATTGGTGCGCTTTATGCGGCGTATGAACAACTAAAAAAGAAACTGCGGAATGAAGGATTATTTGATCTGCCTAAACAGTCTATTCCAAAGTTTCCGAAACGAATTGCGGTGTTAACTTCACAATCCGGAGCTGTTATTGAAGATATCATGACAACTGTTCATCGTCGCTATCCCAAAGTACAGCTAGTTTTGTATCCAACAGTTGTGCAAGGGGAGCGTGCTGCATCGAGTTTGACACACAACCTAAAACGGGTTGAAGATGATGGACACTACGACACTGTGATTGTCGGACGTGGTGGGGGCTCAATTGAGGACTTATGGGGATTCAATGATGAGCGACTGGCGCGTACAGTCGCTGCGATGAAGACCCCCGTTATTACGAGTGTTGGTCACGAAACAGATACAACATTAATTGATTATGTGGCGGACCAACGAGCAGCAACGCCAACCGCAGCTGCAGAATTAGCGACACCAAACCTTTCGGACGTGTTGTTACAAATTCAACGCGATCGGCAATTATTGTTCCAACGTCAACAAGTGATACTGAAACGTTATCGCGAGCAATTAGATGCCTTAAAACGTACAACAGTGTTCCAATCACCTAAACGCTTATTTGATGAGCGTTATCAACACGTTAGTATCATCGAAGGACGTCTACAAGACGCAATGAATCGATCGATTCAGAAACAGCAAAAACATCTGACACAACTCACAGAGCAGTTACGGCAGAACGATCCGAAAGAACGACTATACCGATTTAGAAATCGTTTAGCGAGCGATGAACAGAAGTTAAACTATGCGATGACATCACACTTGACAGCGATGACACATCGTTTACAAAATGCATCGAATCAATTAGATCTTCTCTCACCGCTGAAACGTCTTGGAAATGGTTATGCTTATGCCACTCATGAAGGTAAACCTGTCGTAAAAAGTCAAGATCTGGCTGTCGGCGAGCAATTGAATGTGACTTTTTCTGATGGGAGTGTACGCACAGAAATTTTAGAAAAGTTTCCTAAACCTGAAATCTAAAGGAGAAGATCATGGCTGAAGAACAGAAACAGTTAGCTTTAGAAGATGCCCTAACACGCATTGAAACAATCATTAATCGTCTACAGAGTGGGAAATTATCACTTCAAGAATCTATGCAGGAATTTCAAGAAGGCGTAAAATTAGTTGCTTATTGTAACGATACCCTTGAAAAAGCTGAAAATAAGGTCACACAGCTGATCAATGATAATGATGAACTTGAAAATTTTGACCGTGACCCACAACAAAGATCGGAGTAAGCCAAAATGAAATTAGAAGCTTTCAGAGAAAAATACATGTATGCTATTGAACAAGAATGTCGTCGTCCATTCAGACTAGAAAATACAAAATTAAAAGAAGCAATGGATTACGCATTATCCACAGGTGGCAAACATGTTCGTCCATTGTTAACTTTAGCGTTTACTCAAGCGCTCGGTGGGGATTTTGATACAGCTCTGCGTTTTTCGCCAGCTATCGAGTATGTGCACACGTATTCTCTGATTCATGATGACTTGCCAGCAATGGATAATGATGATTACCGTCGTGGTGAGTTGAGTGTACACAAGAAGTATGATGAAGCTACGGCTATTCTTGCTGGCGATGCTCTATTAACTTATGCATTCCAATATATCTCAGATGTGAAAGATATTACTCCAGAAAATAAAGTGCAGCTAATTCATATGCTTGCTGAGGCTTCTGGGCCAGATGGAATGGTTGAAGGGCAGATGCAAGATATTATGTTAGGAGGGACAACGATTGCGCGTGATCAATTAGAAGCACTACATCATTACAAAACAGGCGAATTGATCAGCTTCAGCATTCTATCAGCAGCAATACTTGCTGAGGCTTCTGACAAAATTCAGCAACAGTGTTTAGAATTCGCAACACATTATGGTGTAGCTTACCAGATTCATAATGATCTTCAAGAAGTCTTGTGGACAGATGAAGCACGCGGTAAGCAGGCGCACAGTGACGCAGATTTAGAAAAAAATACTTATCCAGGTATTCTCGGCGTTGAAGGTGCTAAAGAAGCATTGTCAGAAAAAATTAAAGCGTGTCGCCATTGCTTAGGTAGTATTGCGGAGGAATATCCAGATTTTGATCTTGAATTAGTGAAAGGTTTCTTAGAATATCTCGCATTATAAGATAAAGTACTTGAGAGAGGAGGGATAACCTTTGCAGAAAGAACGTGTCGATGTACTTGTTGTTGCACAAGACATTACAGACTCGAGAGAAAAAGCAAAGCGCTTGATTATGGCAGGTGAAATTTATGACCAAAATCAACAGCGTCTCGATAAACCGGGACAGAAGATTACAGTAGATCATGAATTGCATCAAAAAGGTAATCCGTTGCCTTACGTTTCCCGTGGTGGTTTGAAATTAGAAAAAGCATTAAAGAGCTTTAATATCGATATCGAGGGGCATAACGTTTTAGACATCGGTTCTTCGACTGGGGGCTTTACGGACGTTGCCTTGCAAGGAGGCGCGGTCCACTGCTACGCGTTAGATGTGGGGACTAATCAATTAGTGTGGAAGTTACGAAACGATCCGAGAGTCACGGTTATGGAGCAAACGAATTTCCGCTATAGTCAGCCTGAAGATTTTACAGCAGGTCAACCAGATATGGCTGTGACGGATGTGTCGTTTATTAGTTTGTCGATGATTTTCCCACCACTAAAGACGATTGTCCCTGCAGATGCACCGGTAGTTGCTTTGATTAAGCCACAGTTTGAAGCGGGACGCGATAAAGTTGGTAAAAAAGGCATCGTGCATGATAAGAAAATTCATACTGAAGTGATCACACAGACTTTTGAGTATGCAATAAATTCAGGATTTGATGTCTTAGATTTAACCTATTCACCAATCACTGGTGGAACAGGGAATATTGAATTTTTAGGTTATTTCAGACGCGCTGAATCAGAGAAAGGACAACTTTCCGATACAATTTCGATCAGAGCGGTTGTTGATGAAGCGCATGCGCATTTTAAATAGGTGATGTGACAAGGAGGAGAGCCAGTTGCTTCAGAATCTTAGAATTGAAAATTTTGCGATTATTGATCAATTATCTGTTGATTTTGAGGATGGAATGACGGTTTTAACTGGTGAAACTGGTGCCGGTAAATCGATTATTATTGATGCGGTGGGATTGTTGATCGGTGGTAGAGGATCTGCCGATTATATTCGATATGGTGAAGATTACTTCCTACTTACCGGTATGTTTTTCATGCCACATATTGATCCAGAAGCAGAGGCATTAATGGCTAACTGGCATATCCCATTCGATGATCAGCAGATCCAAATTATGCGTAAAGTAGAGCGTAATGGACGTAATACCGTTAAAGTCAATGGTGTCTCTCTGACTGTCACCGCATTACGGCAACTCGGCAAGTATATTGTTGATATTCATGGTCAAAATGAGCATCAGACATTAATGGATCCTAAATGGCATCTGTCATTATTAGATAGCTATGATTCCGCTGAGATTCAACCACTGCTTGATGTTTATCAAGAGCAGTATGCGAGATATCGAGATTTGAAACAGCAATTAAATCAATTGACCTTAAATGATCAAGAAACCGCACAACGAATGGACTTATTGCAATTCCAAATTGATGATATCGAAAAAGAACAACTTGAAGTGGGTGAAGAAGAGCGATTAGTCAATGAGCGCACACAATTAAAGAATTATGAACGCGTTGTTCAAGCATTGACAGCCTCGAGTAATGCACTCATGCAATCATCAAGTAATGCTTATGATGCATTGAGTGAGACAGTCTCATCATTGAGTGATATTGAAACAATTGATGACAATTATCAGAAATTCTATCAACAATCTGAAGGTCTCTATTATGGGATTGAGGGATTGGCTTCGGATATCAATCATGCTTTAGAGGAACTATCATATGATCCAGAGCGACTCAACCAAATTGAGTTGCGACTTAATGTGATTCAAAATCTCAAGCGCAAATACGGTAGTACGGAAGAAGAGATTTTAAAGTATGCTGAACAAGCGCGCAAAGAAATGGATGATCTGACGCATCAAGAACAGCGGTCCGATGATTTGAATCGCCAGCTAAAGGCGCAGATTTCTGAAATGAAAGAGACAGCGATCGCCTTACATCAAAAACGTAAAGACATCGCAAAAACACTCAGTGAAGCGATTGATCAGCAGTTACAGGATCTTTACATGGAGCATGCGCACTTTAAAGTGAATTTTGAAGAAACTAAAGCATTCACTAAAGGTGGCAAAGACAATGTGATATTTTATCTATCAGCTAACCAAGGAGAACCGTTTAAACCGCTGCATAAAATCGCTAGTGGTGGGGAAATGTCTCGTATTATGTTAGCCATTAAAACGATTTTTCAGATGTCTAAAGGCGGCACAGCAATTATCTTTGATGAGGTCGATACTGGTGTTAGCGGGCGTGTGGCCAAAGCGATGGCACATAAGATGTACTTGATTTCAGAGGGATCACAAGTGTTGTGTATCAGTCATTTGGCACAAGTTGCTGCGATTGCAGACTATCAATTGCTTATTACCAAAATCGCGAACGATGAACGTACGTCCACACAAATTAAACAATTAACTGAGGACGAGCGTGTGACACAGATTGCGCGTATGCAATCAGGAGAACAGATTACAGATGTTAGTCGTGTGGCAGCTAGAGAACAGTTGAAACAAGCTGAGGCTGAACGTCGACAATTGAAAGGATGAGGGCGTGTCATCAGAAAAAATCAAAATTATTGTCATTGCAGGCCCTACAGCAGTTGGAAAGACGGCAACAGGTATTAAGATCGCACAAAAATTTTCTGGAGAAGTGGTCAATGTCGATTCGATGCAAATTTATGAAGGTTTGACGATTGGGACGGCAGCACCTACACCTGAAGAAAAAAAGGCGGTACCGCATCACCTTTTCAATTATCATCCGCTTACGAAAGCGTCAACAGTCTCAACATTTATTCCTGAGGTGAGAGAGAGGATTGAAGCTATTGTCTCACGTGGGAAGGTGCCTATTATTGTGGGAGGCTCAGGGCTTTATCTCGAAAGTTTGTTATTTGGATTTCAACTTGGTAAAGATGCACCGCATCCTGTATTTCGGAAAGAAATGCAGCAATTCGCGGATACCCAAGGTGTTGAGGCACTTCATCACAAACTACAGGAAATTGATCCGAAATCTGCAGAAAACATTCACCCAAATAATGTTCGACGTGTTATTCGTGCGCTTGAAGTAGCGACATTCACGGATCATAAGCTATCGGATCAGTCTGAGGATAAGCATGATAGACCGGCGCTTTATGACTATCATTTAATTGTTTTGAATACGGATCGCGAGTTGCTTTATCAGCGTATCAATCAACGTGTTTCGTTAATGATTAATGATGGTTTATTAGATGAAGCGCGTTGGTTACTCGACCAGCCTATCGCGCCGGATCATCAATCGCTACAGGCCATTGGGTATAAGGAGTTATTCCCTTATCTCAGAGGTGAACAGTCTTTGGAAGAGGGTGTGGAGATATTAAAGACACATTCGCGTCGTTATGCGAAACGCCAACTGACTTGGCTACGTCACCGACTGCCGCAAGGACATCGCTACGATTTGGTACAATATCCAGACGCAGAGCAGCAGCTATTAAAAGATATACAAGGATTCTTAGCTCAGGGACAGGAGGTTGATACTTGATGAAGGAACGTGTGATTCTCGTTAACGTCTTACAGACACCCGTTGATTCAGAACGCGCAGCGATGCAGCAGGAAGAATTTGAACAATTAGTTCAAACTGCTGGTGGTGAAGTCGTTGAGACTATCATCCAAAAACGCGACCAAATGGATCCAAAATCTTTAGTTGGTAGTGGAAAAGTACAGGAAATTAAACGACGCATTCAAGCGACAGATAGTGAATTAGTGATTTTTTATCAATCGTTAAGTCCATCTCAGAATCGTAACTTACAAGAACTGCTGGGTGTCTCTGTCATCGACCGTATTCAGCTGATTTTAGATATTTTCTCCATGCATGCACGTACTAAAGAAGCTAAATTGCAAGTGGCGCTCGCTCAGAAGAAATATTTACTACCTCGTATTCAGGGACTAGGTAATGTTCTCTCGAGACTCGGTGGGGGAATTGGGACGCGTGGACCAGGAGAAACAAAGCTGGAAACGGATCGCCGTGTGATTCGCAATGAAATCAATCAGATTGAAAAAGCGCTGAAGCAAGTAGCAGCTAATCGTATATTAAATCGTAAAAAACGTGAAGATAGTCAATTGTTTAGAGTTGGATTATTCGGTTATACCAATGCTGGTAAATCAACCATCATCAATGGATTAGCGCAGGCGGAGACTTATGAGAAGGATGAATTGTTTGCGACACTATCACCGCTCACACGAACCTATGCATTAGAAAATCATTTTAAATTATCGCTCACAGATACGGTCGGTGTGATTCAAGATCTACCACCAATGTTAATCGATGCGTTTCATTCAACATTGGAAGAGAGTATGGCTGTGGATTTGTTGCTCATTGTCATTGATGCCTCTAGTCCATATGCTGATCGTCATCAAGAAGTAATCGATGATATTTTAAACGATATGGCAATTGGTCATATTCCAAAGTGTTATATCTATAATAAGATGGATCAAGTCTCAGAATCTACCGATATCTTGCGTGTGCAACCAGAATCGCTCAAGATATCAGCTAAGCAACCAGAAGATTTAGAGAGATTAAATCAGTTGATTGTTGAACAATTAAAGAAACAATACACCACAATTGATCAATCGGTTGATGCTAAAGATATAGGGCAATGGCTGTCATTCTCGGATCGTGTCTATATCGATACGATGGACTATGATGAAACTACAAATAATTATCACTTGATTGCTTATTGTTCGGATGAGCTGGTTCATCAGCTGTTAATAAATGATTGATAGTTATAAACGAACACGCATTATCGTTATTAATGCGTGTTTTTGATTAAAAATAGATTACACTCTATTCATTGCTGTGAAAGGTGTGATGATTTTGAAAAACGTAAAAAAATTTTTAGGTTTGGTTGCTATCAGTTTGTTATTGCTAACAGGATGTGGTGCACTGAAATCAGTTCAACAACCTGAGGAAGTTAAAGTTGCTGTAGTGGGTGATGGAGAAGCTACGGTATGGAACTATGTAGCAGAAAAGGCCCAAAAAGAGGGGATTGATTTACAGGTTATTAAAATGAATGATTACGTTCAGCCGAATATTGCGCTAGCGGATGGATCTGTTGACATGAATGCTTTCCAGCATGGTCAGTATCTTGATGAGTGGAACAAGGGACAT
This sequence comes from Aerococcus vaginalis, assembly GCF_053762225.1. NCBI lineage: Bacteria > Bacillati > Bacillota > Bacilli > Lactobacillales > Aerococcaceae > Aerococcus > Aerococcus vaginalis. The sequence continues at coordinate 179,045 of NZ_JBSMYC010000001.1, forward strand.
GATGAAAATTTACAATCAATTGGTTTAACTTTCATTACACCACTCTATATTTTTTCGGATAAATTGGATGATGTTACAGATATCCCTTCATATGGAAAAGCATTGATTCCTAAAGAACCGTCGATCCAAGGTCGTGCACTACTGGCGTTTGAAAAACTTGGATTAATTAAAATAGAAGAGGGTAAAGGGTTGCAGGCATCGACAGACGATATTATTGAAAATCCTCGACATATTCAATTTGTTGCTGTGGATTCACCACAAGCGCCCGCAATGCTTCAGGATGTTGATGTTGCAAATATTGGTGGACAATTCGCTGTAGATGCAGGATTATCTATTGATGATGCCATATATAGTGATATTGAATATATTGATGAAATTCCTAAAGATCGTTTCAATTTAATTGCAGTAAGACCAGAAGATAAAGGTAATACGACTTATCAAAAAATTGTATCGCTCTATCAAGCTGATGATGTAGCCGAAAAATTAGAAGAAGTTGGTAAAGGTCAGTATTTACCTGTTTGGGATAAAATACATGAATAAATCGATTGAAGAGAGGCAAAATTGATTTGCTTCTTTTTTATTTATATTTCATAAAATAAAAAAGCACCGCAGCAAGGAAGCTACGATGCTTAATCAACTATCATCTCGAGAGTGGGATTCGAACCCGCGACCGACGGTTTAGAAGACCGTTGCTCTATCCAACTGAGCTACCTCGAGTAATTCACACAACTGTTACTCTAGCAAAAAAGAATTTGAAAGTCAAGATATTAGCTTATTGTACGAATAATCTAGCTAATCACAATTAATAATCTTTTGAGTTTTCGTTGAAACCGCATTCCCACTATGCTATATTAATCTCCTTGTTTATAACTATTAAATTAGAATGGAGTATACATTATGAATACCATTACGGTAATTGGGAGTATCAATTTTGACCGCACCATTCGTGTGAAATATATGCCAAAACCAGGTGAAACTATCCATACAGAAGAGATTTTTTCTGCAGGTGGTGGTAAAGGTGCTAACCAGGCAGTTGCTGCACAACGTTCAGGTGCCAATACACGCTTCATCGGTGCTGTTGGTAATGATTCAGCAGGTGATATGTTGAAAGATTTACTTCTCGATGAAGGGATTGATCTGACAGGTGTACAGACTTTAGAGAAGCAAGCGACAGGCCGTGCATACATTACTGTTGACGATCAAGGAGAAAACAGCATTATGATCCACTCGGGTGCTAATACTGCTTTTACACCAGAAGATGTCGAACAGTACAAGCATTTAATTCAAGAGAGTGACTTTGTCGTTGCACAATTTGAGAGTGCTTTGGATAGTACGATTAAAGCTTTCTCACTGGCACATGAAACAGGGGTAAAAACGATTTTAAATCCTGCTCCTGCACTAGAAGAAGTGCCTGAGGAACTATTACGTGTGACAGATATTATTATTCCGAATGAAACAGAAACAGAAATTTTAACTGGTATCACCGTAAATGATGAAGATAGCTTGCAGGAAGCGGCAGATGCCCTTCACAGTTTAGGTGTTCAAGTCGTTATTATTACAATCGGTAGTAAAGGTGCTTTCTATTCATTAGCAGACGGAGAAAGTGGTATTGTGCCAGCCTTTAAAGTGTCTGCTGTTGATACGACAGCTGCTGGTGATACGTTTATCGGTGCAATGGTGAGTGTCTTAGAAAAAGACTTTAGTAATTTGAAGACAGCGATTAAATACGGCAATAAAGCATCATCACTTACCGTGCAACGTTACGGTGCACAACCATCCATTCCGTATCAAAAAGAATTAACTGACGAATAGAGGAGAGATACTATGAAGAAAAGTAAAGTGATCAACTCAGATATTTCCCGTGTGATTGCACAGATGGGACACTTTGACACATTGAGCATCGGTGATGCAGGGATGCCTGTACCGATGGGAACTGAAAAGATTGATTTGGCGGTCGATAATGGTATTCCGAGCTTCATGGATGTATTGAACAATGTGCTCGAAGAACTCGAAGTTCAGCGCATCTTTTTAGCTGAAGAAATTAAAACCGAAAACCCCGAAATGCTTGAAAATATTAAAAAGCGTTTGCCAGATATGCCGATTACTTTTATTCCACATACTGAAATGAAGGCATCATTGAAAGATACGCATGCATTTATCCGTACTGGAGAAATGACGCCGTATGCTAACATCTTGCTAGAAAGTGGCGTAATATTCTAATATCAAGGAATCAGAAAGGGGAATAATAGTGAATTTAACAGCGCTTCTAATCGGTCTCGGTCCGGTAATCGGCTGGGGGTTCTACCCAACCATTGCAGCGAAAATTGGTGGCCGTCCTGCTAATCAAATTTTAGGATCCACACTTGGAACATTGATCTTTGCGATTGTATTTAACCTGGTCGCAGATATTAACTTGCCAACAGGATTGGACCTGTTCCTATCGATTATTTCTGGAATGAGTTGGGCGATTGCACAAAGTATTACGTTCCAATCATTTACTTTGGTTGGGTCCTCACGTGCGATGCCAATTACAACTGCCTTCCAATTAATTGCTAACGCATTATGGGGTGTAATTGCATTAGGTAACTGGCCAGGAATTACTGCAAAATTACTGGGGACGCTCGCTTTAGTGCTGATTATCGTTGGGGCATCGATGACGGTTTGGACGGAAGATACACGCTCACAACAGAATGCTGATAACCTCAAAAAAGCTGTCATGCTTCTTGCGGTTGGTGTGATTGGTTACTGGGGATACTCTGCTGCACCGCAGGCTAGCAGCATCAGTGGTATGCAAGCATTCTTACCGCAATCAATGGGAATGGTTCTCGGCGCGTTAGGATATGTCTTGCTCGTTAATATAAAAAATCATGAACCATTAGCATTAAAAGAAGTCACATCCTACAAACACATTCTGCCAGGTTTCTTCTTCGCTTTTGCAGCGTTAACCTACTTAATTTCTGCACAGCCAGATATGAACGGTTTAGCAACTGGATTTATTTTGTCACAGACTTCTGTTGTGCTCGCAACATTGACAGGTATTTGGTTCTTAGGTGAAGAAAAGACCAAGAAAGAAATGGGAATTACGATTATTGGGTTGGTTCTCATTATTGCAGCAGCTGGAATCACAGTGATTTTATAATTAATGGTATTCCTCCGATCATTCAAAAGGTAGGTACCGTACAGGGAAGTTAAATCGCGCATCGCTAAGGAAGTACTTGCTTGAATATCAAATACAAAACAGGTACAGTGAGTGTGTTGGTATCTTTTATTAAACGTATATAGGAGGAATTATTATGATGCATGCAGATTACACGCGTGATGAAGCTGGTCGCAGCTTGTCATGGGGTGCGGTATTTGCAGGTGTAGTGACGTTCATTGCGCTGCTTATTACGCTCTCAATGGTAGGTTCTGCGTTAGGTTTCGGACAATTTAATCCAACGCAACCTAACGCTTTCGAAGGTATTGGTATGTGGCAAGCGATTTGGCTAGTGGTTGAATTTATCTTGGCTTTCTTAGGTGCTGGTTTTATCGCTGGTGCTACTGCTCGTCGCGCTGGTCACTTACACGGATTCTTAACATGGGGCACTAGTTTAATTGCTTTTGTTGTTTTACTCGGTTGGTTAACGATGTCTGCACTTTCCGCAGCTGGTACAGTGTTGAACGTTGGGGGCCAAGCAGTTGGTTCCGTTGCACAAACCGCTTCTAATGCGGTATCTAATGGTATCAGTGCAGTTTCTGACAACATCTCCGTCAACCAGGAAGATATTGATTCATTGACAGAACAGGTCAACCAAGTTTTGGTGACAACTGATATCCCAGAATTACAACCGGAATACTTATCTGATCAAATGGATGGTGCAACGTCTGATATCGGTCAGGCGGCTAAGGATATTCTCGTTAATCCAGAGAACGCCGACACTATTATTTCAGAGACACAATCGCAATTAGAAGAACGTGTCGAGAATATTGCTGAATCTGTAGATCGTGATGCAGTCGCTAACGCAATCGCTCAAAACACGACGATGACACCGGATGAAGCAACACAGGCTACAGATAACTTAGTTGAAGGTTATCAAACAGCTGCTGAGGGATTACGTAACGGTATCCAAACGGCTTCTCAACAATTGAGTGAAACAGCTACTCAGCTTCAAGCAGACATTGACCGTTTAGCAAACAACGCCAAAGCCGGTGCTAACGAAGCAACCAATACGATCTCAAAAGGTTTCATTTGGGTATTCGTTGGTTTAATTATTGGTGCAGCGTTATCAACATTCGGTGGTACGTTGGGTGTTAACTTCTCTGTTAACTCAATGCATGAACAACGTGCAAAACGTTACGAATAAAACGCGTAATAAATATAATGATGAAAAGCAACGTTTCGGCGTTGCTTTTTTTGAACGCATATTTTGAAGTCATGCTAACCGAGTGATAGAATGAACAAGAAAAGGCGATGGATAAGTGAGGGTATAGAAAAAATGGCTGAGATTTTTTCACAGAGTTATACGATTGATTATTCAATGTGTGATCGTTTTAATGAATGGCGTCTGGATGCTTTATTGGCAATGCTAACGGCGACGTCAACGATGCACAACAACACACACATTGCGATGGATAGCGAAATATATCAAAACTATTTATGGGTCGTGACACAGCACGATATTCAAGTTAAGGAATTGCCGACTTTAGATGATCATATTACGGTTAACACTGAAATATGGGGCTATAATCATTATTTCTGTTACCGTTCATACTCCGTAGTCAATGAAGCTGGTGAAGAGATTGTTCATGTAGAGACGACTTACACATTAGTAGATAAAGATAAACGTAAAATTGTACGTGTGCCTGAAAACTATATTGAGGCGTACCAAACACAATATGTTGGGCGTAATAAAGATGTCGTGAAACTACCGAAGAAAATTGAGCCAACACATTCGGAAGCACGGCAAACGCGTTATGCAGATCTTGATAGTAACGGTCACGTTGGGAATGCGGTTTACGGTCGCTGGTTACTCGATGAAATGGGATTAGTATGGCATGAAAAATACGCTTATCGCCGAATCGTTATCAAATATGAACATGAGATTTTAGATGGTGAGCCCGTGCGAATTGAACGTACTGATCTAGAAGAAAAAGATGGTGTATTCACGACTGATCATCAGTTCCGTAATGATCATAAAGTTTTTGCAAAATTCAAGATTGACTGGGTGAATCGCTAACAGTATATGGTAATTATTAAAGGTTTATTAAAACCGTAAATACCGCCCATATAGGCTTGTAAATATGGTATGATTACCGCGAAAATTAAAATGTGCGGAGGGGAATCATGCGTTTAATGAATTCAGCATTGACAGTGGGTTTGGGGACACTGTTAATCATTTCTGGTTGTAGTAATAGCAATGAAGCACAAGTATCTTATCAATCTGCACCGACTACGCAGTCGATATCATCTTCTGAAAGTGAAGTAGAAACGCATCAATCTGTCGATCAACCTATACAGAATGGTGAAGCGATATCGTCGGCAGACAGTGAGGCTATGCAAGAAGTGTCGGAGCAGTCCACATCTCATCAAACAGCCAAAGCCGATGTGAATGAAGAACCATCATCGACTGCACCAACAGATCAAAATAGTGCATCAGTCGGTAACGGGGCGGTTGATCAACAGCTTGTTGAACAAGTTTTAGCGAAGGTGCACCAGTCAACGAATAATATGTATCGTTCACCCGGGTATTACTTCTCAGTCAATACGGTTGATGAGAATACTTTACAAGTTGAGGTACGTCGCGATGCACCTAACGGCCAATCGATAGCTAATTTAGTTGGTCTTTTCCAATATGATTTATCAACGGAATCACTTAAAGAAAAAGATCTTCTGACGGGACAGTGGAATAATTTATAAAATGGGGTAACAAATGTTCCTAGTACTATGAAAGGTGCTAGGAACATTTTTGTTATTGTTGAAAAATACCGTGTCATTAAGCTATGATTAACGGTGAATTTGTGCAAGAAAGGTGTTTCGCATTGATGAATAAGCAAAAAATGGAACGCTATGTTCCAATTGTTATGAAAACATTCCAAGATGCTGCAGTAGGTTCAAGTGCTGCTGAATTAGCATATTATTCACTGTTATCTTTATTACCAATTTTATTGTTATTGGCGAGTATTATTCCGTTGCTCCCATTTGATCACCAAGTGTTATTGAATATCTTGACAGAATTCGTGCCAGATCAAGTTGAGCCACTACTGTTACCAATTTTTTCCAGTTATCTAGAAACGGTGAGCACTGGAGCGATTTCTATTTCATTGGTTTTAGCAATCTGGTCGGCGTCCGCCGGTTTTTCCGCGTTGCAACGGACAATGAATCGTGTGTATCAGAAGCCAAGTGTTGGTAATCCGATTGTCGTCCGTTTGTTTTCTTTCTTAGTAACTGTGCTATTGGTAGCCGCTGTTGGTGCGATCGGTGTGGTATATATCTTTGGGGAAACGATCTTTATATGGCTAGATAATTACCTTCGTTTATCGGGCACATTAGTTAATCTCATTGGAAATATACTTTCTTTACAGTTGCCAATGATGTTTGTCACGTTGTTATTTATGTTTACATTCATTTACTGGTTCATTCCGAATGTTTATCGAAAGTTTCGCTATAGTTTTGCGGGAGCTGCTGTTGCTGCCGTACTATCACTTCTTTTGAGTATGCTATTTGGAGTATTCGTGCGTTTTCTTGGTGGTTCAAACGTCAGCAATACGACGCTAGGAATCTTTATCAGTTTGATGTTATATCTTTTCTTGAATGGGATTGTCATTATCATCGGTGCTATCGTTAACGTTATTTATTACCGTGTAGACCATTATCAAGATTTCTTCCGCAAAAATCGCACAACACATCGCTTTACAGATTCTAAGCATTTCAATCCAGTATATGCGGAACATCGACTGAAAGGTTCTGTTGACGCTGCGGTAGATCATCAAATGTATGGGAGGGATAATCGATGAAACGTGAACGCGAAATGCGGGGCGTTCGTGGAAAAAATACAGGCTTACGCAAGCATGAACGTTTAGATAAAACGGTTTTAATTACGGTCGGTTTACTCATGCTGGTTAGTCTCGTATCTATTTTTTCGACGACTTTCCTCTACAACGGGAATGCGTCATGGCGACAAACACTTTTACAATTTGTTTGGTTTGCGTTTGGTACAGGGTTTGCGTTATTAGCCATGCTATTGGATAAGAAAACGTGGTACCAACTAGCACCGATCGGTTACGCGTTCGGAATGTTACTGCTCATTCTCGTTTTATTTTTCTACAGTCGAACAATGGCGGCTTATACGGGGGCTAAAAGTTGGTTTGCTATCGGTAGTTTTACGTTCCAACCCTCTGAAATTGTTAAGTTTCTCTATTTATTAATGATGGCAAGGTTAGTTGATCAATATATGGATGACTGTGGGACGCAAGCATACGTCGATCATTCGGTGAAGTGGCAAGTGAAATGGGATCTTAAATTTATCGGGAAACTTACGCTATGGACACTACTCCCAATGGCGTTAGTGATCCTTCAAGGCGATTTAGGGACGACGCTCGTCTTTCTCGTTATGTATACAGGCTGTGTCTTCATTTCCGGTGTCAATTGGCGTATTATTTTGCCGATTGCTGTCACTTTAATTGTTATCTTTGGGCTATTACTATTCTTCGTGATTTATGATCGTGAAGTTTTGTACTACTTAGGATTTAAAGATTATCAATTTGCACGTATCGATTCTTGGTTACGTCCTTTCGACAATACACGTCAGGAAAGTTACCAGTTGAGTCAGAGTTTAAAAGCGATTGGTTCTGGTCAATTCTTTGGGAAGGGGCTCGGTAATTTTGAAGTGTACGTACCTGTGCGTGAGTCTGATATGATTTTTGCCACAATCGGTGAAAACTTCGGGTTCATTGGCGCCAGTGCAGTTCTATTAATGTTCTTTGTACTCTTGTTCCAGATGCTTTCTATTGCATACGATACGTACGATAGTTTCTGGATTACTGGTGTGACAGCCATTGCTGTGATGTTTGCTTTTCATATTATTGAAAATGTCGGCATGTCCATTGGTCTCTTGCCGTTAACGGGTATTCCGCTACCATTCATTTCGCAAGGTGGGTCCGCCATTATTATGAACATGTTGTGTGTAGGTTTTGTTTTATCGATCAAGTTCAACGACGGCTTATCAGAAAAACAATTATTGGAGCGTCCCGTGACGAAAAATATGCGCAAATTATCCAATTGGTCGGAGACGCATATTAATGCGAAAGTTCGCCAGTTTTTATAAAATGTCAGAATTGTATCATTATATTGTTTTCTATGATATGATACGTATTAATCATTACTTTACAGTAGAGTGGAGTGTTACGAATGACAGAAATTAATCATGAAGCAATTCGAGAAGATTTATACCAAGCGGTTAACGGTGAATGGATCGAACAGGCAGTAATTCCTGACGATAAACCAGCAGCCGGAGGTTTTCATGAACTGCGTGACAATATTGAAGAATTATTGATGGCGGATCTTGAAAAATTTGCGAAGGGTGACATTGCACCAGAAAATGATGATCAACGTGAAATGACGAAGTTCTATCAGCTAGCGCAAGACTTCGAGCGTCGCAATGCCGAGGGTGCTGAACCACTCCAAGCTGAAATGGATAAAATTATTGCATTGAATAGTATTGAAGATTTCCAATCATACGCTAAAGATGCTGTACTCGCTGGAAAATCCGTACCATTCGATATTGGTGTACAGCCAGATATGAAAAACACCGAAATCTATGAATTAATGCTGTCACAGCCATCAACGATTTTGCCGGACAAAAACTTCTACAATAATCCAAAGGGCGATCAATTACTAGACGTTTACCGTCAATGTATGACTGAATTACTGAAGCTTGCCGGATTTACCACTACGGATGCCGGTCTTTGGGTTCAGAAAGCGATCGAATTTGATGGTTTCATCTGGCCACGTACACGCAGTCACGAAGATATGGCTGACTATGTGAAAATGTACAACCCACGCACTTTGGATGAAGTTGAAGATTACGCTAAACATTTGTCTTTCACACAGTTATTTGAAGATTTAGTGGGTGACAAGCCAGAAAAAGTTGTGATTTCAACACCTGAATACTTTGAACGCTTCAATGAGATCTTGATACCAGAACATTTTGAAGCACTAAAAGGTTGGTTATTAGTTAACCTCATCAGCGGAGCATCTGGCATGCTTTCGGAAGAATTACGTCAAGCGGGGGCTCGTTTTGATTTAACGCTCTCCGGTAGTCCTGAAGCACCATCACAGATTAAGAATGCCTTTAATTTAACAACCACCGTATATGATCAAGTGATCGGATGTTACTACGGTAAGAAGTACTTTGGTCCAGAAGCGAGAAAAGACGTTGAAGAAATGGTGAAAGCCATGATTGAGGTATATAAGACACGTCTTTCTTCTAACGAATGGTTGTCAGAAGATACTATCGAAAAAGCCATTGTTAAATTGAATGCCATGGATATTCTGATCGGTTATCCAGATGATGCACCCGAAGTTTATCATCGTCTTACTGTTGATGAAGAAGCTTCGCTTTATGAGAATACGCGTCGCTTTAATGCGCTATTCATCCGCCGTGATTTCGATCGTTGGCACGATAAAGTAGACCCAACAGAATGGGGAATGAGTGCAGAAATGGTTAACGCTTATTACAATCCAAGCGGCAACTTAATCTGTTTCCCAGCTGCGATTCTACAAGCACCATTCTACAGTCTCGAACAGTCTGCGAGTGAAAACTTCGGTGGTATCGGTGCAGTGATCGGTCACGAAATCTCACACGCTTTTGATAATAACGGTGCGCAGTTTGATGAACATGGTAACCTGAACAATTGGTGGACGGATAATGACTATAAGGTCTTCCGCAAAAAATCTGAAGCCATGATTCAAGAGTTTGAAGGCTTGCCACTCGGTGATGGCCAAGTGAATGGTAAATTAACGGTTTCTGAAAATATTGCAGATGCTGGTGGATTAAATGCAGCATGGCGTGCGATGAGTGAAGATGAACGTGATGCCCAAGCATTCTTTATCAATTGGGCAAAAGTATGGTGCAGCAAGATGCGTCCAGAATATCAGGATATGTTATTGAATGTGGACGTGCATGCACCTGCTTACTGGCGTGCGAACAAACAGCCGCAGAATATGGATGCTTTCTATGAAGTATTTGATGTGCAACCAGGTGATCAAATGTACTTAGCACCTGAAAAACGTGTGGTTATCTGGTAATCTCATGTAACGATTGGAATAACTAAAGGTCGACGGTGGTGTCGACCTTTTTTTGACGGGAAGAGAAAGGAAGCATATGTCAGTATCAGATCATGAATTAATTAAAATTGCCTCAATGTACTATGAAGAAGGGATGACACAAGCAGCGATTGCTAAGGCGCGTGGCGTTTCACGCTCATTAATTGCCAAGTATTTAAAAGATGCGCGCGAACGTGGTGTGATTGAAGTAATTATCAAGAGCGAATCGATTTATACAGCCCATCTTGAGCGTCAACTTGAGCACCAGTTTGGCTTGAAAGAAGCGGTGGTAGTGGATACGAGCGATCTGAAATCAGAAGATATTAAAAAACGCGTGAGTCAACAGGCGGCGTTGTACCTAAAACACATCATTGCTGATTATCAACATATCGGTATCTCTTGGGGGAACTCACTCAGACATATGGTAGATGCTTTTCCATATGTGAATTGCCCAGAAGCTGAGGTGATTTCTTTAATTGGGGGACTGAGTGATGATTATTTCGATATACAGTCCAATCAGCTGTCTTACGATCTGGCTCGTAAAATGCGCTGCAAGGCGAAGTATCTTTATGCGCCGGCACTGGTTTCTAATCAAGGGATCCTCAATGAGCTAGCTGGTAATCATGCGATTCAGCGCGTCCTTGAAGAGGGTAAACATGTAGATCTCGCTTTAGTCGGTTTATCATCATTAGCTCAGGAGCAGAATATGCGCCGCATTGGTTACATTAATGATGAACAGTACGCACAATTGCAAGCGCAGGGAGCGCGAGGTGTTATTAATTCACGCTTTTACGATCAAAACGGGCAAGAGCTCGATAATGATGTCAATCGCTCCGTGCTTGGCATGACATTGGAAGATATTCAAGCGATTGGGAACGTAATGACGGTTGTATACGGCGACGAAAAAGCAGAAGCTGTACGTATCGCTTTGGATAATCATTTGGTAAAGACCATCGTTACCACCAACACCATTGCAGAACAGATTATTAACAAATAGATTTTTAACATTTGACAACAGCTTTGACAAATTACAAAAATTCCATTACAATACTAGTGAACTGAAATTTGGGAGGGATCAGTCATGATGAATTTTGATTCTGAAGAATACTTAAAACAAGTTGATGCTTGGTGGCGCGCCGCTAACTTTTTGGGCGTTACCGAAATGTATTTAAAAGATAATGCACTATTAAAACGTCCATTACAACCATCCGATGTAAAAAGAAATCCGATTGGTCACTGGGGGACGCTCGCTAACCAGAACTTTATCTATGCCCATTTGAACCGTGTCATCAATAAATACGACCTCAATATGTCTTACTTTGAAGGCCCAGGTCACGGTGGCCAGGTAATGGTTGCGAATTCTTACTTAGATGGCTCTTACACTGAACGTTACCCTGAATATACGCAGGATGAAGCGGGATTGAACAAGTTCAATAAGCACTTCTCATTCCCAGGAGGTATTGGATCACACGCAACAGCTCAAACACCGGGTTCAATTCACGAAGGTGGGGAACTCGGTTACGTCTTGAGTCATGCTGCGGGGGCAGTGCTCGATCATCCAGATCAAATTGCAGCAGCGGTGATCGGTGACGGTGAGTCTGAAAGTGGTCCACTTCAAGCTGGTTGGTTGATCAACGTTTTACTGAATCCGGTAAACGACGGGGTTGTATTACCAATTTGGAACTTGAACGGTGCTAAAATTGCGAACCCAACCATTTTTACACGTAAATCTGATGAAGAATTACGTCTTTACCTTGAAGGCTTAGGATGGAAACCATACTTCGTTGAAGGTGAAGATCCAGAGAAAATTCACCCGATCATGGCGGAAACGATGGACAAGATTGTTGAAGAAATTCAATCCATCAAAGAAGAAGCGACTAAGAAACCAGCTTCTGAACAGACGATGCCACATTGGCCAGTATTGGTATTACGCACACCTAAAGGATGGACAGGTCCTAAAGGTAGTGATCATGAACGTATTGAAGGTGGTTACCGTGCACACCAAGTGCCGATTGCCGTTTCTGAAAATGACTTTGGACGTGCAGAAGAATTAGAAGCATGGTTGAAATCATACCGTCCAGAAGAATTATTTGATGCTGAGGGCCGTCCAAAAGAAATTTTGACATCAATTGCACCGCAAGGCACCAAACGTATGGCGATGAACCCACTTGTTAATGGTGGAATCGATCCTAAGCCATTGGTTTTACCAGACTGGAAAGATTTAGCTATCGATGTCTCTGAACGTGGTAAAGTGGATAACTCCGACATGACATCGCTGGGTGAGTACTTCGCAAAAGTTATTGAAGCAAATCCGGACAACTTCCGTATGTTCTCACCAGACGAAAATGACTCTAACCGCTTGAGTGCAGTATGGCGTGTCACACAACGTCAATGGTTAGAAGGTATCAAAGCAGATTACGATTCTAACATCAGTTCAGAAGGTCGTGTCATTGACTCACAGCTTTCTGAACACCAAGCAGAAGGTTTGTTGGAAACATATACGATGACAGGACGTTACGGTATCTTTGATTCATACGAATCATTCTTACGTGTCGTTGACTCAATGATTACGCAGCATTTCAAATTTATGCGTCAGTCTGACGAATTGGAATGGCGTCAACCGTACAATGCGTTGAACTTGATCTCAACATCGTATGCGTTCCAACAGGATCACAATGGCTACACGCATCAGGATCCAGGTATCTTGACACACTTATCTGAGAAGCAGCCGAAATTCATTCGTGAATACTTGCCAGCAGATACCAATACGATGCTTGCCTTGATGAAAGAAAATGTCTTAGATACGAAGCAACGTATCAACTTAGTCGTTGGTTCTAAACATTTACGTCCACAATTCTATTCTATTGAAGAAGCTGAACAGCTAGCTAAAGACGGTTTGATGGTGGTCGATTGGGCATCTACCGATAATGGTGAAAAACCAGACATTGTTTTCGCTGCATCAGGTGTGGAATCAAATATGGAAGCTCTCGCAGCGATTCAAATTTTGAACGCAGCATTCCCAGATTTGAAGATCCGTTATATCTATGTTCAGGATGTATTGAAATTGCGTCATCCATCTGACGACCCACGTGGTCTTGATGATGAAACGTTCGATAAATTCTTTACTGCTGATGTCCCTGTAATCTTTAGTTTCCACGGTTACACGGACATGATCAAATTAGCGTTCTTCAAGCGCCACAATCGTTCATTATACGTTCACGGCTACTTAGAAGAAGGGGATATTACAACGCCTTTCGATATGCGTGTACTTAATGAATTAGATCGTTTCCACTTAGCAAAACAGGCAGCGGAAATTATCTACGGTTCAGAAGAGCAAGCTTTTATCGATGAACAAGCAGCACTGCTTGCTAAACACCGTAAATATATCCGTGAATATGGCGAAGACCTCCCAGAAGTGAAGGATTGGAAGTTTAAACCTTTGTCTAATGCGAATGACCAATAATAACTAATATCTATCACTCATAACAACACAACAAATACTTAACAAACCTAACAACAAAAACAATACAAACAACACAGAAAAGGCTCCTGCGCTGATTGCAGGAGCCTTTTTTGGTTAGTTGATCACTCATCTAAGTGACGTAATGGATAGGGGTCATCACCGAGTTGATGTGTACTGGCATAGCGATACACGTTCGGTGCGGTGAGAATGACAAATAAGAAGACGAAGCCTGTTTGGAACCATAGAATAGGCACATCCATAATTCCGTGCACAAGCACGCAAGCGATCATACTACAATAGAGTGCGAGCTGTGGCCTGAGTGTCGGATAGGCACGTAGCGCATTAATTAAGCGAGTCATATGTACAACTGGCATGGCGAATAGGGATGAACCGATGACACCAAAACTCAATAAGATCTCAAGATAGAGATTATGAGAATGGGGTTTGAAAGGATAACCATAATACGTTGATAAATGCATATATGGCATGAATCCTTGGCCAAACCAAAAATTATCGCGAATACCTCGTAAGGCATTGATCCAGATACTTATACGATCGGCGAGCGCCCATTCAATACTATCAATACGTGGCAAGTAACCGAGGATACCAGCAATCACAAGTAGCAGTGCGACAGCACCGACACCGCCGATCGCTTGCTTCTTATATCCAGTAATGTATAGGAAGATGAACATGACGACTGGGATGACCATGAATGGTGTTCGGCTACCAGTCAGTAACACTGCTGTCACGTTTAGACTACCAATTAGTAGATAAGCGAGTTTATGCTTTTTATTCTTGGATTCGACAAAACGATAAATGATAGCGGTTAGGAAAAATTCCAGCATCATTGCGTAGTAATTCGGATTAAAAAAGGTTGCTTCGGAACGATTACTCCATGTACGTGCTAAAGCTTCAGAGATGAATGTATAGTTCCACTGCGGAATAACCTTTAGGTACTCAAGTATTGCAAATACGGATAGCAGCATACTAGCGCCAACGAGGAAATCGATTAGCGTTTCTAGAAAGGACGGCCGTACATTTTTCGTATAGTAATTGAAAAATATCATCGCAACGAGTACAGCGAGTGAAACAAGCACACCGGCCGCATTCAAATTAATAATCGCGATGACCAAACTATAGAAAATAAATAACCAGAGAATGGTTTCGAGTGGTTGTTCAGGCAGCAAACTGTCTGAGAGCATATGTGAAAAGAATAGGATCGCTAAGATAACCAAAAAAATGATCAATCCCATATAAAAGGGTAGCATTAACCCAATTAATAATAAGATCAGCAAGATATGCTGTAAATGCCACGACAATTTTGGTTCCATGAAACAATTAGCCACCTTTTGCGTAAAAATAATCGGTCCTATCTACTTTACTCGATTTTTAGTGAATCGGCAAAGTGTTTTTGATAATTTTCAAGGAATATTAAGAAATGATTGTGAAAACTTCTCTTGAAAATTATTGAATGAAAATGTGTTACACTAGGAGCGAGGTGAAATATATGAAGACATATGATTTTATCGTTATCGGCGGCGGGAGTGGGGGAATTGCCTCTGCTAACCGTGCTGCTGAATATGGCGCAAAGTCATTAATTATTGAGGAAGATGCAGTCGGTGGGACATGTGTAAACCGTGGTTGTGTTCCTAAAAAGATTGCTTGGTTTGGTTCACAATTGATAAATAATACGCGTTTATACGCTGCAGATTTCGGGATTACATCCACTATTGATGGCTTTGACTATCATGTAATGAAGAAGAATCGTGAAGCATATATTGCACGTACGCATCAATCATATTTTAATGGTTTTGAATCCCGCGGTACTGAATTTTTGAAAGGTCATGCTGAATTTGTAGATAATCATACGCTTCGTGTCGGAGATGAGACTTATACAGCACCACATATCGCCATCACAGCTGGTTCACATATTGCCTTGCCAGATGAGGAAGGAATTGAGTATGTAGAGACTTCTGATGATTTCTTTACGTGGGAGGACTTACCAGAATCTGTGGTATTAGTCGGTGCAGGTTATGTGGCGTTGGAAATTGCCGGCTTGTTAAATGGGCTTGGTGTTGATACGACCTTAGTTATTCGCCATGACTTACCAATGCGTAGTTTCGATCAAGAAATTATTGAGAAATTGGTTGAGCATATGGAAGGTGCTGGTATTCATATCTTGAAGAACCACAATGTGTCCAGCATTAAACAACAAGATAAAGGCTACACCGTCGCATTTGAAGAAGGTGACAGCGTCGATGCCGAACGGGTCTTGTATGCCGTTGGACGTCGACCAAATACAGATCGAATCGGTATTGAAAATACAGATGTGGAGTTAACGGAATGCGGTCACGTGAAAGTTAATGCGTATCACCGTACGAACGTTGAAGGTGTTTATGCCTTAGGGGATATTATCGGTAAAGCTGACTTGACCCCAGTCGCTATTAAAGCGGGACGTACGTTGGCGGATGAACTATTTAATGATGCTGAACCTTTCCGTGTGGATTATGAAGGTGTACCAACTGTACTCTTCACGCACCCAGAAATTGGTAAAGTTGGATTGAGTGAAGAACAGGCGCGTGAGAAATATGCCGACCAACCAATTAAAGTCTATCGTAGTCGCTTTACAACAATGCGTACCGGCTTAGGTGATCATCGTGAGCAGACGATTATGAAGCTTGTTACGGTCGGTGAAGATGAACGTGTCGTTGGACTCTGGGGCATCGGTAGCGATGTCGCTGAAATGATTGAAGGCTTCGCTGTAGCGATTCAGATGGGCGCAACGAAAGCGGACTTTGACCGTACTATTGCAATTCATCCAACCAGCAGTGAAGAATTTGTTACGATGCGCTAATATAACGAAAGATAAAAAACATACAAAAAATGCGAGAGGAGTCATCAGCTCTTCTCGCATTTTCTTTTATCTCAGTATTTAACTATTAATTATTAATGTTCAGCACGTTCAGCGTAGCCAGAAGCACGCATAATCCATTTAATCACTTCGACGTATACCAGGATAGATGCGGCAGAAAGAATAATAACTAACCACATTTTACCAGCCATTGGGTCATCAATGAGATGGTTTGTACCAAAGATATCGTTGATACCAGGTACAAACACAGTCACTAACAAGAGTAATGTAGAAACTACAATACCAATGTTAAATGACTTGTTGTCGAATGGATTCTTCGCAAACAATGACTTAAACACAGACTTACAGTTGAAAGCGTGGACTAACTGAATGAAACATAGGGTCATAAAGGCCATTGCTTCAGCGTCAGGATAGATACCATCAATCATTTCGACATTTAAAATGTTGAGGGCGAACCAGTAAACGAAGAGAGTAATACCACCTTCGTACAATCCTTGATAGAAGATACTTGGCATAACACCTCGAGATAGAAGGTTAGTTTTCTGTCCGCGAGGTTCATGTTCCATCACATCATTTTCAGCTTTTTCAAGTCCGAGAGCAATTGCAGGGAACGTATCAGTTACCAAGTTAATCCATAAAATATGAATTGGTTCCAAAATTTCCCAACCGATCAATGTTGCAACACCGATTGTCAATACCTCACCTAAGTTAGCAGATAATAGGTATTGCACAGCTTTTTGGATATTGGAGAAGACTTTACGTCCTTCTTCAACAGCAGTAACGATAGTTGCAAAGTTATCATCCGCTAAGACCATATCGGAAGCACCTTTAGATACTTCTGTACCCGTGATACCCATACCGATACCGATATCAGCTTGCTTCAAGGATGGCGCGTCGTTAACACCGTCACCAGTCATGGCTACAATCTTGTTGTGTTTGTCAGACTGCCATGCTTTAACGATACGAACTTTGTGCTCAGGTGCGACACGTGCGTAAACTTTATATTCAGCCACGCGTTCTTGAAGCTCTTCGTCAGAAAGTTTATCGAGTTCTTTACCTGTCATAACAACGTCTTCAAAGGCGTCGCTTTCTTCAGCAATACCGAGACGTTTAGCAATCGCAAAAGCTGTCACAGGGTGGTCCCCAGTAATCATTACCACGCGAATACCTGCACTGTTTGCTTGCGCGATGGCATCTTTAGCTTCTGGACGTTCAGGGTCGATTTCCCCAACCATACCTGCAAAGATCAAGTCGCGTTCTTCCTCTTCGGAGATGTACTTATCTTTTTCTTCAGGGATGAACTTAAATGCCATTGCTAACACGCGGAAAGCGTCCTGTGCCAACTCTTCATTTTGTTTCAAGATTTGGTCACGGACGTCATCTGTCAAAGGCTCAACCTTACCGTTGTGGTAGTACTGCGTACAGTTGTCGAGTAGGACATCCGGCGCACCTTTTGTCATGACAACGAACTTACCGTTAGATTCATCTTCAGCTTTCGCTGGGTGAATCGTTGTTGACATTTTACGCGCAGAATCGAAAGCGATCTCGCCAACACGTGGGCGTTCATCGAGCGCAGCTTTGAGGTCAAAGCCTTTATCAATACCGAATTGGATCATTGCTGTTTCTGTTGGGTCACCAGCTAATGAACCGTCGTTACTTATGGTTGTATCGTTTGCGAAGTTCATAATTTTGAAGATTGGTTCATCGAAATCAATATCTTCGTTCGCATCGTGAAGTTCACCATTGTAGTAAACTTTTTCGATGGTCATCTTGTTCTGTGTTAGGGTACCTGTTTTGTCTGAGGCAATGACCTGTGTACCACCGAGCGTTTCAACAGCTGGTAATTTACGTACCAGGGCATTGCGGTCAGCCATTTTTTGCGTACCCAAAGCCAAGATAATCGTAGAGATGGCTGGTAAACCTTCTGGTAAAGCAGCCACTGCAACGGAAATAGCAGTCAATAACATACTAATCCATTCGCGACCTTCCAATACACCGATACCGAAGATTACGACGGAGATGATCACGATCGCCCATGTTAAGAAGCGGGTCAAACGTGCCATATCACGCTGTAGTGGTGTTTGTTTCTCTTCAGAGTTTTCAATCATCGTAGCGATATTACCGACTTCGGTATCCATACCCGTAGCGGTTACTACACCGATACCACGACCGTATGTCACGTTTGTTGAAGAGAATGCCATATTAATACGGTCACCGATACCAGCCTCAGCATCAACAACGTTAGTATCTTTGTCGACTGGTACAGATTCACCGGTCAATGCAGCTTCTTCAACTTGTAGTGAATTAGATGTAATCAAACGCATATCTGCTGGTACAATATCCCCAGCTTCTAACACCACGATATCACCAGGTACAATATTTCTAGAGTCAATTGACTTAGTGTCACCATCACGTCTTACTTTTGCTTTAGGTGATGACATCTCACGTAATGAATTAATCGCATCTTCTGCACGGTTTTCTTGGATAACCCCCAATACCGCATTGATAATAACAACGATTAAAATAACGATTGCGTCAACTAACCCATGAAGTCCTTCTAAAACAACGGATAGTGCAGCGGCGATTAATAAGATGATAATCATCGCATCTTTAAACTGATCGATGAATTTCTGGAAGGTAGAACGCGTTTCGCCTTCTTGAATCTCATTAGTCCCGTATTTTTCTTTACGTTGCTCGACTTCACTACTAGATAGACCCTCTTCAGTAACATCGAAGGCCTTCAATGCAGCATCAGCTTCAACGGTAAAATACTTTTCATTAGACGATTCTGTTGCCATTCCACATCACTCCTTTTCCTTATATACAAATTTAGATTTAAGATAAAAAATGACCTGCGATACCCACCGATCGGATATCGCAGGTCTTACCTTTTCAGATAGTACCAGCAGTAAAAACTGCATGTTATTGTTGATACTATCGCAGCATAACTGCTGGTTACTCCCCTACAAGATTTCTTATCTATCATCTTGGGTATTGTAGCAGAAAATACGTAAAAAACCAATTAAAATTGTATTATAATGACAAAGTGTTAGTTAAGGAGTACAAAATTTAGAGTGGAGGTAGGCAGTAGCTTATGGATTATGATACAGCAGTTAAAGCGATGAATATTCCAGATCACCCGGAACAACGCCAAGGGATGACAGAGATTCGTCGTGCGTGCGATATTTTAGGTGAACCGCAAAACCGTATCAAAACAATTCACATTGCAGGAACAAATGGTAAAGGATCGACCGCTAAAATGATGCAGACGGTTTTGGAAAATGCTGGCTATCGTGTTGGACTTTTTACATCACCATCGCTCTATGAATTCAATGAACGTATACGTATTAATGAAACATATATTTCTGATGCAGATATTGCACGCTACTCTGATGAAATGCGTGAACAATTAGTACCAGAAAATGTACAACTCAGTGAGTTTGAGTGGTTCACTGTTTTGGCATTTTGGTATTTCTATCGCAAGCAAGTGGATGTTGCGATTATAGAAGTCGGTCTTGGGGGATTACTCGATGCAACAAATGTTATCGATCAACCGTTAGTTTCGGTTATTACACACATTGGATACGACCATATGGAAATTTTAGGTGAGACGATTGAAGCCATTGCTGAACAAAAAGCAGGCATTATCAAGTCGCACGTACCCGTTGTGTGTTACCCACAGGATGAAGAGGTGATGCATGTTATCCGTACGACAGCTGAATCTCATCAATCGGAATATATTGTCCCGGATCATGAGCAGTTAACGATTCATGCGCAAACGGTTGCTGGCCAAACCTTTGACTATAAAGAACTATCTGAGCTCCAATTAAACTTATTGGGCGATCATCAGATCATCAATGCGCTTACAGCAATTGAGACATTACAATTATTGAATGAGAAGGGGATTTTTGATATTTCTTCTGAGCATATTCATACTGGTATTCGCAACACGCGTTGGCCGGGACGTATGGAGTGCGTGAATGAACAGCCGTTGATTATTGTTGATGGTGCACATAATCCTCAGGGTATCGAAGCTTTGGTGCACACTTTGAAACAATATTACAGTGATAGGCGCATTATTGGTGTGACTGCTACGATGAAGGAAAAAGCTATTGATGATATGATACCGCAGATGGCGCCGCTGATTGATGAGTATTATGTACTATCAGTTCAGGATTTACCGCGCAGCCTAGATCCTAGCATATTAAAGGAAAAAATTAGTGCTTATTCTGATCGTCCTGTGCATGTCTGTGATTCTGTGTCGACAGCATTTGAGCAAGCAATGACGCATTTGCAATCCGATGACTTGTTGCTATGTTACGGCTCTTTATACTTAATCAGCGATTTTCGAGAAGAGGTCACAAAATGGCAAAAGCAAAAAGAAAATTAAAGGATTAATCAATATTATTTGACCATTATTGACTAATTAGCTATACTAACTCATGTAGTAATCGATTTAAGGAGGAATAACCGATGAATTTAGTTCCAACAGTTATTGAACAATCATCTCGTGGGGAACGTGCTTATGACATTTACTCACGTTTATTAAAAGACCGTATTATTATGTTGAGTGGCGAAGTTAATGATGACCTCGCTAACTCAATTATTGCACAGTTACTATTCCTAGATGCCCAATCTCCAGATAAAGATATTTATCTCTACATTAACTCCCCAGGTGGATCAGTAACAGCTGGCTTGGCCATTTACGATACGATGCAATTCATTAATTCTGATGTTGTAACTATCGTAACAGGTATGGCCGCATCGATGGGATCTATTTTCTTAATGGCTGGTACTAAGGGTAAACGCTATGCATTACCTAATTCAGAAGTACTCATCCACCAACCATTGGGCGGTGCACAAGGTCAGGCGACAGAAATTGAAATCGCAGCAGAGCATATCCTAAAAACGAAGAAGAACTTACACCGTATTATTTCTGAATCCACGGGTAAATCTATAGAAGAAGTTGAAAAGGATACCGATCGTGACCACTGGCTAACGGCAGAAGAAGCCAAGGAATACGGTATTATTGACCACATCATGGTTAATAATAGTGAATTAAAAGAAAACTAATTGATCTTCATCAAACGCGTGTTGCATGTGCAATGCGCGTTTTTTCGTGAAAAAACTTGCAACTCTGAACAAGAGTTGATATACTAAACGTGTGAATGAGAGGAGCTTCGACTCTTCAAAAAATTTTCACACTGCTGGTCAAAAAATGACCTATAGGACAACATCTGCCCACGACATTACAGAGAGTGATAGAATGAATGCGGATTTTGAAAATCTAACAACGATTGTGCCGGAGTTATCGGCAGCCTATCAACGGCGAATGAAGGTTCTTCAAACAGTGATTCGATACGGCCCAATTGGACGTAAGTTACTTGCAGAAATGCTTGAAGTGACGGAGCGTCCGCTCAGGAAGGATATCGACCTATTGAAGAAGCAGGGGCTAATTTCAGTTACAGTCAACGGCATGACGATTACGGAGAGTGGTCGCCAGCTAGTCGCTGAGTTAGTGCTCTTCGATTCAGGTTCTCAAATGACAAATCATCGTCTCGAGCAGGCTTGCCGTCAACGATTCGATCACTCTGAATTTTATGTAATTTCTAGTGATGCTTCAGATGCGGTAGGTATTTGGTCACAGATGGGGATTGCAGTGTCTAGATATATGGATCGGATGCTCGATGCTGGGCACTGCACGATCGCTGTGGCTGGTGGGACAACACTCAGTCAAATGGTCTCAAAAATTTCTGGAGATTTATTGCGACAGAATCGCACGTTTGACGTCGTCGCAGCACGTGGTGGTTTGCCGGAAACGACTGATATACAGGCTAATACAATCACAGAACGATTAGCAGACTGTTTGAACGGTCAGGCACACGTGTTATATAGCCCAGAAATGATGAGTGAAGAGAGCGTTAAAGTGTTAGAGCGTGAACCTGCAATCGGGGAAACACTACAATTACTGAAACGCTCAGATGTTGTACTCTATGGTGTTGGTGATGCACATCAGATGGCATCACGACGTCACTTGTCAACGTCAGTTATTGAAGAGATCACCCAGCAAAATGCGGTTGGTGAGGTGTTCGGTAGTTTCTTTGACAAGCAGGGTAATATCCTATACAGTATTCCTAGAATTGGGATGCATTTAGAGGACTTGCAGTCAGTTGCATTACCTATTCTAGTGGCAGTCGGTCAGGAAAAAGCTGATGCCTTGGCTGCTTATTTACGGCTCGCACCGCCACAATCGGTAATTTTTATCGATGAAACGTGCGCTCAATCGGTTTTAAATGGGGAGACCCATCTAAAATAAAATGTTTATTGCATGTTAATTTTCTTAAGGAGGAAATTCATTCATGGTTAGAGTAGCAATCAATGGTTTTGGACGTATCGGACGCTTGGCATTCCGTCGTATTACTGAAGTTTCTAGCGACATCGAAGTTGTTGCAATCAACGACTTGACCGCTCCAGAAGACTTAGCTTACTTGTTGAAATATGACACAGCTCACGGACGTTTCGAACACGACATCGAAGCTAAAGATGACGCTTTAGTTGTAGACGGCAAAGAAGTTAAAGTATTCGCAGAACGCGATGCTGCTAACTGCCCATGGGGAGACTTGGACATTGACATCGTGTTGGAATCAACTGGTTTCTACACTTCAGCTGAAAAATCTCAAGCTCACTTAGACGCAGGTGCTAAGAAAGTCTTGATCTCTGCTCCAGCTAAAGATGATGTAACTAAGACTATCGTTTACGGTGTTAACAACGACATCATCACTGCTGATGACAAGATCATCTCTGCAGCTTCATGTACTACAAACTGCTTGGCTCCAGTAGTTAACGCTTTGGAAAAAGAATTCGGTGTTAAAGTTGGTAACATGTCAACTATCCACTCTTACACTTCTACCCAAGCACTTCAGGACAAACCAGGTGGACGTAAAAACCGTGCAGGTGCTGCCAACATTATCCCAGCTTCTACTGGTGCCGCTAAAGCAACTGGTAAAGTTATCCCTAGCGTAAACGGTAAAGTTGACGGTGCAGCATTCCGTGTACCTACAATTACTGGTTCTATTTGTACCTTCTACTGTGTATTAGGTAAACAAGACTTAACTGCTGAAGAAATCAACGCAGCTGTTAAGAAATATGCTAACGAAGCATTTGCTTACACTGAAGACGAAATCGTTTCTTCTGATGTAATCAGTACTCAAGTTGGTTCTATCTTCGACGCTACCCAAACAACTGTATTGACAGCTGATGACGGTACTCAATTAGTTGAAGTTGCTGCTTGGTACGACAACGAATCTGGATTCACTGCGAACATGGTTCGTACGCTTGAAGAATTCGGTTCACAAGCTTAATTTCGATAAGATAGCTTGACACACAACGAAAAGCGGGAAGCTTCGCGCTTCTCGCTTTTTTTGTAGAACAGATAGATCACATCTGAAGGAGGTTGTCTTTTAATGGCTAAGAAAACCATTGAAGATATTGAATTAAAAGGCAAAAAAGTGTTAATGCGTGTGGACTTCAACGTCCCAATGAAAGATGGAGCTGTTGGCGATGACAACCGTATGGTACAAGCGTTACCAACCATCAAATACGTATTAGATCACGAAGGTAAATTGATTCTCTTCTCACACTTAGGTCGTGTGAAAACAGAAGAAGACAAAGAAGGCAAGAGTATGGCACCCGTTGCAGAACACTTGTCTGAACTTCTCGGTCAAGAGGTACGTTTTGTGCCAGAAACACGTGGTGAAGCACTTGAAAACGCAATCGATGAACTTAGCGAAGGTGAAGTTCTCTTGTTTGAGAACACACGTTTTGAAGACATCGATGATAAGAAAGAATCAGGCAATGACCCTGAATTAGGTAAATACTGGGCATCTTTAGGTGACGTTTTCGTCAATGATGCTTTCGGTACCGCTCACCGTGCACACGCTTCTAATGTTGGTATTTCTGAAAATATCGATGAAGCTGTTGCAGGTTTCTTGTTAGAAAAAGAATTGAAATTCTTGGGTGATGCAGTTAATGACCCAGAACGTCCATTCGTTGCCATTTTAGGTGGTGCAAAAGTTTCTGACAAGATTGATGTGATCGAATCATTACTCCAAAAAGCTGATAAAGTCTTAATTGGTGGTGGGATGGCTTATACCTTCCTTAAAGCTCAAGGCTACGGTATCGGTAAATCCTTGCTTGAAGAAGATAAGATCCCATTAGCTAAAGAATTGTTAGAACGTGCAGGTGACAAATTAGTATTACCAAGCGATATTGTAGTAGCTGATGACTTCTCTGAAGACGCTAATACTAAAGTTGTTGCTATTAACGAAATTCCAGATGACTGGGAAGGGTTGGACTGTGGTCCAGCTACTGTTGAGGCATTCAAGGAAATCTTGGATGACGCGAAGACTGTCGTTTGGAACGGACCAATGGGTGTATTCGAAATGAACGCTTTTGCAAAAGGTACTAACGGTGTCTGCAAAGCGATCGCAGATTCTGATGCTATCTCTATCGTTGGTGGTGGGGACTCTGCATCTGCTGCTAAGAATTCCGGATTTGCTGATAAATTCTCTCACATTTCAACTGGTGGGGGCGCATCTATGCAATTCTTGGAAGGCAAAGAATTACCTGGTGTCGCTGCATTATCTAATAAATAGTCACTTGATAGTCACTTGAAGGAGGACAATTTATGCGTCGTGTATTAATTGCCGGCAATTGGAAAATGAACAAAAACGCTGCTGAAGCACATGACTTCATCAGCGGCTTAAAAGAAGCACTTGATTCTGAAAAGAAAGCTGAAGTATTAGTTTGCCCACCAACATTGTTTGTCCAACACCTTGTTGAAGAAACAAAAGATACCCAAATCAAGGTTGGAGCACAGAACGCTTACTTTGAAAAGAGCGGTGCTTTCACTGGTGAAACAAGTCCAGAAGCATTAGCTGATCTCGGTGTTGACTACATCATTATCGGTCACTCTGAACGTCGTCAAGGCTTCGGTGAAACGGATGAAGATATCAACAAGAAAGCTAAAGCTATTTTTGCTGAAGGTGCAACACCAATCATCTGCTGTGGTGAAACCTTAGAACAACGTGAAGCAGGCGAAGCGAAAGAATTTATCTCTGGCCAAATCCGTGCAGCTTTAGAAGGTTTATCAGAAGAACAAGCTAAAGAAGCTGTTATTGCCTACGAACCAATCTGGGCAATTGGAACTGGTAAGAGTGCTTCTCCAGAAGATGCTGAAGAAATTTGTGCAGCAATTCGTGAAGTTGTTGCTGATATCTACAGCGCTGATGTTGCAGAAGAAACTCGCATTCTTTACGGTGGTTCTGTTAAACCAGCTACTGTTGATGATATTCTCGTACAGGAAAACATTGACGGCGCTTTAGTTGGTGGCGCTAGTCTTGAAGTAGACAGCTTCACTGCTTTGGTTAATGCTGCTGAATAAGAAAATTCACTGAAATAAACATTTAGGAGGAAAATAGCTAATATGTCATTAATTACAGATGTTTACGCACGCGAAGTTTTAGACTCCCGTGGTAACCCAACAATCGAAGTTGAAGTTCTTACTGAAACAGGTGCTTTCGGTCGCGGTATGGTTCCTTCTGGAGCTTCTACTGGACAATACGAAGCTGTAGAACTTCGTGATGGTGACAAAGACCGCTACATGGGTAAAGGTGTTACCAAAGCTGTTGATAACGTTAACGAACAAATCGCTGATGCTGTTATCGGTTTAGAAGTTACTGAACAAGCTTTGATCGACCAAACAATGATTGAATTGGACGGTACTGAAAACAAAGGTAAACTCGGTGCGAACGCTATCTTGGGTGTATCTTTAGCTGTTGCTCGTGCAGCTGCTGAAGAAGTTGGCTTGCCACTTTACAACTACCTCGGTGGTTTCAACGCTAAAGTATTGCCAACACCAATGATGAACATCGTTAACGGTGGTTCTCACTCTGACGCACCTATCGCTTTCCAGGAATTCATGATCGTTCCTGCAGGCGCACCTTCATTCAAAGAAGCATTACGTTGGGGTGCTGAAACTTTCCACACATTGAAGAAATTATTATCTGAACGTGGTTTAGAAACTGCTGTCGGTGACGAAGGTGGTTTCGCACCTGCATTTGACAGTGCTGATGACGCATTGGCAACAATCGTTAAAGCTATCGAAACTGCTGGATACAAACCAGGTGAAGATATCTTCTTAGGTTTGGACATTGCAGCTTCTGAATTCTACGAAAACGGTGTTTACGACTACAGCAAGTTCGAAGGTGCTGACGCTCCTAAACGTTCTGCTGAAGAACAAGTAGACTACATCGCTTCTCTCGTTGAAAAATTCCCATTAATCACTATCGAAGACGGTATGGACGAAGATGACTGGGAAGGCTGGAAAGTTTTAACTGACCGCTTAGGCGACAAAGTACAATTGGTTGGTGACGACTTGTTCGTAACTAACACTAAACGTTTGGCTGACGGTATCGAAAAAGGCGTTTCTAACTCTATCTTGATCAAGGTTAACCAAATCGGTACATTGACTGAAACATTCAATGCTATCGAAATGGCTAAACGCGCTGGCTACACTGCAGTTGTTTCACACCGTTCTGGTGAAACTGAAGATGCAACAATTGCTGACATCGCAGTAGCTACAAACGCTGGTCAGATTAAGACTGGTTCATTATCACGTACTGACCGTATTGCTAAATACAACCAATTACTCCGTATCGAAGATGAATTGGCTGAAAATGCACAGTATGATGGTGTGAAATCATTCTACAACTTAAACAAATAAGCAATAAACATTTTTAAAAGTTAGTCCATAATGACTAATACGAACGCGGCTACAATTAATATGTGGTCGCGTTTTTTGTATTGTCTAATTGATTGACACGATCGATTGATAGTGCCTACAATAAATATGATAACTCGTTTCCAAGTGTTTATGAGAGGTGAACATCATGTTGAAGAATAATGAAATTCGTCATACCGCCGACCGTATCCTAAAAGATGAATGGGGATCTGTCGTGTCAAAAAGTGTCTTGATGTTTTTACTATTGATTGTTATTCAATCAATGTTTAGCGGTTTTTTAGTGATTACTACAGGATCGATGATCAGTGACTTTGATAGCCTGTTTACTCAAACGTTAAGTGTCATTATCTTTTTACTATTGAGAGGATTACCA
This sequence comes from Aerococcus vaginalis, assembly GCF_053762225.1. Taxonomy (NCBI): domain Bacteria; kingdom Bacillati; phylum Bacillota; class Bacilli; order Lactobacillales; family Aerococcaceae; genus Aerococcus; species Aerococcus vaginalis. The sequence goes on from NZ_JBSMYC010000001.1 coordinate 206,857, forward strand.
CGCTTATTCATTGGCATGGGATTCAAATGGAATTTTTTAAATCTCGCTAATAAGGAGCCTTTCAATATTAAAACATTTTTTGCACCAATCACTGAACATCCTGTTCGAAATGTTTTAGTTGTACTGGTTAAGGGGATCATTGTGAGTTTGCCCGTGATTATTGGTACGATCATTTTTGGGCTAGTTGGTGGTCCAACCTTATTGATCAGTGGCAATGTGGAGATAGGTGCGGGGATCGTATTGATTTTTGCTATCTTAATGGCAGCTGCGATCATAGTCAGTTCAATTTGGTTAAATGCAATTATGGCATTTACGGATTTTGTCTTAAAAGATAAAATGAATCTTGGCACTTTTGAAGTGATTCGTTCTGCTTTTAATACGATCAAAGGACATGTATTGAAGTATATTGGTTTAGAGTTAGTACTTGTTTTGCAATTAGTCGCAGGGAATCTTATTGTTTTCGGTATGACAGCATTACTAGGTGGCATACTCGGAAATATTAATCAGTGGTTACCAAATCTTGTATTGGTCATCGGCTCTGTGCTAATGGTAGTCTTTACTATCGGAATGATGATTCGCTTTTACATTATTGATGCAGTATTCTATAAGACTGCTGCTGAGTCACGCATCACAGAATAGATTATAGTTGTCCGAAGGATGGTCATTCTTGAGTCATCAGATACATATTTTTCATACCAATGATTGGCATTCACATCTCGATTATTGGCCACGCGTTCAGGACTACTATCAGCACGAAAAAGAGCGACTGATAGCGCAGGGAGATGATGTGCTTTTTTTTGATCTCGGTGACTGTATGGACCGTTTTGAATCATGGACAGAAGCTGAAAAGGGTAAAAATATGGTGCAATTACTGAATGAATTGCCCATCGACGCTGCGACGATTGGGAATAATGAAGGCATCGGACTATCTCATGATGAATTAGTTCATTTATATGATGATGCTGAGTTTCCCGTTGTATTGAGTAACTTATTTGACCATCAAACACAGGAACGCCCAGCGTTTACTGAAAAGTATCATATCCTGATATTACCAACAGGCATAAAGGTTGCGGTATTTGGTCTCACCGCTATTTATCCGCTCTCTTATGATGTTCTGGGATGGGATCAAACTGCCATTGATGAGACAATTACAGATGTGTTAACGGATATTAAAAACCAGGAACACCCAGATATGATTCTATTTTTGAGTCATTTAGGAATTAAAGAGGATGAACGTCTAGCACAGAAATTCTCAGAAATCGATGTCATCTTTGGTTCGCATACGCATCATACGCTTGAAAATGGTGAGTGGATCAATGATACTTTATTGACAGGTGGCGGGAAATTTGGCACCTATCTCGGGCATCTAACAATTGATTACGATGACTTCTTACATGGGTCTCGGGATCAAGCACTCTCGGAAGTATTATTACCACTAAAGGATTTACCAGCTGTCCCTGACGAAGCTGAAATTGTCGCTTCGTGGCATGCAAAAGGGGATCAAAAATTAGTACAATCTGTCGTGGGTGAGATAGATAAAGCGCTAAAAAATAACGAAACAAAATTAAATCTGCTACAGCAATACACTGTCCATGCAATCAAAAAAGAAACAGGTGCAGATATTGCTCTATTGCATTCTGGGTTATTTTTAACATCCTTACCTAAGGGCGAAATTAATCGACAGATGCTGCATGATTGTTTGCCACATCCGATGCGACTGATTGAATTGGAAGTTAGTGGTGAACAACTATTGAATAATCTCATGCCTGCTGTGCAGACGCTACATGATGATCTGCAGTATCAACAGATTATTGGTCTGGGGTTCCGTGGTAATGTATTCGGAGAGTTAATGTTTTCTGATCCAATCACTGAAAATACAATTGTACCTACTCGTATGTATCGACTGGTAACGGTCGACCATCTCACGTTTTTGCCGTTTTTCAGCGTGTTGCATCAGACACCAGGAAAAATCTGGAGCGATCTATTTTTACGTGACGTTCTAGGTCAATATATTCATCATCAAACCGTAAAGGGGGAATAGTGTGAGCACTGAATCATCAACAGCCACGCATTATACGAAAGCACATGTCAAAATGCGTGATGATAAACATTTGAATATTGAGGATCAATATTTCTCAATTTTGACTGCTACTAGTCAAGAGGCGCTCTCACTGGAGGATCTCTCCGAACGTTACGTCTCACTGTTTGATGTCTACGATTACCTTGTCGGCGATTGGAGTGGCGGTCAATTGCGATTGAAGGGATTTTATGAAGGTAATCAACCGGACACACCGATTGATAAAGATATTCGTTATCTTGAGGATTACTTAACAGAATACTGTAGCTTTGGCTGCGAGTATTTTGTATTGAAACATGAACGAGATAACGATGAACGTATCGCGCAGAGTGAATCGATCAAAGAAAAGAATAAGAAAAAAGCGCATAAACGTAAGAACTATAATAAAAAGAAGAAAAAGAAACAGCATAAGTCACATGGTAAACCGAAGTTTAAATACCATGATAAATATGATGATGGCAATTATCAGAAGAAATACAACAAAGGCAAACGTCAAAAACGACGCTCAAAAGATTATAATAAGCATCAAGCCTTTAAGATCCATTAGATAGGAAGGAATCATAAAGTTATGACAGCATTATTGATTGATTTGGATGGTACGATTTATCGTGGCGATGCACGTATTCCAGGTGCAGCTGATTTTATCCGTCAGTTACAAGACGAAGGGACACCTTTCCTATTTGTGACAAATAATGCATCGCGTAGCCCTGAAGAAGTTCAAGAAGCTTTAGCAACGAAACATGATATCCACGTTTCGGCAGATATCATCTATACGAGCGTTGATGCGACACTATTCACCGCAAAGGAAATACTCAAATCTGAAGACAAAGCTATTGATGACACAGAAGTTTTCCTAGTCGGCAGTGACTACCTCAATGAAACGTTGATAAATGCTGGAATGACCGTTAATCGTAAAGAAACAACCAAACATGAAGATTTCGTCGTGGTAGGGATGGATTTTAATTCATCATATGGCACGCTGTCACAGGCAGGATTGGCGTTACAATCAGGAGCCACCTACTTATTGACTAATCCCGATTTACAGTTACCTTCCGCAGACGGATTTTTACCAGGAAATGGTTCAATTGGGGAACTATTGAAGACCACAAGCGGTGTTGACTACATTAATTGTGGGAAACCGTCGAAGAATTTTATCCAGGGGGCATTAGATCGCCTCGGAATTTTAAAAGACGAAGCGATGTTACTCGGCGATAATTTAAAGACAGATATTCAAGCTGGAATTAATAGTAACATTCAGACATTGATGATTGAAACAGGTGTCAATTCACGAGAAGACATTCAAACGTTAGGTATTGAACCGACACATGTCTTCAAAGATTACGAGGCGCTCAGCGCCTGGTGGCAAAAATAATGCAGCGTGTGCTGATGAACACCGCTAAAGCACTATCACTCGGGCTATGGGCACTGTTGTTGGGGCTATTTATAACGATCGTTGTCTCACCGCTATTATGGGCGTTATCCTTATGGCTGAGCGGAGATAGTCAAAGTTTACCATGGTCGTTTGGGGTAATGTTTAGCAATTATATGGAGATGCTTTGGTATCTCGTGTTACCCTGGCGCTCTACACTTGAAATGCCAGACTTTCCGAGCAGTCAATCAGCACTTTCACACTTTGCGGAAGTCAAACAGTTATTTATGATTGCTTTGATTGTTTTCGTGATATTAACACCGATCATTTATGTTTTAGTGAAGCATTGGCGACAGCGCTATGTGACTATGACCACTCAGTATTTATTGAGCAGTCTAATGGTTGCGCCAATAATGATCGCAATACTCGCCTTATTTAATTTCAATACATGGTTCGTCGCCTTTCATCACTTGTTATTTAATAATAATGATTGGTTATTTAACCCAGTAACGGATCCCATTATTCGTATCTTGCCAGAGTATTTTTTCGCTTTATGCGCATTGATGATTATTGGGATAGACTGTTTATCGATATATCTGATTAAACGCTGGATTGTTTCTTATAAAGGATAACGTAATGGCACAGTAATGATTGAGTCTACTGAGCCGGTATGTTAGAATTTGATAGTGATTCGACTGGAGTGAGGATTAGAGCATGCAAGAAATATTAACGATTACCATTATCGTATTAGCAGTGCTATTGATATTAGCGGTTGCTGTTCAACCATCGAAGAATAGCTCATCTGCCAATATTACCGGTTCAACTCAAGCGCTCGGTGGCCGACGCAAAGCAAGAGGCTTTGAGGCAGCGATGGATCGAGTGATTCGTGTTCTCGGTTTAGTATTTATGATTGTAGCACTGATATTAGCAAAATTAGCCGTATAGAATCGATGCAGCTCGGAATAGTTTCCGAGCTTTATTTTTGAGAGGGGAATAATATGTCACCATTTACATTAAAAGGTGAAAATCATCACGCAGTCCTTTTGCTTCATGCTTTCGCAAGTAACTGCGTAGATCATAATTTAGTAGCAAAAGCATTAAACCGTGCAGGATATACTGTCAAAGCGATTAACTTTACGGGACATGGCACAGGTAATATCGGTGATGTCCTCGATGCTACACCAGAGGAATGGATTACTGATGCCAAGGCAGCTGTCGAAGAATTACGTGCGATGGATGATGTGGATGGCATCGCTGTGTTTGGTTTGTCGCTCGGAGGTATGATCGCCACACGTCTGTTAATTGATGATTCAAATTTAGTTGCAGGCGGAAATTTCAGTTCACCAATCATGCAGCACGATGCTGCTGACAGCAATGTGCCAGAGGGATTCATTGAAATTGCACGTATGCAGATGAAGCAACAAAAAGTCGATAATGACGAGATGGAAGAGAAGTTGGAATCTTTCCGTCCGCGTGTCTTAGAATCATTAAAACGGATTACAGAATGTACTAATGCGCTTCAGACAGATCTGCATCGTTTGGTACAGCCGTATTTCGTAGCGTCAGCGGGTGAAGATGAGATGGTAGATCCAGATATTGTGGATGAAATTGCTGATACACTCGATGGCCAAGTGCCCGTTACTCACCACCGCTATCCAGAAAGTAAGCATGCCATGACGGTGGGAAGTGCACACAGACAACTTCAAGAAGATTTGCTAAGTTTTTTAGCGCAATGTGAGTGGAAGTGAAATCGTGGAAAATAAAGAAATTAGACAAAAAATTATTCAATACCTTTCCGAACAGGATGAACCCGTAACATTACATCAACTGAGCGAACACCTTCAAATGAAGGAGAGTCAGGAATATACACGATTAGCACGTCTTGTAGCAGCAATGGATAATGATCGTGAAATTGTCATTAGTGGCGCTGGCACGATGCATCTACCATTAACGGGACAGACATTAGAAGGCTCTTTCCGACAGAATAAAAAAGGTTTCGGTTTCGTTCGTGTCGAAGAATCAGAGAACGATATTTTTGTTGGTAAATTCGACACGTTCGGTGCTATGAACCAGGATACCGTCAAAGTCCTAGTCAAAAAAGAGGGCGATGATGTAAAAAACGTTAACCCTGCAGGACAGATTGTCGCTATTGTTGAACGTAAAAATACGCGATTGACTGGTGAATTTACCTTACTTGATGATCGCACAAAACGTGAAACAGGTTTTATTGGTACGGTTCGTCCACTAAACAAAGGCTGCGAGAATATGGAATGTTTCATCTCTGCGGAGGGATTACATCCTGTCAATGGTGAGATTGTAGTTTGTGATATCAATAAGTTCCCGAACAGCGATCAACCATTGCGTGTCGAGGCGGTCGTTAATAAAATTATCGGCTCAAAAGATGCGCCAGGTTCTGACATTTTAGCCGTATTATCGATGTTCGATATTCCGAGCGAGTTTCCAGAAGATGTTCAAAAGGAAGCAAATCTCGTACCAGAAGACATTACCGATCAGGACCGTGAAGGACGTACGGATTATCGCGATGAAATGACCATTACTATTGATGGGGCAGAATCCAAAGACTTGGACGATGCGGTGTCGTTGAATATGCTAACTAATGGGAATTATCAACTCGGTGTCCATATTGCTGATGTCTCCTATTATGTCACTGAAGGTAGCGGCATTGATCAGGAAGCTTATGAGCGAGGCACCAGTGTATATTTGACCGACCGTGTCGTCCCAATGCTACCACAGCGTTTGTCGAACGGTATTTGTTCTTTGAATGAAGGGCAAGAGCGCCTCGCAATGAGTTGTGTGATGGAAATTAATGATTCTGGTCATATTCTCGATTATAAGATTGGCCCAAGTTTGATCCGTTCTGATCACCGTATGACCTATGATGATGTTAATGCGATCGTTGAAAAAGCTGATCCAGCTTTATCGGAGAAATACAGTGATATTGTTGATTTATTGCATAATATGGCTGAATTGCATCGCCGTTTAGAACAGATGCGTCATCGTCGCGGTGCTATTGATTTTGATAGACCGGAAGCTAAGATTATTGTTGACGATGAGGGGCATCCGATCGATATTAAAGTGCGTGACCGTGGTGTCGCAGAACGAATGATCGAGTCATTTATGCTGGCGGCCAATGAGACAGTTGCTCGTGAATATACCAAACGTCACCTGCCAATGATGTATCGTGTTCATGAACATCCTGAAGAGGATCGTATCAAAGACTTCAAGATTTTTGCACAGGCATTAGGTGTGAATATCCCTAGTACGGATGGCAAAGTAATGCCTAAGGATTTACAAAAGACGCTAGCGGATGTTGAAGGAAAGCCGGTTAAACCAGTTATTCAAATGATGATGTTGCGTAGCATGCAGCAAGCAAAATACGCCGTAGATCCACTCGGACACTATGGGTTGGCTGCACCAGACTATACGCATTTCACATCGCCAATTCGTCGTTATCCGGACTTGACGGTTCATCGTCTGATCCGCAAATATCTCACAGAGGTTCCTGATAATGATACACAGGAGAAATGGGCAGAACAGATTGCAGAGAATGCAGAGCACTCATCAACGATGGAACGCCGCAGTATCGATGCCGAACGTGAAGTTGACAGTATGAAGAAGAGTGAATTCATGGTCGATAAAATTGGTGAAACATTCGATGCAATTATTTCTTCCATCACTGGTTTTGGAATGTTCGTCGAGTTAGAGAATACAGTTGAAGGATTAATTCATATTTCAACATTAAAAGAAGACTACTTTAACTTCGATCAAGATCACTTACTCTTAATTGGTGAACGTACAGGTAAAATCTATCGCATTGGAGAACCAATCAAAGTGAAATTAATCGATGCGGATCCAGAGTCTCGCCAGATTGATTTCCAATTGGTCGACGAAAACGGCAATGCGCCATCTAACCACAAACGCTCAAATAATCACGGCCATGCTAATCAAAAAGGAACAGGGAAGCATGGTTCCAGAGGTGGACATGGACGTAACCAACATGGACAGCGTTCAAACCACTCTTCGCAGCGTAAAGGTGGTAAACCGAGACGCAAACATTAGAGGAGATGAATTAAATGGCAAAATCACATACACAGGATAATGTTGTCGCGACGAATCGTAAGGCGCGACACGATTTTACCATTGAAGAAACAATCGAAGCAGGAATTGTGCTGACGGGTACTGAAATCAAATCAGTGCGCAATGGCAAAGTTAATCTCAAAGATGGTTTTGCGCGCGTTGAAGATAATGAAGTTTGGCTGTATGGTATGCATATCAGTCCGTTCAAAGAAGGGAATATCTTTAACGCCGACCCAATGCGCCAGCGCAAACTGCTATTAAAAAAACGTGAAATTAAAAAATTAGACAAAAAAGCACAGGAGACGGGCTATACCTTAGTACCATTGAAAATGTATATTAAACGCGGTTACGCTAAAGTATTGATTGGTATTGGTAAAGGGAAGAAACAGTATGACAAACGTCAAACGTTAAAAGAACGCGATATGAAACGTTCGGTTGATCGCGCGCTAAAGAATTATTAGTCAAGGATAAGAAAGGGGGCGCCCATGTCAAAAGGTGTCAAATTATATTTTATGCGTCACGGTGAGACGATCTTAAATCGCTATAATCGTATGCAAGGCTGGTCAGATGCGTTGCTGACGGAAGAAGGCAAACAATCCCTCGCAAAAATGGGTGAGGCATTGCAATACGTACCATTTTCAGCCGTATATACGAGTGATTTGAGTCGAACAGTAGCAACAGCGAAGATTATACTTGCACATAACGTTGCAACAGCCGATGATATTTCGATACAGCAGCTACCGGAATTTCGTGAGGAATATTTCGGTAGTCTGGAAGGATTAGATGCAGAACCAATATGGGCCGATATGGCGACATACATTAGTGCACATTTTAATCCGGCGTTAATGACAGACAATGAGCGGGTTCGTCGGCAGGTAGATGGGTTTCATGATATCGATCCTGAACACGAAGCTGAGGATTTCTTAACCTTCTGGGCACGTGTTGAAAAAGGCCTGATTGAAGTCACACAGCGCCATCGTGAAACCGATCAGAATATCTTGATCGTTAGTCACGGCATGACGATTCGCAATATGTTGCATGAGCTAATTCCGGAGTTTTCGCTCGATACATTTTTAGATAATGGGAGTGTCTCAATCGTACGCTATCAAGATGGTCACTACCATCTTGATAGCTTCAACCAGTTGAATAACTTTGATTAATAGCGCAAATAAGAAAGTAAACAAAAAGGACACTGTTTTTTCAGTGTCCTTTTCATTTGCTATTACTGAATTGCTATATTAGTCATCCGTGTACGTTACACCTGGGTTAAGCATGTTCTTAGGATCTAAGGCATGTTTAACAGCTAATAGTACATCGAAGTAAGCTTGGTTGTGGAAACGTTTGAAATATGGTTTTTTCTCGCGACCAATCGCATGTTCAGCTGATGGTAAACCACCAAAATCACGAATCATATCGTAGAGACGATCTTCATACGTCCTTAATAATTCTTTCCATTCTTCATCAGAATAATCGTGTTGGAGCACACAGATGTGGATATTACCATCTCCGGCATGACCGAAGAAGGCACTGTCGATATTTAATTCTTCACCGAGCTTCTTCGCATCAGCAACTAAATCGGTAAAGTGATTCGTTGGTACACAAGGGTCGTACATTTTCCAAGTTCCGGCTGCAGCAATACCCGTAAGAATATTGTCACGAACCTTCCATGTTCTGACATGTTCTTCGTCCTCTAGGACTTTATGCTCGATCGCATTGTTTGCTGTAGCAATGCTTAGCAATTCGTCAATTTGATCATCAATATCCTTCTTGCTACTACCAGCTAAAGTGACAAGGATCTGAGCCCCACCAGCAATTTCTGGAATTTTTTCGCTAATATATTCTTCTGAAAATTTGACACCGTTCGCTTCTAATAATTCGATGGCTACAGGGCGTAGGGTGGATTTAAGCACGTTGCCCACTGTAGGTGCAGATTCAGTCACATTGTTGTAGCCGATGAGAATAGATTTTTCATAGCGTGGGCGAGGAATCACTTTTAATTGGAGTTCAGTAATAATCCCTAAAGTACCTTCTGACCCGATGAATAAATCTTTCAAGTCATAACCTGAAGCATCTTTATTATTCAAACTACCACAATGGATTGTTTCACCATTAGCCAATACCACATCAAAGCCACGAATATTGTCGCGCGTTACTCCGTAGCGAACGGCACGCATTCCCCCAGCATTCGTGTTTACATTACCACCGATTGTAGCACGTTTTTGCCCAGGATCTGGTGCGTAGAAGTAATCGGTGTCTGCCAGATAGTCGATAACATCTTGTAGACGAACACCGGCTTGTACATTCAATGTCAGCGTTTCTTCATCAAATGAAAGGATCTTATTCATTTCACTCGTGCTAATCAACCAAGAGCCATTATTTGGATAGGATGCCTTTGCTAAACCAGTCTGTGAACCGATCGGCACAATTTTAGCATCTTCTTCGTTTGCACGTTTAACGATTTCCTGTACATCTTCAGTAGATTCAGGGAAAGCAATCATATCAGATTTCCCAACAGCAATGCCGCCTTGGTATGCCATGATGTATTTATCTGGAACATTTTTTTCAATTCTCATTCTAATAAATCCTCCATCATCTCATAGTTTCTAAACGTTTTACAATATATGATGTAACCGTTATCTGTAAACAAATGGAAATAGGTTTCAATGACAAATATGTTCACAATCATGTAATAACGATAATAATGAATTGATCGCTAAATAGTGATGTTCTTTCTTTGACTTACCGACGATCACGCTGTACTATTCAGTGAGTATAAAAGGAAAGGAAGTTATTGATATGTCAGTTAAAACAATTAAAGGTATCGATATTAATTACGAAATTGACGGACCAGAAAGTGGCGAACTGGTTTTCATGATTCATGGTTTCCCAGATTCATTGAAGACATGGCGCGAGTTATATCCACTTTTGAATGACGCAGGGTACCGTACGATTCGCATCGATCTTCCAGGTTTTGGTGAAAGTGAAATTCCAGATTTAGAAATGATGCGTTTGGATCGTTTAACTGAAATCCTACATTTATTCTTAAAAGAATTAAATGTAGGTAAGGTACACTTAATGGGTCATGACTGGGGTGCGGTGGCTTCCTGGTTCTTTGCAGATCGTTACAAGGAAGACATCAAATCCTTTATAGCACTGAGTGTTGGTCATCCATCGTCATACTTAGATGGCGGTTTTAGTCAATTAACCAAAGCATGGTACGTGCTTTTGATTTTGAATGACAATCACTTAGCTGAACAATTATTCTTTGCTGATGATTGGTCATTATTTAAGACTTACTTCGGTGCTGATGGTTTCGATGAATACTGGTTGCCTGACTTGAAACGTGATGGCCGTTTGACATCAACAATGAACATCTACCGTGCAAACTTGAATCCTGAATACAGTGAGGATATTATGACAACGGTCGGAACCATTGAATCCGATGTTTTAGCCATTTACGGTGATAAGGACCTCTCATTAACACCAGAACAGATTAAGAAATCTGATACCTATGTTGAGGGTGAATTTGAAACATTTGGTGTTGAAGATGGTGCGCACTTTTTGCCATTACACAACGCTGAAGACATTGCACCAAGAATTATTGAATTCTTAGATAAAGAATCGGATTAATCAGCTAGTATCATTTAATAGCTTACCGAGAAATTGACAGTTATGTTGATTTCTCGGTTTTTTAATGTGACGAATTATCAAGTCAAATGCAACGACTGAGAATGATAGACCTCATATAGTGTTTTCCAATTCAGGCATTTACAGGGACGAAGATTAATTTCTCTGACTTTTTCAGCGATGTAATTATCTGATTGATTAATATCTGTTGTCTTTGGGAAATATTCGCGCAGTAGACCATTTATATTCTCATTCGTTCCACGTTGCCAAGGGTGATGTGGTAATGGGAAATAGAATTCTACTAGAGAGAGTTGCTTAGATATTTCACGATGACGACTAAATTCTTTCCCACGATCAGGTGTAATTGTTTCAAGTGGCCGGTTTTTTAATAACTCAACGATCGCTTCAGAAATATGTTTAGACGTCTTTTTAGGCACACGTTTACAGAGTAAATAACGACCCTTGCGGTCGGTCGTCGGTCAGTGTCACTAAGCAAGCTTTACCTGTTTTTCCAGCGACTGTATCTGCCTCCCAATCGCCGAGCCGTTCTCGACGATTAGCTGCTTGTGGGCGATCGACGATCGTATTCGAAATTGCGAATTTTCCACGTCTCTCTACATCATTCTTATACAGTAGAGCTAACAGTAAAGGAAAAAGAACTTATAAGAGCTGAAAAAAGAGAAATAAGACTTTATCAAAAAGCAATTAGAGATTGGAAAATAAAGCAGCTAAAAAGACAAGAGGGAATTTGGAAGATTGCCTAGTAGCGGCTTTCTGAAGACAGGCGTAAAGTTATAGATAATGCTGTACCAGAAGAAAAATATAATTGAATCTATGATGAAGATTCAGGCGAGTTTGAAGAAGTCAGCAAGGCTTTTTATTACTATAGTGAGTATGATACTATAGATGTAAACGATGAAGAGTATCATGAGCTTAAAAGGCAGTATATTGACAAGTATGGTGGTTGGGAAGTGATCGATCTGGAACATACCGAGTACAATGGAAAAAATATTTCGAGAAAGAAAAAGAGGATAAGAATATGAATTACTGGACTGAAAAAAGTATAGAATTGGCAAACCAAAGAAATTATCTTGACTTATTATATAAAGTATATCCGATGTTGGTTAATTTAAGGCGAGAGTTATCTCCTAAAACTATTGAAAATCTAGAAAGAGCATTTAATTCTAGGAATGATAAAGAACTTGTAAAAATTTTACTAAAACAAAAGGTATTTCCTATTAAAGACTCTTATGTCGCTTACCTTAAAAGGGATAAAACAGCTATTGAAAGAAACCCTAATACGGTGGCCAGACTAACAGGACTACTTTATGAAATGGGAATCGATGAAATTATAGAAAAAACAAGTGCGCCTAAAGAAACTAATAGGCAAATCGGTCCTCTTTTTGAAAATTGGATAAACAGTAGGACTTTGGGTTGTGAAGTTACAAAAGATCCTGAGAAGTTTTTAAACTCAAATGACAATATAATTTACAATACCAACGACGCTGCAATGGCTAAATTTGCTAGCGAACATTTAGGGTATGCAAGGGATAAAGGCTTAGATTTCATAGGGAAGTTTAACAATACCTATATTTTAGGCGAAGCAAAATTTCTAACTGACTTTGGTGGACACCAAAACGCACAATTTGAAGATGCTGTTTCTACTATGAGGTATGAAATGAAAAAAACTGATAATAATGTAAAAGTTATTTCAATACTTGATGGAGTATTATATATTCCAGGAAAACACAAAATGTATAAAAAAATTACAGAAGGTTTTAAAGATGATGAGGTTATAATTTCAGCAGTATTGCTTAGGGACTATTTATATAGCTTATAAGGATAGATATGTTTTTACAATATAAGAACAAAAAAAATGAAAATGATATATTAAAAAAAGCAGGTACATTTGAAGCTTTTTCTTTAGATGAAAAGCAATCGACTTTAATAAAAGGGGATAATTTTATAGCTTTATCCAAACTTTTAAAACAGTATAAGTCAAAAATCGACTTAATATACATCGATCCACCTTATAATACTAATAGAGTTTTTACTGTATCAGAGGGAAGAAGTTCTACCATAAGCAATGCTTCTAATGGTGAGGTGGCTTACTCTGATAACCTAAAAAAAGAAGAATATATAGAGTTTTTAAGGGAAAGACTTATCTTATTAAGAGAACTTTTATCAGAGGAAGGATCTATATATCTTCATATAGATGGTAAAATGGGACATTATGTAAAAATAATAATGGACGAAATTTTTGGTGGGGAAAACTTCAAAAATGATATATCTAGGATAAAATCGAACCCTAAAAATTTCGGAAGAAAAGCTTACGGAAATTATAAAGATATGATTTTATTCTATTCTAAGAACTATAAGAAGAATATTTTTAATAATATAAAAATTCCGCTTACAGAAGAAGAAATAGAAAAAAGATTTGAAAAAGTCGATAAATTAGGAAGATATACGACAGTTCCTATCCATGCACCTGGGGAAACTCAAAATGGAACTACAGGAATGGAGTGGAATGGCATTACTCCACCAGAGGGAAGGCATTGGAGATACCATCCAGACAAGCTAACAGAGCTAAATGAAGCAGGTTTGATTGAGTGGTCTTCTACAGGTAACCCACGACTAAAGAACTACGCTGACGGACATAAAGGAAAGAAAATGCAAGATATTTGGGAGTATAAAGACCCATCTAACCCTTTATATCCTACAGAAAAAAATAAAGAAATGCTTAAAATGATCATTCAGCAATCTTCTAAGAAAAGCTCTGTTATACTTGATTGTTTTGCTGGTAGTGGCTCAACACTACTTGCAGCTCAAGAACTAGGTAGGAAATGGATAGGTATAGATAGTTCTGAAGTAGCTATAAAAACCATAGCTAAAAGATTTTATGATGTGAGATACAATTATATTGAAATAGATAAGGAAGATACAATCTCGCAAACAGAAAATCAACCTCAAGTAGAGCAACTAGAGCTAGCATTACATATAGAAAACAAGTAAAAAGCTGATACTTGACGAGCAAGAATCAGCTTTTTTCAGATTGATATTCTCTTTTTTAAGCAGAAGACTTTTTGAAATTCGCATATGTAAATTGGGGCGAAATTCAAGAAGTCCACTAATTAAGATACATTGCCAAGGCAATCACAGCACCTAGTAGCATACCAAAAATGGTTAAGACCAGTTTTTTCCATAAGGGAGTCGGCTCCCAGTTATCATCATATCTCATATATAGCCCTTTAAAAGTTTTCTTAATCATATTTTACTATAAAAATGACTACATAGGGTATACCTTACACACTCGCTTTTATTGGTTGTGGCTAATTACCTTCTTCACTGTATTTTTACTTAGGCCTAGTCCTCTAGCAGTACCTTTTATACTCATACCCTTTTTATAAAGATCCATAATCTTTTTGTTTCTCTTTTCTCTTTACTTCTATTCGTTAGTGTTGTATATACTGATAGATATTGTTGTTCCTCTTTATCAGAAAACTATGGGTCTTTTTTATGCATTCGTTGCACTTACAGTGTAAATTCGTCGTACAAATACGTTGCTGTGAGGAGCATATTTCTTGAACGGATATAGAATTCTGGATGGATAGATCATAATTAAACAAGATACGTGAAGGGAGAAGGGCCGCAAGAGTGAGGCAAAGCTATCTATAAATAGCGATATATCAATGTTTAGCGAAAAAAAACATAAAAAACACGTCCATTTAAAGGCGTGTATTGTTCTAAAGTCATACGGAAGTTTGTTCAAAAAACGTCGGAACATGGCGAAAACCTCACGAATAAACGCCAGAAAATAGCAATAATATTTGAAAATCGAAGGCTAAAAATCCAATAAAAAAGCCGTTCCACACCTCAAAGTTAGTGAAACAGCCCAACAATGCGGCCAAGAGGACTTGAACCTCCACGGGAAAATTTCCCACTAGCCCCTCAAGCTAGCGCGTCTGCCGATTCCGCCATGACCGCGTATTAAATGTCTTTTATTCAACAACAATAAGTATTCTAGCACGAATGGATGATGTTTGTCTACACTTTTTTTGAATTTTTTAATTAGGTATTAAAAACGATAATATGAGTGTTTAATCTATTTATTCAAATTGACCCGTACAATAAAATTTGATAATATATTTCCTGCGATGAGGCGACATAACATAGCATAACAGTAAGTCTATGTGAGGTCACAGAGAGCGTGGGCAATTTTGCCGCTACAGGAAGTAGTTAAGCGCTTGGTTGATATTGATGTGAACAGTATCAACCCTTGTCTGGGAAAAGAGCGAGATCTATGGACTTCGCTCTTTTTTTGTGAAAAAAATTCAATCGTTGGGGTATGAAACCGTATATTAATTGTGATAAAATGAGTGCACAAATGAATGAAAGCGATAAAACGAAATGACGAAGGGAGAACATGTAATGTCAAAAGTTTTTGCTGTTAACGCTGGATCATCCAGTATGAAATTCTCTATTTACCAATTGCCAGAAGAAGAGGTTATTAGTTCTGGTTTAATTGACCGTATTGGGATTGGGGCTTCAAATATTAAAATTAAATACAATGGTGAAAAATTTGAAGAAGTAAAAGATATCGATACACACGAGCAAGCAACTGAATACTTATTAGAAAAAATCAAAGCACTCGGTATTATTGAAAACTTTGATGAAATTTCTGGTTCAGGTCACCGTATCGTTGCCGGTGGGGAACTTTTCAAAGATTCTGCTTTGCTTGAAGAAGAAGAAATCAAGCAGGTTGAATCTTTAGCTGATTTCGCACCGTTGCACAATCCAGCAGAAGCTAAAGTAATCCGTGCTTTCCGTAAAGTATTGCCAGGTAAACCAACTGTCGGTGTATTCGATACGTCATTCCACGCAAATATGCCAGAAGAATCTTACCTCTATGGTGTACCTTACAAATACTACGAAGAACACCAAGCACGTCGCTATGGCGCACATGGTACGTCACACAAATATGTTGCTGAACGTGCGGCTGAAATTTTAGGTGAATCTGTTGAATCCTTGAAATTGATCACTGCACACATCGGTAACGGCGCTTCTGTAACTGCCGTTGAAGGTGGTAAATCGGTTGACACGTCGATGGGATTCTCTCCACTTGCTGGTGTCGTAATGGGTACGCGTTCTGGTGATGTTGACCCTTCATTACTTCAATACATCATGGATAAAGAAGGTATCGACTACAATGAAATGGTTCGTATTTTGAACCAGGAATCCGGGTTGCTTGGTTTATCCGGTATCTCTAGCGATATGCGTGATGTTGAACAGGCTGCTGATGAAGGTAACGAACGTGCACAGATGACGTTGAAGATTTACTACCAATCTATCAAACGTTACATCGGTCAATACTTCGCTGAAATGAATGGTGCGGATGTATTGGTATTTACAGCAGGTGTCGGCGAAAACTCTCATCGCTTCCGTAAAGGTGTTACTGACAACATGGAAGCATTGGGCATCGAAGTGGATCAACAACTCAATGAAACTGTTGATGAAGGAATCATCTCTTCCGAAGATTCTAAAGTAAAAGTATTAGTGATCCCAACAGATGAAGAAAAAGTCATTGTTGAAGATACAGTACGTCTAGGAAACATTAGTGAATAATTAAAGATATAAGGAAAGCTCCCTGGCATGTAAATTGCGAGGGAGCTTTTTATATGGAGATAATTATTTAGTAGATGGTCTAACCACAAGGACATCACAAGGCGCTGTTCGAACGACATACTCTGTAATGGAACCTAACATCAAACGTTCGAAAGCATTTCGTCCTGTAGCCCCAATAACAATTAAATTAATCGACTCTGATTCAGGGATTATTTTAGCGATTTGTTGTTTAGGTGAACCTTCAATAGTGCGAATTTGGACGACTTCTACATGTTGTTTTTTGGCATACGCTGAATAACTTTCGAGTAATTCTTTCATTTGTTTCATACGACGCGTTAGTTCAGTCGTCTCTGTATTATCTTGAACATAGACAATCAATAACTGTGATTGATTCACTCGAGCGAGCTGCACGGCCTTTTTGAGTGCACGTTCTGCTTCTGCCGAACCATCGACAGGTGCCATAATATATGGATAGTCATTTAACATTTGATTTTCTCCTTACTTCAGCTGATTAACGTTTTTTCTGCGCTTCATGCTGACGGCGTTGATTTTCTAATGCTTTTTCATAATTTCCGGTATCAGCCGCTTGGAAATAGCGTTGATCGCGTAAAGTTTCGGGCAAGTACTCCTGATCAACCCAATGTCCCGGATAGTTGTGCGGGAATCGATAGCCCTTACCGTGTCCGAGATCTTTTGCACCTTTATAGTGTGCGTCTTTGAGATAATCGGGAATTTGACCGCTTCGACCTGAGCGAACATCACCCAAAGCAGCATCAATCGCACTGATTGCAGAGTTGGATTTAGGTGATAGGGCGATATCAATGATGGCATTGGCAAGCGGAATGCGGGCTTCTGGAAGACCTATTTTTTCTGAAGCTTGAACCGCAAGAACCGTACGTGCAACCGCTTGGGGATTCGCTAATCCAACATCTTCATAGGCACAGACCATAAGACGACGATGCAGGGAAGGAAGATCACCCGCTTCAATCAAACGAGCGGCGTAATGCAATGCGGCGTTGACATCGCTACCTCGTAAACTTTTTTGGAAAGCTGAAATCACGTCATAATGTTGATCGCCATCCGAATCATAATCGAAAGCTTTCATCTGCAATGATTCTTCGGCGACATCTAACGTAATATGAATACGCTCATCAGTATCAACCTCTGTACTCAATACAGCTAATTCCAAGGCGTTGAGTGCACTGCGGAGATCGCCGTTAGATGCGTGTGCAAAGTGTTTAAGTGCATCTTCGTCTAATTGGACATGATATGCGCCCAATCCACGTTCTGTATCTTCTAAAGCGCGCTTAACGCCATACATAATATCTTCCTCAGTCAATTCTTTAACTTGAAAGATCTGCGTGCGCGAACGAATCGCAGGATTGATATTGATATAGGGATTCTCCGTTGTTGCACCAATAAGAATAACTGTGCCACTTTCTAAATGTGGCAGGAGAAAGTCCTGTTTTGTCTTATCTAAACGGTGAATTTCATCGAGCAATAACACAACGCCAGATGAAAATTTGCCTTCTTCGATAACAGCTTGTAGATCTTTTTTTGTATCAGTGGCCGCATTTAATTGTCTGAAAGCCATATCAGTAGATCCAGCAATCGCACTAGCGATACTTGTTTTACCTGTGCCTGGCGGACCATAGAGGATCATCGATGTCAATTTTTTAGCTGTGACCATACGACGAATGATTTTATTAGGGCCGATCAGATGCGACTGGCCAATCACTTCATCGATTGTTCGTGGTCGCATTAGATAAGCGAGCGGTTCGTTAATGTTCATCTCGTCCCCATCCTTTCTATATTTCACATGCGCAGTTATTATAGCATATGTATGAATTATAGAGAGTTCCAGGGCAATTTATGCAACTTTAAAGAAAAAAGTGTCATATCGTGTTATGATTAATCGGAATAATGACTAAAAGTTACTGAGGAGGAATCATTATGAATAAGTTTCAATCCTACGTTTTGGATCCGCACAATCGTTTGTGGTTCCAAAAAGCATCGTTAGGAGTGGAACGTGAGGATCACCGGATTACACCGGATGGATCGCTCGCCCAAACCGTGCATCCTACGACTGTTGATAGCACAAGAGCAAATCACATCATTCAACGTGATTTTGCAGAGTCACAATTAGAACTAGTGACGCCTCCCGTGTATTCTGTCAGTGAATTGATGGACTGGCTCGATAGCATCCATCGCGTGGCATTGCGTCATTTAGAAAACGATGAACGCATGTGGCCTTACAGCATGCCACCGGTTATTCACTCAGAAGACGAGATTGATCTTGCTTCATTTGGCGACAGTGAAGCGGCAGGTAGCTATCGCTCATATTTAGCAGAAGTTTATGGTAAGAAATTGCAGACGATCAGTGGTTTGCACTTTAACTTTGGGCTTCACACTAAATTTATTGAACAAGCCTACCATACCTTACAACCTGAACAATCTCAAAAAGAATTTCAGGATGATTTGTATCTTAAAATGGCGCGTAACATTTTGAAATATCAATGGCTGATTGTTTATCTATTCGGTAATTCACCGTTAACGGATCAGAGTTTCTACCGTGAGTCAACAGATGGCTTTGATCATCCGGTGCGTAGTATTCGTAATTCACGTTATGGGTATCATAATTCAAAGGATGTCAGAATCTCTTATGATTCCTTAGAGGCCTATCACGACAGCTTGTCTGAAAACATTGAAGCTGGACGACTCAGTGCAGAAATGGAAAATTATGCGTCCGTTCGCTTACGTGGTGGTAAAGATTCTAAAGCGTTAATTGAGAATGGTATTAAATATATCGAAATGCGTATGTTTGATATCCAGGGAGAATCATTTACAGGGATCACTGCTGAACAAGTGGCATTCATGAAGTACTTTGCACTGTATATGCTATATATGGCTGAAGATGCAAGTGATGCAGAAGTTCAGGAAGGAATGCGCCGCGAAATTGTTGTAGCTGAAGAGGTGGCTACTACGCATACGGCGTTTGAAGCTGAAGGTGTACAAATCCTTGAAGGGATGCTGGACTTTGTTAACGCACTTGAGGCAGATGCCGAGATTGTTCGTATTGTTACAAAATTGCTAGAACGCATGACACATCCAGAGTTAACGCCAGCAGCACAGACGCTTGAGGATACACCAACTGTTGAAGCGTGGCTCGAAAAAGGCGAAGGCTTGGCTGAAGAATTCCTTGCTGAAGCGACGGCGCGTCCATATGCACTGGGAGCGTTCCATGATATGGAGCTATCGACACAGTTACTCATCGCTGATGCTATTGCGCAGGGAATTGACATTGAGATTCTCGATCGCCAGGATCAATTTTTGAGATTAACCTACAAAGGGCATCAAGAATATGTACGCCAAGGAAATATTACCTCCAAAGACAGTTATATTTCCCATTATCTCCAAGCGGACAAGCCAGTGACCAAACAGCTATTAGCTGAAAATGGTTTTGTGGTACCAGAATCATCAATTTTGAATCGTGATGAGTCGCGCGAAGCGGTTATTAATTACTTCGTTGGACAGCCCACTGTTGTTAAACCGAAATCGACCAATTATGGGATCGGTATTTCGATATTCACGGATGAGCCAACTGCGGATGAACTGAACGCAGCGATTGATGAAGCGTTTGAATCAGATGATAGTGTACTATTAGAGCGTTATGTGTCTGGTACTGAATATCGTTTCTTTGTAATGAATGATAAGGTGCTCGCTGTCTTAAACCGTGTCCCAGCAACTGTGGTTGGCGATGGGGAGCATACGATTTCAGCATTGATTGATCAAAAAAATGACTCACCATTACGTGGTGAGAGTCACTACACACCGTTAACGCTTATTGAAAAAGGTAAAACAGAACAGGAAACATTGAAACGGCAAGGAGTTACCTTAGAAACAGTCTTACCAAAGGGAGAGCGTGTGCGTCTGCGTGATAATTCTAATATCAGTACAGGCGGTACGTCGATTGATGTGACAGATGATATGGATGAGAGTTATCTCGATATTGCTAGAGAAGCAACAAGCGCATTAGGTGTAGCGGTCACGGGATTGGATATTATTATTACAGATCGCCACCAACCAGCAAATGCGAAGTATGGCGAAACAAATTATGCCATCATTGAAAGTAATTTTAATCCTATGATGATGATGCATATGTACCCAGAAGAAGGTAAGGGTAGACCGCTGACTAAAGCCTTGCTTGCGTTTCTGTTTCCAGAGAAAGGAATGACAGTCGAATGACAACAGCAGATGCGGGAATCTATTTAGATTATGCCGCAACGACACCGATGAGTGATGTAGTCATTGAAGCAATGACACAATCAATGAAAGAAGATTACGGTAATGCCTCAACAACCTATACCATTGGTCGCAGTTCAAGACAAAAAATCGAGAATGTGCGTCGTTTAATCGCAGGTACATTGAATGCGGATCGCGAAGATATCATTTTTACAAGTGGTGGGACTGAAGCAAATGACAGTGCGTTATTACAAACAGCGCATCGACTTAAGGATCAAGGCAATCAAATCATTACGACAGCGATTGAGCATTCCAGTGTTTACAAAACGATGAAGCAATTGGCCTCAGAAGGATTTGAAATTATTACACTGAGTGTTGATACAGAAGGTCATATTTCTCTTGAAGAATTGAAAGAAGCGATGACACCACAAACGATTATGGTGTCAATTATGGCTGGTAATAATGAAGTTGGTTCCTTGCAAGATCTGCAAGCGATTGGCGATTTGTGCGATGACGCCGATGTTTTCTTCCACACAGATACCGTACAGACTTATATGAATGTACCGATTGATGTAGAAAAGTATCATATTGATGCCTTATCGCTATCTGCTCACAAATTGTATGGACCGAAAGGCATTGGCTTTCTTTATTATAGAAAGGCTAAACAACACTTCAAACCATTTATTCCTGGCGGTGATCAGGAAAATCAACATCGTGCAGGGACTGAAAATGTTCCGGCAATTGTTGGGATGGGAACTGCCATTGAATGGTTCTTAGAAAATGGGGAAACACATACAGCCAAACTGTTACAGTTGCGACAGTATTTCTTGACGGAGGCTGAGAAGCGCGGACTCGAATTCGAAATTAATGGACCATCTGACGCAGAATTGCCACATATTTTGAATATTTACTGGCCAGGACATCCCAGTGACCAAGTATTGATTCAAATGGATTTGCATCACATCTATCTATCTGCCGGATCTGCATGTACGGCTGGTAGTTTGGAACCGAGCCGTGTGTTGGTTGATATGTATGGCTCTGATAGTCCACGAATCAAGGAAAGTTTACGTGTTTCGTTTGGAGAACAAACCACAGAGGCGATGCTTAATCGTGCATTAGATGTTTTTGAAGAAATTAATTAAATTAGAAAAGAGGAGAGCGTTTTATGGGATTTAAACCGACTGCTGCACCGAAAGGCTCACCAGTTAAATATCAGATCAACGAAAACTGTAAAAAATTCACTTTGCGTGATAATAATTTTGTTGAAACTGCGGCACGTAATTATCAATTAAAACATCAAGTTCGTCCTTCTTTCGATGATCCGCGCGCCATTACATTGATTATTAAAGTCAATAAAACATTAGATGGTTTGGATATTTCAGTGACTACTGAGAAGGGCTTTAAAGCCATTGATGTTTACAATAATGATGAATTTGCTGACTTTATCGAACCGTTAACTTATGCGTTGAACTATCTGATTGAACAGAACGTGTTAGCACAAGTTAATGAATAAGTTGTCACTGACGCGAATTCTCGTTATAATACCCTCCGTTGCTACTTTAGCAATAGTTCTACACAACAAAATGTACGACCTTCAATCGTATAATTTTGATGGAAAGATGGTGATGTTGTGGTAGAAACAAAGAAATCGCGTGTCGTAGTCGGCATGAGTGGTGGTGTCGATTCAAGTGTAAGTGCATTGTTATTGAAAGAACAAGGCTATGATGTGATTGGCTTGTTCATGAAGAACTGGGACGATACAGATGAAAATGGGGTCTGTACCGCCACGGAAGACTACAAAGATGTTCGCGATGTCTGCGAAACTATCGGCATTCCGTACTATTCTGTAAACTTTGAGGAACGTTACTGGAATACAGTTTTTAAATATTTCCTCGATGAATACAAAAAAGATCGTACGCCGAATCCAGATGTGATGTGTAACAAGGAAATTAAGTTCAAAGCTTTCTTAGATTACGCCATGAACTTAGGTGCTGATTACATCGCGATGGGACACTACGCGCAGACTGAGACAGATGACGATGGTAACGTGCATATGTTACGTGGTGCAGACGACAATAAAGATCAGACTTACTTCTTGAGTCAGCTGTCACAAAAACAATTGAAGCAAGCCTTGTTCCCAATTGGGCATTTAGAGAAAAAAGATGTCCGTAAAATTGCGGAAGAAGCGAACTTATCAACCGCTAAAAAGAAAGATTCGACCGGTGTTTGCTTCATTGGTGAACGTAACTTCAAGGAGTTCCTATCAAATTATTTACCAGCACAACCGGGTAAAATGATTACTGATGATGGTCAAGAGATAGGCACACATGAAGGCTTGATGTACTACACTATCGGACAGCGCCGTGGTCTCGGTATCGGCGGTGTGAACGGCACAGATAATGAACCATGGTTCGTTATTGGTAAAGATCAAGCCAAAAATGAATTGTATGTTGGTCAGGGGTACCACCATCCAGCACTGTATTCCGATTACTTAGAAGCTAGTGAGATTTCATTTACTAGTGAAAATTGGACGGAGACAGAATTCGACTGCACAGCTAAATTCCGTTATCGCCAGCAGGATGTCACCGTTCATGTGACATTGAACGGTGACGGGACTGCACGTGTTGATTTCAAAGAACCTGTTCGTGCGATTACGCCAGGACAAGCTGTGGTATTCTACAACGACTCAGAATGTCTCGGTGGCGGGATCATCGACCGTGCTTATAAAGATGATCAAGTCTGCCAATATCAATAAAAAGATTAACGATAGAGCCTTATTTTAGGCTCTTTTCTATATGTAATATCATTTACTCAGAGAGGAGGGGCAGTAGTGGAAGACACAAAAGACTATTTTGTCGGAGAAGTCAAAGCGATTTTCTTTTCAAATCCCGATAACTATTATCACGTTGCTAAAATTAGTATTAGTGAAACGAATACATTGTATTCGGAAAAATCAATTGTGGTCACTGGTATTTTTTTAGAATTGGAAGAGAGCGCAACGTATCAATTTTTTGGTGATATGGTGAATCATCCGCGCTACGGTATTCAATTTAAAGTGAATCAGTATCAGCGTTATCGTGCTACAACAACTGAAGGTGTGATTAATTATCTATCTGGTGAAGAATTTCCTGGCATCGGAAAAACGCTAGCCAAGCGGATTGTTGATCATTTAGGGATTTCAGCTATTGATAAGATTATTAATGATCCAGAGGCTTTGAAGTCTATTAAGGGATTAACTTCCAATAAGCAGACCATGCTCGTTGAAAAATTGAAGCATAGCAACGGAAGCCAGGCTATTCAGCTACAGCTCAATGAAATGGGTTTCTCTAATCAAGTGGCAGCAAAGATTTATGCCAAGTACGCTGAAGATACGATTGATATGATTCGGGAAGATCCTTATCGTTTGATTACTGATTTTAAAGAATTTAGCTTCCGTCGTATTGATCGAATAGCACTCGATCAAGGGCTTGCGCGTGATAGTGAGGCACGTATTAGCGGTGCGATCCATTACTTACTTAATAACTATTCCTTTCAGAGTGGTGATACATATATGTCGCGTGCATTATTATTGCACGCTTTGGATGAATTACTAACAAATAATGGCAGGGAACCCACAATTCCTGAGCAGCAACTCACCATTGTTCTCGAGCATCTATCAGACACTAATCAAATCTTCTTAACTGAAGATATAGTGGCGATGTCAAGTTTGTATGCAGCTGAACATAGTATTGCGCGAGCAATTGAACAACGCATCAATAGTCATTATCAACCAGAATTAGATGGTGCAGATCTTAATGCTGAGATCAAAGCTGTAGAAGAAACCACCGGATTGAAATACGGCACAGCGCAGCGTACAGCGATCAAAGAAGCCTTACAGAATAATACGTATATTTTAACCGGCGGGCCAGGAACGGGTAAGACAACAGTATTAAACGCTATCGTACATATTTATTCTGAGATTCATGATATTGATCTAACATCGACTGAAGCAGATGAATTTCCGATATTGATGGCCGCACCGACCGGACGAGCAGCCAAACGAATGACAGAACTTACCGGCATTCCCGCCTACACGATTCATCGATTATTACATCTGACGGGAGAAGAAGATAGTGATAGCCGCGATGAACATGACAGTTTTCGCATTTATGGCGAAATGTTAGACGGTAAATTATTAGTTGTTGACGAGATGTCAATGATTGATACATGGCTCTGTCATCAACTCCTCTCTAACATCCCGGAAGATATGCAAGTGATTTTTGTCGGTGATCAGGATCAGTTGCCATCAGTTGGTCCCGGGCAAGTGCTCGCTGATTTTTTACGAACTGGAAAAATTCCATCGCGCGAATTAGATGAGATCTTCAGACAAAATGATGGATCTACCATTACTTATCTCGCACATGATATTAAGAATGGCAAGGTACCGCTGAACCTGACAGAGAATCAGAAAGATCGCTCATTCTTCCACATTCAGACGACAGATATCCCTAATCTCGTGGCTAATATCGCACAGAAAGCGCTCAAGGCGGGGTACGATATCAAAGATATTCAGGTGCTTGCGCCGATGTATAAAGGAGAATCAGGGATTGATCGCATTAATGAGGTGATGCAGGCGCGTTTAAATCCTAATAGCCAGAAACGTCGTGAAGTGACAGCATTTGATACGGTGTTCCGCGTCAATGATAAAGTGTTACAGCTGCAAAATGATGCAGAAAAAGGTGTTTTTAACGGTGATTTAGGGCAGATTATTGCGATCTTCTATGCAAAAGAGACCGAGACAAAAAGCGATGAAATTGTCGTAGCGTATGAAGATAAAGAAATCACTTATTTGCGTTCAGAATGGAATCAGCTGTCTTTGGCGTATAGTATTTCGATTCATAAATCACAAGGAAGTGAATTTCCAATTGTGATTATTCCATTGGTACGTCAGTTCCGACGTATGTTGCAGCGTAATCTGTTGTATACAGCCGTTACACGTACACGCCAATCACTCATTTTATGCGGTGACCCACAGGCGTTCCAGACAGCGATTCAAAATCAAGGAAATCAACGACATACACAACTCTATCACCTAATTCTTGATGTATTGGATGACGTTGCGCCCACTAAGAATCAAGAAACTAAAAATCATGAAAAGGCTTATAAATCGAGCGATGAAGGACAATTATCACAAAATGATAATAACTATTCAAAGGTGTTAACCCCAGCATTGGTTAGTGGCGGAATGATCAGTCCTATGATAGGGATGGAAGGGATTACGCCTTATGATTTTTGAAGCGCTATGAAATCTCAAAAAAAGTTAATAAAGCGCTTAATTTTTTGGAGTTACTATGATATAGTAATTATGTGTTATTTTTATTCAGAGATTAGATTGGAAGTGTGGAGGAAATTATGATAATAAATCCAGAAAATAAAATTGAAAAATTAGGAACGTTTGGCGTTGTGTGCAAAGAAGCTGTTGCTAAAAAAGATGATTTAATTACAAATCATTTTGCAAAGTTTGCTTATCGAAGTATTTTAGCAACACTATTTTTGACCTTAGGTACTTCTGCTGCTCTGACTATTGCTCAGGTTGGTAACGATATCGCACCTGGTCTCGGAAAAATGTTTTTTGCCTTCTTATTTGCTTGGGCCTTGGTAATTATTGTTTATATGGCTGCTGAATTAACAACAGCAAATATGATGTTTATGTCTATGGGAGTTAAACAAAAATATATTTCTGTAAGTAAAGCTGTTAAGATTGTTTTAACGTGTACTATATTTAATTTGGTTGGGGCTTTAATTTTCACTTGGATTATGTCTCAGACTACTGCATTTCAAAATTTGTCAGCAGATCACTTCTTAGTACAAACGGTTAGTGGAAAGATGGCAAAAACACCAATCACATTATTTTTTGAGGGGATTTTTGCTAATGTCGCTGTGACTACCGCAATTGTTGCGTCAAACAGAATGATTAATGGTGATGGTCGTGCATGGTCAATTATCTTTATAGTCTTCATGTTTGCTGTATTGGGCGATGAGCACGTTATTGCTAACTTTGTATTATTCCCATTGACCTACTTTAGCGGACTTGCTGGGGAAGCCGGCTTAACTCTTGGTGGTGCGCTATTGAACTGGTTAATTGTTTTTATTGGTAACTTTGTCGGTGGTGGATTAATCATCGGTGTCGGTTATGGTTGGTTGAATAGACATGAAAAGGTATATATTGACTAATTGATTAGCGAATAATAATAACGACTGAGGCACTCGATGATTTAAACATCGGGTGTTTTTTAGTTATCTGTTTAATTAAATGTAAAGAAACCAACTTTATACTTTTTTATTATTATCATCGTGATATAATTATTCAGCAATTAATGAAGAAAGAGGGGCAAGACCATGACTGAAAAACAGATAAAGTATTGTCCGAACTGTGGAACCCAATTTATTCCACCGCAGAAATTTTGTATGGAATGTGGTCAACGTTTACCACAATCGACACAGAAAACATCAGAACAGCAAACGGTTGAGGAAACGCGAGAGTCGCAACCATTACGTGGACAATCTGAAGCGCATACTAAAACATACAGCAAAGCACAGACAACAGATACAGATAATAAGCAACGTGCAGGCAAAAGACGGATGTCACACAGAGAACATCGTGTGCCGAATGATCGTGAATATCAACGCCAATCTATTCATGAACAAGGGTATTATCAAGAGAATGAAACAACAGAACCTGTTTTATCAGCTAATAGTGATATCGCTTTGTGGGGAGCACGTGCTTCAGTATTGATTGCAACGGTCGCATTGATTGTTGGGATCTTTTTCAAATTTAATTTATTTATCGCCATCATTTATGTCGCAGCGTTTTACATTTCAAAATATCTACTCGATCATGTAGTGCGTGTACCGCATCAAGAATATCGTTTCTATGATAAATTGTGGCGCATACAAAAGTTGGTATTTACAGTCATGTTAGTGACTGTAGCGGTTCATGTGGGAATACAGTTTGTGATGACGGGAATGCGGACAACATTCTCATACGCAATATCTAATATCTACTGGCCAACTGGTAGTGTCATCGATATTGCTAGACGATTGTTACAAATAGTTTAATGAGATAGAGAGCGGTTAGATATGTTCAAATGGTTTGTAATATTGACGATGATCATTGTGTTAGTGGTGCAAGCATGGATACAGCTCGTAGATTATCGTCGGTCACAGGGAAAGTTAGTAGATCCCAAAGAAAAGAAAACAGCAGCAAAATCTGGTATTTCAGGATTTATCGCCTTATTCGGTGATGCGATCGGCATCGGTAGTTTTGGGACATTGTCAGCGATTTTAAAGACTACACGTATGGTCCCTGATCGCGAGCTGCCGGGTTCGATGATGGTAGGAACATCTGCAATTGCAGCAATCGGTGCAATTGTCTATATCCGCTCTGTTGATGTTTCGGCGCTAACCTTAGTGAGTTTGGTTATCCCATCAACCATTGGTGCTTATATTGGTGCCAAATTTTTGACAAAGGTTTCTGAGTCCACCGTACAAATATTAATGGCAATTTCATTAACCATTGTGTCATTCCTTATTGTTATCGGACAACTAGGCTTAATTCCTATTGGTGGAACAGCGATTGGGTTGGAAGGGGGCGCACTCATCTTTGCGATGGTGGTTATCTTCTTCTTAGGGATTGCGATGAACTTTAGTGTGGGGCTATTTGCGCCGTGTATGGTATTGCTATACAGTTTGGGCATGGCCCCAACTGCTGCATTTCCCATCATGTATTGTGCATGTGCCTTTATCCAACCGGTCTCTAGTATCCCAATTATTAAGTCTGGTGCTTATAATCGATTAGTCGCTATGGGTATCTTTATCGGTGGTATTCCCGGTGTACTGCTCGGTTCCAAATTCGTCACATCAATTCCAACATACTGGTTGAAATGGTTGATTGCCGGCATCGTATTATATACAGCTTGGAATTTATATGTTTCTTATCGAAAGAATAAAACAACAGCAGACAATACAATTGAACGCGTGTCTTAGGATGCGCGTTTTTCTTTTTTACCATATTGAAAGCGTTACAAAAATATGATATATATTGATTTTGAAAAATATTGCACAATATTTACAGAGGGGTATGTGGAAGGGATCAGAAATATCGTACATTAACACGTGTAGGATTTGGTATTTCTAGTGTGACACTAGGGGGATTAATCGGTTTATCGCTAGAAGCACCGGCAGTTTTAGCGGAGGAAACAGCAGCAACGACACCAGTTGTGAGTGAATTTGTATCAACAGAAACAGAAGCAACTGAAATGGCATCTGTTGTTCTTCCAGAGCAGGAAGAAGCTGAGGTAACACCAGAAGAAGCTGAAGAACCAGAAGTGCCAACAGCTGCTTTGTATGCTGCATCTGATGCTGAAGAAGTAGCACCAGCAGCGGAAGAAACAGAAGCAACTGAGGAAGAAATCACGGATGAAGTTGTTGATGTTGAAGAGACAGATAAGGAATTCTTTGAATCAAAACAACCGATCTTTGATGAACATTTCGGTGAGGCTTCTTTCACGGTTGACGAAACGATCGAAACGAATGATCAGGGATATACGGTTAATATCGTCAAAGATGGGGAGAAATTAAATCTATCCGTTGTCGGTAAAGATGCGGACGGTTTGTTCTACGGTGCTAACGATATCCTGAACAAGATCGAATACGGACAGATTACTGAAGAATCCCGTGTTGAATCACCAGAAATGCCAATTCGTGGAGTTATCGAAGGATTTTACGGTAAACCATGGTCCGATGAAGCGCGTAAAGATATGTTCGAATTCATGGGTAAACATGGTATGAATACATACATTTACTTTCCAAAGAATGACCCTTACTTGAGAGATAAATAGAGAGATCTTTACCCAGAAGAAGAACAAGAAAAATTAAAATCCTTGATCGACTCCGCACGTAAGAATCATGTGGATTTCGTTTATGTATTATCGCCAGGAAAAGATATTGAATATACTTCAGACGAAGATTATCAAATTACCGTTCAGAAATTCGACCAATTGCGTGCACTAGGGGTTACGCAATTCTACATCGCACTTGATGACCTTTGGGACGTTCCACTAAAAGGTAAAGATGCTGAGAAATATGGGAAAAACATTACATATAAAATCAGCAGAAAATATGCACAAGCTCAAACAGAATACTTGAACCGACTACAAGAGGAATATATCCAGGGGCATAACTTGCCAGATCTCTGGTTTGTTCCAACAGACTATGCAGGAACTTCAGAGTCGCCATATCGTACAGGTATGACTAAATATCTAAATAAAGATATTCGTATCCAATGGACAGGTATGGGTGTCTTTGCGACAGAAATTACCCCAGAACAAATTGAAGCAGCTAAGAAATCATATGGTTCTGATCATGTCTTCCTATGGGATAATTATCCAGTAAATGACCAGGCAAGCAATCGCTTATTTATGCGTCCAATTTTCGGTCGTGCAGCAGAATTAGGGGGATTGACAGATGGTTTCACTGCGAACCCAATGGTTGAACCGTATGCTTCATGGCCAGGGATTAAGTCCTATGCTGATTACACCTGGGCACCAACAACGTACGACCCAATTCAAGGTTTGAACGAAACAATTATTGAAATCGCTGGTCAAGATGTCGAATTGCAGAAGAGTGTTGCTGCCTTTGTAGACTTGAACTTAAGTTGGCAACCATATGATAAGTTCTATGATGAAGTTGATTTTGAAGAGGAAGATTGGCGTGCGCCAGTACTCTCAGCTTTTGTGAATGCGTACAAGACTGTCTTGCAGAATCCTGATGAAGCGCAATATCAACAATCAGCCACTAATTTACGTGAACATCTTGAATTAATTGCGAAATTGCCTGAAACGCTCCAAAACATTAAAGTTAAAGGTTTCTACGATGATTCAAAAGCGTGGATTGATGCTGCATCAGCTTATGCTAAGAATAACTTAGTGGCTATGGACTTAATTGATTTTGCACGACACTATCAAGGTGATGCAAATGACAAAGTCTCTATATCAACTATTGAAAAATTCGAGGAATTCTTCGCAAAAGCAACGAAGCAAGTTCAAAAAGAAAATCCTGATGGCACATCCTATAATATGACACCAGCAGTTGGAGATGGTGTTTTCCAAGTTCTTTATGAATTAGGACACGCTGTTATTAGCGAATTAACAGAAGAACAAATTGATTTCTCAGAAGATACCGAAGATCAGGAAATTCCTGATGAAGATAATAACAACGAAACTCCAACACCGGAACCAACTGTATAACAAAACGCCGAATGGGCGGATGACATCTTTCCTGACGAGATCGTCGAAGAAAAATTAGACGAACAAACTGAAGGATCAGAAGTTAAAGCGGAATGGATCGACCGCTTAACAGCTCACGTTGAAGAGGCTAAGAAAGATAACAATGTAGCTCAAACTGAAACTGAGACAGGCGAATCAGCTAAGTCTGAGTCTGTTAAAGCAACTGAAGCAACATCACAATTACCACAAACAAGTGTTGCAACGGCTGGTTTATCACTCGGTCTATTAATGACTGCTGCAGGTTCTGCTTTTGCACTTAAACGCAAAAAATAGTTAGTGAGTAATCGAAAGCATAGTAAAAAGGATACAACGTCACAACTGACGCTGTATCCTTTTTTGATTAATCTATTTGCCATTCAGATTCGATACCTTTGTCTTTCATTGTTCATAGTAGGTATGCGCCCACTGATGAAGTGATTCAAGCGATGCACGTAACGTCTCACCTAAATCTGTTAATTGGTAGTCAACCTTTGGAGGCACAACAGGGTATTCCGTTCGTTTAATCAATCCATCCGCTTCGAGTTCTTTGATCTGACGAATGAGCATACGCTGATTGATATCAGGTAGCTTGCGTTCGATTTCACTGAGCCGCAAAGGGGATTCTTGTAAGAGTTCATAGAGAATCGCTGGTTTGACTTTACCACTGATAGCACACAGTGCCAGACCAATTTCGGTAAAGAATTCTTTATTTCGATAGAAAAATGACATGAGTCTCCCTCCTTATGGGAACTAACAATACAAATCGCAGGGTAGAGTATACCATTAGCGACTAACGGAGATAAGTGATTGTGATTATACCTTGATATGATAGGGTTTTGCCATACTGACAAAAAGTTCAGTTTTGACGAGTGTTGATTTTCCTCCTATAGTTTTAGACATAGCAATTGCGATTGCTAGAAATACGAAAGTGCTATTCAAAAGAGGAGGTCAAACAAGAATGAAACCACTATACCTCCCAACAGAGATTTTCTTTGAAGAAGAAGTATTTGAAGAATTTAAAAACTACTCAGATGAACGCATCGTGATCATTACTAGCCGTCATGGTGCGGATCCTGATGGTGCACAAAAACTCGTAAAAGTGGCAGAATCTAACAACGAAGTTCATGTCTTTAATGAAGTAAAATCTGATCCACCGTTGAGCATTATTGCGAAGGGGGCAGAAAAGATTAAAGAACTTGAACCAAGTGTGATTTTTGCACTCAGTGGTGGTTCTGCAATGGACGCTGCGAAAGGTATGAAGGTAGATGCTGCATTCGATGGTGATTTTATCGCTATCCCAACGACAAGCGGTACGGGTTCTGAAGTGAATGACTTAGCTGTTGCTACAGATGACGATACCGGATTAAAGATGCCGCAATTGGATGACGATTACCAACCAGACAAGGCGTACTTACTACCAGAATTAACGGTATCCATGCCGGAAGCAACTACAATCAATTCAGGGATGGGCGTTCTCACGCATGCCTTAGAGGCTTACGTTGCTGCATCCATGGATCCAGCGTTCCGTGGTCACGCCACATTCACTGATCCATGGGCGGAGAAGGCCGTGCCATTGGTATTGGAAAACTTACCGAAAGTAGTTGAAAATCCAGACGACTTGGATGCTCGTCGTAAGATGCTTCATGCATCTGCGATCGCTAGCCTGGTATTCATTAAAGCGGGCTTAGGTGCTGTTCACGGAATCTCTCATTCCATGGGCGCGCGTTTGAAACTCGTTCATGGGCGTATTAACAGCTTACTGTTATCTGATATTGTTCAGTTTAATGCCGGTATGGGGCGTTATGAAACGACAGGCCAAGAAGAGACCGCTAAGCGTTATGCACGAATGGCAGGAATCGTTGATCATACAACTTATGACACTGAAGAAGGTGTTGAACGTATGGTCGAATTGATTGAAGATATCAAGAAAAAATTAAACATTGAGGATAAATTTACCGAACTCGGTGTGGAAGCTGAAAAATGCGACAACACAATTGATGCGATAATTGACGCTTGAAAATCACTTAGATATAATTTAAGCATTGGCTAAATAATTATAGACAGTTATTTAAAACTATTAAAACGTATGGAGGAACAGCAGTATGCAGGCACTATCGAGCAATCGAATTAGAACATTATGGTTAAAATTTTGGGAAAGCAAAGATCATGATATTTTTGAGAGTGCCTCACTCGTTCCTAAAAATGACCCTACCTTACTTTGGATTAACTCTGGGGTAGCAGCAATTAAACCATTCTTAGATGGTTCTCAGGTACCAGAAAATCCACGTATTGCTAATGCGCAAAAATGTATTCGTACCAATGATATTGAAAACGTCGGTCATACCGCACGTCACCAAACATTGTTTGAAATGTTAGGAAACTGGTCCATCGGTGAGTACTTCAAAGAAGAAATGTTGCCATGGGCTTGGGAATTCTTAACCGGAGAAGAATGGTTGAATTTGGATAGTGAACGCCTCTACATGACGTACTATCCAGATGATGAAACCACACACCAAATCTGGCAAAAAGTGACTGAACTCTCTGAGGATCACTTTGTCCCATTAGAGGATAATATCTGGGACCTCGGTGCAGGTCCGAGTGGTCCGGATACAGAAATTTTCTTTGACCGCGGAGAAAAATTCCAAGATCTTCCAAATGATGATCCAGAAATGTTCCCTGGTGGAGAAAATGCCCGTTACTTAGAAATTTGGAATATCGTTTTCTCACAATGGAATCATATGCCAGATGATACATATGTTGATTTGAAACATAAAAATATTGATACTGGTATGGGACTAGAACGTATCGCTAGTGTCATGCAGGAGACCGAAACAAACTTTGAAACAGACCTGTTTATGCCAATTATTAAAGAAATTGAAAAATTGGCAGACGGCGTGTCATACGGTGATGATGCTAAAACGAATGTTTCTTTCAAAGTAATTGCGGATCACACACGTGCAGTTATTTTTGCTATAGGAGATCATGCATTACCTTCAAATGAAGGGGCAGGCTACGTTCTGCGTCGTTTGATTCGTCGCGCAGTGATGCACGGTCGTAAGCTTGGTATCAAAGGGGCATTCTTAGGGAAATTATTACCGATCATTACGGATATCATGGGTGATTTCTATCCAGAAATACGTGACAATAAAGCGCTAATTCTTGAAGTACTCAAAGATGAAGAGGAACGCTTCCACAGTACAATTTCTGAAGGTGAGAAGATCCTTCGTGAAAAAATGGCAGCATTAAAAGCAACTAATGAAACGGTACTTGATGGGGCTTCAGCTTTCCAATTGTTTGATACTTACGGTTTCCCATTAGAATTGACGGAAGAATTACTCGAAGATGACGGATTTACGGTAGATCACGAAGGCTTCAACGCATCGATGGATGAACAAAGACAACGCGCACGTAATGCACGTGAAAAGGTTGGCGGTTTAGCCGTTCAATCAACAGTGCTCGGTGATATTCACGTTCAAAGTATCTTTACCGGTTACACTGAAGATTCTGCAGACGCCGAAATTGTTGCTTTGATCCATAATGATGAAATGGTTGAAGCAGTACCAGCTGGCGAAAAAGCTTACTTTATTGCTGACCGTACACCGTTCTATGGTGAACGTGGTGGACAGGTTGGTGACACAGGTGATGTCTACACGATGGACGGCGAATTAATCGGTCATGTCATCGATGTGCAACATGCACCAAATGATCAGAACTTACATACGATCGAAACGGTACGACCGTTAGCTATGCACGATGCAGTTAAATTGGTTATCGATCGCAAGCGTCGTCAATTTATTCGTAAGAATCATACAGCCACACACCTCTTACATCAGGCGTTAAAGGATGTGTTAGGAGATGAGGTTAACCAGGCGGGATCTCTATTAGACGAAAATTACTTGCGCTTTGACTTTACATACTTCGGACAGATTTCTTCCGAAGCTGTTGCTCAAATTGAGGCAATTGTTAATGACAAGATTTATGAACAGATTCCAGTGGTTACCGAATTAACAACGATTGAAGAAGCCAAAGATAAAGGTGCGATGGCCTTATTCGGTGATAAATATGACAAGCTCGGAGACAAGTTACGCATGGTTAGTGTCTCTGACTGGTCTGTCGAGCTCTGTGGTGGTACCCATGTTCAAAACACTGCTGAAATCGGACAATTTATCATTACTCAGATTTCAAGTGTTGGTTCTGGTGTAAAACGTATTGAAGCATTGACTTCAAAAGGCGCACAGGATTATCTTAAAGCACATGATAAATTGTTACATGAAGTTGCTGATGCTATGAAAGCGACATCGGTAGATAATATCTTAGGACGTTTGTCTTCTCAAAATGAAGAGATCCGTCAGCTACGTTCAGAAATTGAATCACTTCATCAAAAGATGAATCAAGCTTCTGCTACAGAATTATTTGACCATGTACAGACAGCGGGTGACTGGACGTTTATTGCTGAACAGCTGGACAACCGTACGATGGATGATTTACGTAAGGTCTCCGATGAATGGAAACAGAAATCACCATCTGATGTCTTAGTGCTGGCAACAGGATCGGGTGATAAAGCTAACTTATTAGTTGCACTTTCTGACAAAGCGGTCGCTGCAGGCATGAAAGCAGGTGACTTGATCAAATCACTCGCCAAAGAAATTAACGGTGGTGGTGGTGGCCGTCCGAATTTAGCACAAGCAGGTGGTAAGAATCCGGCTGGTATCGCTAAAGCACTTGAAATGGTTTCGGTTGTATTACAAGAAAATTAATTTTTGGTAAAAAAACAGCGGTTTGTTGTTATTCTAATCGCCATTGTATACAATATGGTCAGTTTTATGTCATTTTTGGAGGTGACACAATGAGTGCCAAAGACGAAACAGTATTATTTCATTTCGATGACAACAAAGGCAAAGATATCAAGGAAACACTTGATATTGTCTATGGTGCACTGATTGAGAAAGGATACAATCCAGTCAATCAGATTGTCGGCTACTTGCTCTCAGGAGATCCTGCGTACATTCCACGCCACAATCATGCACGTAATTTAATTCGTTACCATGAACGCGATGAGATACTTGAAGAACTCATTGAATCCTATATGAAACACTCTAAGACGGATAATCAATGAGAATTATGGGGCTAGATGTCGGATCACGCACGGTCGGTGTTGCTGTCAGTGATCCGTTTGGATGGACTGCTCAGGGCGTTGAGATTATTCCAATCGATGAGGAAGCGGAGCAATTTGGACTTGATCGTCTCAAAGTGTTGCTCGATGAATATCGTGTTGAACGTGTAGTTATTGGTCTACCGAAAAACATGAATAATACAGAAGGTCCTCGCGCAGAGGCATCCAGAAAATATGGGGAAATGGTTGAAGCGCATTTCCATTTACCAGTTGATTATCAAGATGAACGTTTAACTACGGTTCAAGCAGAGCGAATGCTTGTTGAGTCTGCGGATATTAGCCGCAAAAAGCGAAAAAAAGTCATCGATAAGCTGGCTGCGGTATTAATTTTGCAGAACTATCTTGATCGTATAAGTATGTAGTTCTTTGAACACTTGTGTGAAATGAGGTTATTATGTCAGAAGAAGATATGATTACATTAGTAGATGAAGAAGGTAACGAGAAAGCATATCACATCTTGTTTACTTTCCATTCTGATGATTATGATCGTTCCTATGTATTGATCGTTCCAGAAGACGAGTCAGATGAGGAAGAAGTAAGTGTTGAAGCTTATGCATATACCTCTGAAAATGAATCAGAAGAAATTGGCTCACTTGAAGAAATTGAAAGTGACGAAGAGTGGGATATGATTGAGGAAGTACTAAATACCTTCTTATCAGATCCAGATATGCAATAACATGTAAATAGTTGCGCACAGCGCTCTAGTAATGAGAAAGGGAATTAGAATGCAAGGTATTCTATCTTCCCTTTCTCTTTCGTATCATGAGGGAGGGAAAGCAAGAGAATGTCAAGAGATCAACAGAATGAACCACGCAAACGACGTCGGCCATTGACCGAAGAGGAAAAACGACGCCGAATGGCTGCTCGACGCCGTCGTATGGCGGAGCAGAGACGTGAGGAAGAAAAACGTGAGATGAATCGCACTCCGCGTCGTTCTGAAATACACGATCAGCAGTCAAAACCTAAAAAGAAACGTAAACCGGTTGTGATGCAACCATCTGATAGTAAACCATCGTCTAAAGCAGCGTCGCATCAACCAGAAGTAGAGGCACATCGTAAAAAGGACGAATACCAACCACAGTCAAAAGCGCATACGTCGCACAATGAATTTGAATATGAGTCACAAGAATCGATTCATGAACATCAGACAGCAAAGCCTGAACCACGAAAGAAGAAAAAACGTCGCTGGGTGAAGTGGCTGATTCTCTCGCTATTCTTACTATTACTTTTATTGGGTAGCATGTTTACCTTTGTCATTGCAACGGGCGGCTTTGGCGAAGAAAAAGAAGTTGAAGTCATGATTCCAGAAGGTGCGTCACAAACGGATGTAGCGAATATTTTGGAGGATAACGACGTTGTCTTCAACAGCACATTATTTAAAGCGTACTTGCGCTTGACCGGTGGCGGGGATAATATCCGTAGTGGTCGCTATCACTTTACAACCTCAAGCGGTTTCCCAGATGTTAAGCAACAACTGAATGAGGGATACAGTGGTGATGAAGTTGTTGGTCGTGTGACAGTTCCGGAAGGTTCTAATGTTGAAGATATTGCTGGTATTTTAGCCGCGCAATTCAATGTAACTGAAGAGCAGATGCTAGAATTGATGAATGACAATGCATTTGTGACACGCTTGAGCGAAGCCTATCCGCAGTTAATGGAAGGCGTTGTTGAGGATGCGGATGTTCGCTATAAATTAGAGGGTTATCTCTTCCCATCAACGTATTCATTAACGGAAAAAGATACGCCGGAGTCTGTAATTGAGATGATGGTTGCTGCAATGGATCAAGTTCGTCAGAAGTACGAGGGATACATTGCACAATCCGATATGTCATTACATGATCTCTTGACATTAGCTTCTCTCATTGAAGCAGAAGCTGGGACAGGTGAAGATCGTCGTTTAATTTCTGGTGTATTCAGAAATCGTCTTGAACAGGACATGCCAATTCAATCAGATATTACGGTCAATTATGCTAACCGCACGCATTCGACATATGTCACGATTGAAGAGACACAAACCGATTCACCATATAATCTCTACCAGAATACTGGCTTAGGACCAGGACCATTCAATTCACCGAGTGAAGAAAGTATCGAAGCAGCATTGAAACCTGAAGCCAATGATTATCTTTACTTTGTTGCAGATTTGAAGACGGGACAGGTATACTATTCCAAGACTTACGAGGAACATATGGAAAAAGTTGACAATTATGTTTCTGAAGAAGATGCTAATCTCAATCAGCAGCAACCAAACCAAGAGTAAGATATCGCACGGTATCGTCTTGAATTATTGGGATAACCGTGATAGTGTAAGTAAGTTCATTCAATTTTAAATAAATATAACTAAAAGGGGAATTAGCGATGACAGAAGAAAGTTATCCAATGACCGTTGAAGGTAAACAACGATTAGAAGAAGAATTAGAAGATCTCAAAATTAATAAGCGTAAAGAAGTTGTGAATCGTATCAAGATCGCGCGTAGTTACGGGGACTTATCTGAAAACTCCGAATACGAAGCAGCAAAAGATGAACAGTCCTTCATTGAAGGACGCATCTCAACATTAGAGCGTATGATTCGCTACGCACAGATTGTTGATCCAGAATCAATCGAAAAAGATACTGTCAGCTTAGGGAAACGCGTACGTTTTTCTGAAGTTCCAGATGGTGATGAGGAAGAATACGAAATCGTTGGTAAAGCAGAAGCTGATCCAATGAGTGGACGCATTTCTAATGAGTCACCAATCGCTAAAGCATTAATTGGACGTAAAGTCGGTGAAGATGTTGATATTGAAACACCAGGTGGAAAATTCACTGTTCATATTGATGCAGTAGAAACGGCTTAGAATATAACTATAGAAGTATATACAAAAAGAGGCACACATGAGTTTTACTTCACTCATGTGTGCCTCTTTTTCGTTTCAATTATAGGGACATTACAACTGGTAAAATCATCGGTTGACGTTTGGTACGTTTGTATAAGAAAGGTCCCAATGCATTCTGCATACAATCACGTAAGATTTTATCAGAGACTGGTTTGCCAGAATTTAACTGGCCAATCACAGCAGTCTGGATAACTTTTTGAGCATTTTTAATTAATACCTCGGATTCACGCATATAAATAAAGCCGCGTGAGATGATATCAGGACCTGTGACAAGCTCGTGGTTATTGAAGTCAACCGATACAACCACAATGACGATGCCGTCCTCAGAGAGGTGTTTACGGTCCTTCAAGACGATGTTTCCAAT
Organism: Aerococcus vaginalis; assembly: GCF_053762225.1. Taxonomy (NCBI): domain Bacteria; kingdom Bacillati; phylum Bacillota; class Bacilli; order Lactobacillales; family Aerococcaceae; genus Aerococcus; species Aerococcus vaginalis. The sequence goes on from NZ_JBSMYC010000001.1 coordinate 246,610, forward strand.
ATCACCGATACCTTTACCATCCACGTAGACATCACTTGCTGGAATATGTCCGGCGTGACGACAAGAATCTTCTGTCACGGCGAGAACGTCGCCATTACCACAAATAAAGGTATTTTCGCGAGGCACACCGACCATCTCAGCTGTTTCTGCTTGAATACTCAACATGCGATATTCACCGTGAACGGGCATAAAGTATTTAGGTTTTAATAGACGAAGCATCAACTTTTGTTCTTCCTGCGCACCGTGTCCGGAAGTATGAACGTCGTTGATCTTTCCATGAATAACATCTGCACCGGATTCTAATAACCGATTGATTAGATTATTAACGGCACGATAGTTTCCTGGAATAGGTGAACTAGAAAAGACAATCGTATCAGTTGGATGAATAGATACATAACGATGCGTACCGTTCGCAATACGGCTTAGGGCAGCTAGTGGTTCACCTTGAGACCCCGTACACATGACCATAATTTCATCATCCGAATAGCGGTTGATTTCACTCTTATCGATAAAGGTATCTTCTGGGAAATCGAAATAACCAATTTCACTGGCGTTTTTGAACGCGTTCTCCATCGATCGTCCAAAAACAACCACTTTTCGACCGTTACGACGTGCGATACTTACTGCTTCGCGTAAACGCGAGATATTCGATGCGAACGACGCAAAAATCACACGGTCTTTAATATTAGAGATGATTTCTTCTAAAGCCTCACCGACGACATGTTCAGATTTAGTAAAGCCAGGCACCTCAGAGTTCGTAGAATCACCGAGTAAAAGGGTAATACCTTCTTCACCGAGACGTGCCATCTTATGCAAGTCTGCTGTCTTACCAACTGGTGTAAAGTCAAACTTGTAGTCACCAGTAAAGGCAATACGAGCGCTTGGCGTTTTAACGACGATACCGACAGGGTCTGGAATACTGTGTGTCACACGGAAGAAACTCACTGAGGTTTTATCAAAAGAAATCACAGAATCCTCATCGACTTCATGAAGTTCAGTCTGACGCAGTAAGCCGTGTTCTTCCAATTTACCTCGGATCAGGGCAAGCGATAGCTTCCCCGCATAAATCGGTAAATTAACTTGTTTTAACAAGAAGGGAATGCCACCAATATGATCTTCGTGACCATGAGTGATGAATACACCTTTGACACGATCCTTATTTTCAATAAGGTAGTGATAATCTGAGATGACATAGTCAATCCCCAACAACTCATCTTCTGGGAATTTAACCCCAGCGTCCATCACGATGATTTCATCTTGGAACTGGACGGCGTACATATTTTTACCGATTTCGCCTAATCCACCGATAGCAAAAACGGCTGTTTCGTTATTTTTTACATCCCATGCCATTAATCATCATACTCCGTTAAATGAAAATCTTCAGACTGCTGTTCATATGCAAGGTGTGCTTCATCAAGCGGGAAGATGTTTTCAATAAGTACAGAGCTGTGGGCGTTAATTTTTTGTCTAACTTCGCGAATCGTTTCGCCTTCGATGTAGAGCGCTTGTGTGTTTTCGCGAATCGCAGGTTCATTTGCGTTTTCTTGATATAGTACTTTATAAATCATATATAACTCCTTTTTATCAAACGTGTTTTTAAATCATTATTGCCAATTTAAAATATGGACTTCGCCAGAATCTAGGGTATGCAGTAGACCAGTCTCTGATTGGATGATTAATCGAAAGTGTTCATCAATACCAATCACGCGACCAGTATACTCTTTGCGATCATACTGATAATTTACAACTTTATCAGATAATAGTTGTCGCTCACGATAAATATTAAGTGCCTCCATATTGAGGGTGGAATCCAAATCCAACCATTCATCGAATGCCGCCAGTAACGTGATAACGCAGTCTGTTTTTTGTTTATCATTGATAGTGTTATCGAATAGGGCGCCAGCTTTTGTCTGTAAGTCTTCAGGAAAATCTTCCTCTGGTGCTACCAAATTGATGCCTATACCGATGATAACCTTCCAATTCTCAGGTGATTGTTGGCTTTGTTCTGTTTGTACTAGAATACCAGCAATTTTGCGGTGATGAAGATAGATATCGTTCACCCATTTGATCTGAGCATTAGTCGTTTTAGTCACTTGGTCAACCATTTGCAGAACAGCTACCGCAGCATGTGCTGTCAAGTGCGATAACTGCTCTAGATTGTCTTTGACTAAAAAACCGACAGTCAGGTAAATACCAGATGTCGGTGAGAAAAATGAGCGTCCCATTCGCCCTCTGCCATTTGTCTGATGATCAGCTAGTACGACGACTGTTTGATATTCTTCTTCAAGAAGTTCAAAACAGCGATCATTCGTACTAGTGATTGTTGCGTGATGTTCAACGCAGCAGTCAGGGTAACGGTGACGAATGAATGTCTCAATAGTTTGTTGTAATGAGTCGCACATCATGCTCCCAAAATCCTCGTTTCTCGTCTTTTAATTTTACTGTAGCTATGGGCATTAATCAAGCAATCCAAGTGTTCGCCTATAGGCCTTCAAACTATGGACGTCTAGATGAATGACTATTAGTCATATTTGTATTTCCATCAGATTGTTTATGCATTTGTTGACGTTTTTTGCTGCGCGGCGTTAGCTGATCCTGAGGTTGATTTTGTTTAGCATTGCGTTCATCTTTTTCAAGGCGTAATGCGCGTTTACGTTGTTTTTTGCGTTTTTCGCTATCGCCCTGATTCATTGCACTCGGAATATTTGGACTCCAAGTAAAACCTAAACCAGCGATATCGTGGATAGTAGACATATAGAAGAATGCGTAAGGATCTGTTTCACGGACAAAACGTTTAAGCTTAATTAATTGACGTCCATCCACAATGGAATTAATCACTAAACGTGGCTGTCGTTGGAAGCCACCCTCAGCATGATACAGCGTTGTTGAACGATCTAAGGTATTAATAATATATTGATTAATTTCCTCAACTTTTGATGTCATAATCGTAATTGAGAAGCGTCCTTCGCCACCAAAGATAATACGGTTCAATAGTGATGCTTGGAAAAACATCCCGATGGTTGCGATTAATCCTCGTTCTAATCCAAATGTCGTAAAAGTTACGGCTAAAATCGCTGTATTTGTTGCCACGGATGCCTGACTAAACGTTAAACGATTATTGGTATACTTTTTAATAATATTGGCAACGATATCAACTCCACCGGTCGAAGCACTTGCATTAAACACCCAACCAACACCAAATGCACAGATAGCATTACCGACAATCATATTGAGCAGTAAATTATCGGTGAACGGTTGTGTCATCGGATAGATGAGGTCAAATAATGGCATCAATCCTGTACCGAGTACTGTTGCATAGAGTGTCCAGCCACCAAATGATTTTCCAATAAATATAAAACCCAAGACTAGCAATACTGCATTAATCACTAAGTTCACAACTGAGAAGGGAACAGGTAGGAAGTTAGTTAGGACCATGGCAATACCTGCAGCCCCCCCACCAGCGATATTATCTGGTAGTAGGAAATAATACATTCCAAAGTTTACAAAAAATACACCTAAAGTAATCCAGAAAAGTTGTTTACCGCGATGGGTAGAATCAACAATTGATGACATACTATCCCTCCTCTAAAGAATGATCATATTCTAACAAACCGTAGCAGAGAATCTCAACATACGATATGAAAGAAAACGGATGCTTTCACAAAAAAAGCGCTAAGTTTAAAACTTAACGCATTTTAAGATTAATTTAATAGCTGAAGTACTAGAGATAGAAGAAAATGGCTACGAACATACTTGCACTCGCTAGCATGACAAAGATATGCCATAGCACATGATAATAAGCCACTTTATCATCATATTTATAGAAGTAGGTCCCAATCGAGTAAAGGATGCCGCCGATAACCAGATAGATTAATCCGGGAAGCGCGACATTACGAATCAACGGAATTAGCGTGATGATAGCGAGCCATCCCATACCTAAGTAAAACCAAAGTGAGTATTTTTTAATGAAAGCTGAACCTGTGATTTCACCGATGAAACCCGTCAGTGCAAGTACCCATTCTAGAATGAATACGGTCCAACCGAGTGCACCTTGAATGGCAATTAGGGTGAACGGTGTATAGGTTCCTGCAATCAGGAAGTAGATACTCGAATGATCAAAAAACTTGAAGAGTGGGGCAACAGCGGTGAACGATAGACTGTGATACATCATTGAATTGAAATACAGTAAACACATCGATAAACCGTAAATCAGGTAGGCGACAATTTCCAGTGAGCCGCCAGTCTGTACACCCTTCATGACTAAGAATATGGTTGCAATAATCGCTAAGATCAACCCTATACCGTGTGTGACAGCGTTGAACACGGCACTAGTCACACGGTAAGACCATGAGTCTAGGATATCTTGATTCATAAACACGGATTGCTGCTTATAATGTTTTTCTTCCATCAGTTACTTCCTCTCTAGTTATGATTAACTAAGTGTACCATAACTGTACGACGAAAACGATGAAAATTAGCGGTCAGATAGTGAACGAACTGACCACAAGATGGAAATCAAGTCTACCATCTCCTGGAACATTGCACCGATAAATGCTGGAATGATACCGGTAGCAGCGATAACCATCAATACCAAGCAGACGATGATACCAATCCATACTGATTGACGGGCGATACTCATCGTTTGTTTGGAGATCTTAGAGAGTTGATTCAATCCAGATAAATCATCACGAAGAATTACAGCGTCAGCACTTTCGCTCGCTGCGGTTGCACCGTGAGCACCCATGGCAATCCCAACATCAGCAATGGCTAAAGCTGGGGCATCGTTGACACCGTCTCCGACCATACATGCTGGACGTTCCTCGCTATCTAAATTTTTCAAGAATGCAATTTTATCTTGTGGAAGTAACTGTGCGTAAACTTCATCAACTTGTAATGCTTGACCAATACGACCAGCAGTTTCTTGACGGTCACCTGTCAGCATAACGACTTTGTTGATACCGTTTTGACGTAATGTATTGATAACTTCACGCGATTCATCACGAACCACATCTTCAAAGGTTACCCATCCAGTTGGCTGATCATCGATGCTGACGTAGAGGGCAGTATCGTATGTATCATTTGAGGTGTAACCGGCAAATGATGCTTTACCTAGTTTAATTTCTCTACCATCGTAGTGACCGATGAGCCCAGCGCCTGTGACTTCACTAACATCGCTAATGCTTAAAGGTTTGATCTTATGGATGCTTGTGTAATCAGTGACAGAACGCGCAATGACGTGCATGGATGATTGTTCCATACCAGCGACCAATTGAATAAAGTCAGCTTCAGACAACTCAGAATTATCAACGTGAATTTGATCAACCGCTAGAATTCCTTGTGTTAAAGTACCTGTCTTATCAAAGGCTACGGTCTTGGCCTGTTCCATCTTCTCGAGTGTTTCACCACTCTTAACAATCATACCGTGACGACTACAACGACTCATACCACCGATCATTGAAATTGGTGCAGCTAAAATCAATGGACAAGGGGACGCCACAACCATAACTTGTGCGAAACGGACAGGGTCTTTACTGATAAACCACGCAAAACCACCGATAATATAAGCGATTAATGTAAATGGTACCGCATAACGGTCAGCCATACGGACAAATTTAGCGGGACGGTCTGTAGATTCTTTAACCAAACGAACTAAGGCCTGGTACTGACTATCCTCTGGTAATTTATCAGCAACCATTTCCATTGGTTTATCATCATTAATAGCCCCAGATAATAGTTGATCACCTGGTGTTTTTTCAGCAGGTTTCGATTCACCTGTAATAGATGATTCATCAATAAAGGCATGACCTGAAGTCATTGTCCCGTCGACTGGAATGATTTCGTTAGGGCGAACGAGTAAGCGATCACCAATACGTACTTCTTGGATAGCAATATCTTCCCAATTACCATTGGTTAGACGTTTGGTACGTGTTGGCGCACGTTCAATCAATGACTTCAATTCACGACTCGCACGATTAGCAGCGTAATCTTCGAGAGTTTCACCACCGATCAACATTAACAAAATCATCAATGATGCCCAGTACTCGCGAACAATCAATGTGGAAACAATTGCTGTGATCGCTAGTAAGTCGACACCGTAGCGACCTTCCTTGAGTGTTTGGATCATTTCCAAAAACATTGAAAAGGCGAGTAAACCACCAGCGATTGCAATCAATATGAATGCCCACGATGGTCTACCGAGGACAAACTCAAAAAATAGCGATAATAGAGCAATGACACCGATGCTTCCGAGCTTTGCTTTATTTGACATCTTTATTACCTCCTCCAGAGATATTATAGCATAAATTAGAATTATTATAAATAAGGTCTGTTGACAAATCATTGTGAAGTCAATATAGTTACAAAACGTTGAGTTTCTTATACTTATCGATATAATAGTAGAGAATAAAACGTTTTAGACAGCTATATGGAAGGGGAAAATAAATAATGAATATTTCACTAACTGAAGCAGCGATGAAATTTTTTAAAGATGAAATGGGATTAGGTGAAGGACAGAGTGTGCGTTTTACTTCTAAAGTCTACGGTAAAACAGAAGTACACGAAGGATTGTCTGTAGCACTTCGCGTTGAAGAACCGCATGATGAGCTATTAGGCGAAAATACGGTTGATGGTATCCGTTTCTTTACAGATAAAAACGATGATTGGTTCTTTAATGGCTATGACTTAGAAGTTGATTTTGATGAAGAAAAGGAACAGCCAATTTATCATTTCATTGCAAAAAATGAAGAGGAGTAATTCCTATCTGGAATTCAGACAACTATGAAAGAAACGGATAAGTATTATATTGTCAATCGTATGGAATGGAACCATTATCTGCAGGAACGTCGGATGGAGCCAGAGTGGCATCTGACAGAATCACAGCTACAGAATTTGGTATCAGTTAACGATCATTTAACCCTAACAGATGCGAAGGAAATTTATGAGCCACTTGCACGGTTATTGTTGCTTTATCGCTCGCATTATTTTCGTCGCATTCAAGACCGCAATCATTTGTTAGGGATTGAGGGAAACTTTCCGCCATTTATTATTGGTATTTCAGGAAGTGTAGCCGTTGGAAAGAGTACAACGGCTCGTTTGCTCCGTGAAGTGCTTTCGCAATTGTTACCGAATATTAATGTTGATCTGATTACGACGGATGGTTTTTTGTATCCAACCAAATATTTAGAGGAACATAATATCCTTGATCGCAAAGGCTTTCCTGAAAGTTATAACATGGATCGCTTGCGTCAATTCTTGTTGGAAGTAAAGAATAATCAGAGCGATATTAAAGTTCCAAAATATTCGCATGAGCAATACGACATTATTCCTGGTGAGTATGAAGTGCTGACCGCCCCACAAGTATTAATTATTGAGGGAATTAATGCGTTACAGATGACCGAGGATGCGAATTTCTTTGTGGGCGATTTCTCTGATGTGACAATTTATGTGGATGCGGATACAAAAAATATTGAACGCTGGTTCAAAAAAAGATCGAAATTTTTAATTGACGAATCTGCTGATGATCCTGATAATTACTACTATGAAATGGGAAATATGTCCTCTGAGGCACAGGATGAATATATCTCAGGGGTTTGGGAGAATATCAACCTTCCTAATTTGGAACAATTTATTCTTCCAACACGTAATCGTGCAGAAATCCTAATTCATAAGCAGGAGAATCATTATGTTGATTCTCTATGGATCAAAAAGTATTAGTCAATGAAAGGAGGATCTTTGATGAATAAGCGATTTGACTTTAAGAAGTTCTTCGCTATCGTGATCGTTATCGTGCTCTTTATCATGGGTGTGATATATCTCCAAGGTGTCACAGATCTATTGCAATTATTGCTAGGAGTATTTAGACCATTTATTATTGGTATTACGATGGCTTTCTTGTTAAGTATTCCATCACAGTTTTTTGAAAATTTAATGGCGAAATGGCTAGGCAAAACAGCCGGTTGGGTGCGTCCCGTCAGTATTTTAATTTCGCTATTACTCTTTGTGTTGGGAATTTATTTAATGATGTTCTTGGTCATTCCAGATTTAAGAGATACGTTAACACAATTTGTTAGTATCGTTCCTGATCGCATCTATCGCTTGGCAAATTGGATTAATGCAGAAATTAATAATCATCCACAGTTTGTTCGGGCGATTATGAGTATCAATATTACGCCAGAGCAAATTCAAAGTTATGTGAGAGGGTTGTTGAACAATGCCTTTAACTTTGCTAGCTTCACGCTACAGTCACTATTTGGTGTGACATTTGGATTATTCGGGCTTGTATTTGATATTGTGATCGCATTTGTGTTTGCGTTATCACTATTGTTTGCGAAGGAAACGACTGTTCGTCAACTCAAGAAATTTGTTTATGCCATATTCCCACTACGCTGGGCTAATTTTGTGACTAGTTTAGGAAAGGTCTCAAATACGACATTTAAAAACTTTGTGAGCGGCGAATTCTTCGAAGCGATTGCCTTGGGGTTACTGACTTATGTTGGTATGCTCATTTTCGGTTTTCCATACGCACTATCTGTATCAGTAGTAACCGGCGCATCAGCTTTTATCCCAATCTATGGGGCGTTTATCGGTGGTGGTCTTGGCGCTATCTTGATCAGTGCTCAGAATTTCTGGGGTGGTGTATGGTTCATCGTCTTTATTATTGTAGTCCAACAAATTGAAGGTAACTTAATCTATCCACATGTTGTCGGCAAAGGTGTTGGACTTCCAACCACTTGGACATTGCTGACCGTCACAGTATTTGGTGCGTTATTTGGTATTGTCGGTATGCTACTGAGTGTGCCAATCACTTCTATCATTTATCAATTACTTTCTGAAAATGTTAACTATACGTTGAAACAGAAAGGGATAGGTGTTGAGCATGACACCACGTGGGTGAAAGAAGAAGAGACAAACCTGAAAACGACTATCAAATAGACAGAGTATTAATTAAAAAGGGATCTTGTCAAAAATGAACAAGATCCCTTTTTTCTTTGCAATCAGTAGATTTGTAAATTATTTATGGCCACGATTTAATAATTTTTGCCACCAGCGTGCAGAAGTATCATCAGATGTCTTAGGAAGAATATCTGGGACACGTGATTTGGCGCGTGTGATAAAGAATTCCTGAGCATTTAATGCTTTATCGGTATTGGAGACATAGTCATAGGTGTTATCCGGTTTTTTGTAACGTGCTTTGATGTTATCGGAGAGGTAGGTATCCAAAATATCAATGACACGTTGATGAATCGCTGGATTATCCACCGGAAATGCAATTTCGACGCGATGATCTAAGTTACGAGTCATTAAATCAGCGCTCGACAAGTAAACCTTAGTGTTACCATTATTGTAGAAGTAATACACACGGCTATGCTCTAAGAAGCGGCCGATGACGCTAATCACTCGAATATTATTGCTGATTCCTTCAATACCCGGAACCAAGCAACAAATACCACGAACAATAAGATCGATTTTAACACCTGCTTGGCTCGCGCGATACAGTGCTTTGATGATACCTTTACTGGTTAATGAGTTCATCTTCGCGATAATATGGCCGTTACCGTATTGTTTTTGATTTTCAATTTCTTGGTCAATTGCCTTCAAGTAATTAATACGAATATTGTCTGGCGAAACAAACAACTTATGATATTTTGGCTGATCGGAATAGCCACTCAGATAGTTAAAGAAGTTTGTCGCATCTTCAGTAATCTCAGGATCACTCGTCAAAAGACTATTATCCGTATAAAGTTTGGCCGTCTTATCGTTGTAATTTCCTGTACCGAGGTGGACATAACGTCTCAGTGCACCTCGTTCACGCTTGATGATAAGTGTGATTTTGCTGTGTGTCTTCAGCATATTTTTACCATAGATAACCTGGCAACCGGCTTCCTCTAGTTGTTTTGCCCATTCGACGTTATTTTGTTCATCAAAGCGTGCTTTTAATTCAACTAAGACAGTGACTTGTTTGCCTTTTTCAGCAGCACGAATTAACGCTTTGACGATTGGTGAATTAGAGGACACGCGATAGAGCGTTTGTTTAATCGCAATCGTATTTGGATCATCTGCTGCATCTACGATGAAGTCTACAACCGGCTGGAAGGAATCATATGGGTGGAATAGGAACAAATCATGTTTTTTAATATAGTCAAATACCCCCATATTTTTAAGCTCTGGTGGATAGACAGAGTGGAAAGGTTTATAGGTGAGCTTAGGAAAAGCATCTTCTAATTTGTTCTTTGCTTCGTTAAGTGCTGTGAGGTCGAGTGGTCCATTAATCGCGTAGACGTCGCGTGGTGAGAGCTCTAAGTTTTGAACGAGCCACTGAACATCTTTGGCTAATAACTCGCGTTTTGAATGACGTGTATCAATTTCTAAACGAACCGCTTGTCCTTTTTTACGTTTAATCAGGAAGTCTTCAATTGAAACGAGTAAATCTTCAGCGCCTTCCTCATTGAGTGCCATATCAGCGTTACGTGTTACTCTAAAGAGAAAAGTACTTGTCACGTTGTAGCCGTCAAATAGGGCGGTAATAAAATGTTCAATGACTTCATATACATCAATGAGAATATGTTTATCGCCGTCTTGAAGATAGAAATAACGTTCAACGAGCGCTGGAATAGGTACAATCGCAATTTCTTCTTGTCCATCTCGTTCTAAATTAACGAATACATTGGTAATTTTATTACCGAGACTTGGGAACGGGCGATACGCATCAACGCCTAGTGGGGTTAATGTTGGATAAATCTCTTCAGAGAAGTAGCGCTTGAGATTTTGTCGCGCTTCTCCTGACAGAATTTGATCGTCTTCAAAAAAGATATTGTTTTCACGACATTCTTCAACCAGACGATTAAATACTTCATATTGATAATCCACAATTTGATGGTTTTTCTCGGCAATAGCCTCCAATTGTTGATCAGCTGACCATTGCTTCTTGGTATCGCGGGCTTTAGGCTCATAACGTTTCTGATCCTGTAGACCGGCGACACGCACCATCATAAATTCATCCAAATTCGAACTGCCAATTGCAACGAATCCTAGACGTTCAAGTAATGGATTCAGGTCATCTTCAGCCTCTTTAATAACATGTAAATTAAAAGACAGCCAAGAAATTTCGCGATTTTCATAGAAATCAGGATTATTGAGATCAGGACTCTGATTTTCTGTCATTCAAAAAACTCCCTTTCAATTTAGAGTAATCAAACGCGGGTATAATCTTTTTGGTTAATAAATTCCAAATGAATATCTTCGCCAACGATACGCTCGATATGTTTCTTCTGGTTTTCGCATTGGTTCACTTCCGATAATAGCTTTCCTTTGTAAAAAATACGTAAAATTAACGTGTTTTTTTGATGAACGAAATCGATCGTTTGTATCATTGCTTGATTAGAGCCGTTCAAACAGTTGGCGAATTTAACAATACTACCGAGAGTTTGAATCAGTTTCATTTCCTTATCAGGGAACCAATCTTTAAATAAAGAGAGGTAGGTTTTAAATAAGGAACGATTTTTGTAACTAGCGATTAAACTCAACGCGACACGCTCATGGTGAGTGAAACCGTCTAAATTAGTATTCGACAGGAGATAGAACGTATGTTGTGAAGCACTATTGGTTTCAACCATTTCACCGATGTGATAGCAGAATGCACCGTAAGCAAGGAGTTTTTGCTCGGACGCTTTCAACGTTAATTGATCTTCCTCATTTAAGGCGTGATAGAGTTTTGTGGCGAGCACCATGCGTTGTGCAGCAATGCTAGTATTGAAATGATACACAGCAGGTAAACGCTCGATCGTTTGTCGAGCGATATGTTTAATATCATAAGCATCAGGATATTTATTCTGAACATAGTCAAAAATGATCCCTTCACGTAATCCACGTTGGCTGAAACGGAAGAAAGGTGCTTTGATGTAGTTATAAAGTTCGAGGTAAACAAGCATCGCAGGGACGATGATATCCGCGCGATCGCTACTTAGGCCGTCGATTTTTTTCATTTCTTTTTGAGAAGAGGCTTCCATGAAGCGATTAAATACAGTATCAAGCGCATCCCGTTTCATTTCAAAATTGTGTAGTCCAGCTAGAGGATAATCGATGTTATTCTGATAGACACGGACAAGATTACGTGCGGCACCACCGATACCGATTAATGGTAATTCAGCTTTTTTCATAAAGGGATGCTTATCGAAAGCTTCACGAATAAATTGTCTTGTATTCTCAATAGCTTCTTTATCATTATGGTTTTTGCCTGCAAAGAATTTGTCCTTTAGCGTGACGGCACCAAACGGGAAACTATATGATTCAATAATTTCCTTATCACGAAATAGCGTCACTTCACTACTACCACCGCCGATATCGAGTGTAATGCCGTCTGCTAGTGATAACGAATGGAAAACAGCATTGACACCGTAGTAGGCTTCTTGTTCACCAGGCACGACATCAATCGTTAGTCCAATATTATCCTTGACGGTATTAACAATAGCGTCCCGATTGTTTGCCTGACGAATGGCAGCTGTACCTTTTGCGAGAATGCGATCTGTTTCAAATAGTTCAGCCTCTTTGACTAACCCAGAGAGTACATCACAGAGTACAGTAATTCCTTTTTCTGACATGACATTATCATCATCTAAATATTGAAAAATACGCGCAGGAACTTTGATATTTTGAAGTACTTTCATGGTAAAGTTATCAAAAATTTGAAAAATCACGAGACGGATACTATTTGATCCGATATCAATCAGTCCGATACGTTCTTTCATAAGTCTCTCCTTAATCTGTCAAAATATTTCATATATCATAAATGATAACGCAAACAAGCTAATAACAATAGAGGAAAGAAGAATAAATAACAGCTATCTCTTGATTTTAAAGCGCATTGATGGGATAGTTGTCGAAAAAGAGGGAAGGACGATGCATCTAATGAAAAAGAAAGTTGTTATTTTTGATATGGACGGTACGATGATTGATTCAGAATATCCGTATTTTCTAAGTTTGAGTCAAGCTTGCGAAGAATATAACGTTTCCATGTCTGAGCATGAATATTTCAATAACTATGCAGGTGGAAAAGTAGCAGAGAATGAAAAACGTCTAGGTAAGAAAATCCAAAATGATGAGATTGCCAAAAAAGTGATTGACCGTGCGCGTGAGCTTTACTTCCAAAAGATTGAGCAGGGTGTAGAGCCAAAACCAACATTGATTGAAACATTGGATGCGTTGGCGGATCAAGGATTGCGCTTATTTGTCGCTTCATCATCGACAGAAGATGTTGTTCGCCGTATCCTATCAAACGACGTTAAAATTATTGACCGCTTTGAGGGGATCGTTGCTGGTGATCATGTGTCACACTCTAAACCACATCCAGGAATCTTTAATCGTGCATTAGAGGTTGCGGACGTCGATGCGTCAGAAGCGTTTATTATTGAAGACTCATTCCAAGGTGTGGAGGCCGGCTATCGTTCAGGTACGGAAACAATTATGATCCCAGACCACCGAGAACCAACGGATGAAGTTCGTGATATGGCGTTTGCTGTCGTAACACAATTGATCGATATTGTCTCCCTCGTTTACTAGTTTAGGTTTTGAGAACTTTTTCAATTTCAGTGATAATGTCAGGAATTCCCTCCTTGATATCATGGTAGCATTGTTTGAAATCGCGTGTTTCAATCGGATCAATAATTGTTGATTGCTCAGGGTTTTCTTGATATGAAGAGAATAATGATACTTTTGATGCATTGGTCTCACCAACACGTAGCTTTGAAGCATTCAGTGTCAATGTATCGAAAGCAATAATATAATCAAAACGCTCACCATCTTTTTCTGTTAATGGACGACAGCGATGTTTCTTAATGGCGATGTCATCCTCGGATAGAAATGACTGCAATGTCTTGTCCATCGGTCTTCCAACACCCCAGTTTTCAATGGCAGCAGAGTCGACGCTGACTTGACGATGGAGATGGTGTTTTTTTAATGCATCTTCCAGTAAATTTTCAGCTAAAGGTGAACGACAAATGTTTGCTAAACAAACAAAGAGAATACGTTTTTTTCGTTTATTCCACGGCAGTTTCATTTGTTCAATTCACCTCAACAATATAATCATCAATTAGCGACAACAACATTTGTGATTAGTTTAACACGAAATGATAATAACGTCATTTCTGAACTGATGAACCCACACTCAAATGATGATATAGTGAATATATTAGGTATAGAAGGTAGGCGTTATTGTGACACATGAATTTATTCCTAATGAATGGCAAGCACATCTTCAACCTGTGTTTGATTCAAAAGGCTACCAACAGCTCCATGATTTCCTAAAAAATGAATACCACGACCGGACGATTTATCCTGACATGTGGCATATCTATGAAGCGTTTAAGCTAACGCCGTTCGATCAAGTGAAGGTGGTTATTCTTGGTCAGGATCCATACCATGGCCCTAATCAGGCGCACGGTCTAAGTTTCTCGGTTCAACGTGGTGTTAAGGTGCCGCCATCTCTTCAAAATATTTATAAAGAATTAGAAACTGACATTAATTTTAAACCTGTTAACCATGGGAATCTTAGCGAGTGGGCAGAACAGGGCGTTTTACTTTTGAACAGTGTACTTACAGTGAGGGCTGGACAAGCAAATTCTCATCGTGGAAGAGGCTGGGAAGCGGTCACTGATTACGCGATTCGCGAGTTAAACAATATTGACCATTGTGTGGTTTTTATTTTATGGGGAGCTGCAGCACGAAAAAAGATGACGTTGATTGATCAATCCAAACATGCGGTACTGACATCCCCTCACCCGAGTCCATTATCCGCTTACCGCGGTTTTTTTGGTTCTCGACCGTTCTCAAAAACAAATCAGCTACTGGAGGAAAAAGGACAAGAACCCATCAATTGGCAGTTAAGTGATTAGCTATTAATACTTAAAAATTTATAAATTTTTAAGTATTAATAGCTAGCGGTGTTAATGCTTATCTTCATATAATTTGCTATAATGGAACGTAATTAATATTAAATGGGGGGAACGATATGCGGTATCCGGATGGTAGAAATTATCATCGTAAAATAACATCTGAATCAGTCGCAGCATCACGAAAACATGAGACACAGGCTCACCGTGGTATGCGATTAGAGACGATGTTAAATCATTCAAATGAGTGGTACCTCGCTCGAGAGCGTGCGGTTATCTATAAGAAACCGACACCGATACAAGTGGTTTCTGTCGACTATCCGAAACGCGCGAAGGCAAAAATTAAGGAAGCCTATTATCGTCAACCTTCTACTACTGACTACAATGGTGTATATAACGGTCATTATCTCGATTTTGAAGCGAAGCAAACGGCAGAGGTTACACGTTTCCCGCTGAGTAATTTTCATGAGCATCAGATCCAACACATGAAAGCATGCCAGGATCAAGGGGGAATTTGTTTTGTGATTATGCTGTTTTCGCATTTGAACGAAGCCTATTTATACCCGTTTGACGCATTACAAACCTACTGGTGGCGTTATTGCCGAAAGGAAGGGCGCGCATCAATACCGATTGATGCCATTCGTTCGGATGGTATTTCGATTGCAATAGGTGCTTTTCCGGATATCGACTATCTGCCAGCGGTTGATCAATATATTAAACAATTGCAATGTAGAGGAAGTGAATCATTTGGACAAAAATGATAATCAACATCAAACACCCAAGCGACGTCATCAGTCGTCACAAACGAATCGTAAACGTCGCACATCTGGATCGAATCCCAAGATGACTAATGGTGCACGACAACAATACCAAAGTGGAAAGCAATCAGGGAATCAACCAGATCATGCCCATGAATCACATAGTGTTTTAAAGATGGTGTTGATCGGTGCACTACTTGTGATGTTGGCTGTGGGCGTCACAGGAACAGCGATCGCCGTATCTTGGATTAGCGATAGTCCGGAAATTACTAAGCGTGATCTTGAGGGTTCAGTTGCTTCTGTCGTTTATGATCAATCTGGCGAGGAAGTATATAAGACCACACAGAATGAGCAGATTATTATCGATTCTGATCAAATCTCGCAACAAGCATTCGATGCGGTGACTTCAATTGAAGATCGTCGCTTCTTGGATCACAATGGTATTGATTTACGCCGCATTTTTTCGTCATTCCTTGCCAACTTGCGTGCGGGAGGTATTGCACAAGGCGGATCGACGCTGACACAGCAATTAGTGAAGCTATCGGTTTTCTCTACTAAGGAAGAAGATCGAACCTATAAGCGTAAGGTTCAGGAAATGCATCTGGCCCGTCAGATTGAACAAGAGTACTCGAAGCAGCAAATTTTTGAGTATTACTTGAACAAGGTTTACATGGCAAATGGTGTGTACGGTATCGGAACGGCTGCTGAAATGTATTATGGTAAACCGCTAAATGAGCTGTCACTTGCTCAAGTGGCATTATTAGCTGGTATGCCACAAGCTCCTAACGAGTATAACCCGTACGTTAACCCAGAAAATGCTAAAGAACGTCGTGATCTCGTTCTAGGTGCAATGCTAGATAATGAAAAGATCTCAGAAAGTGAATATCAAGAAGCGAAGAATGAACCGATTGATGAAGGCTTGCAACCTCTTGAAGAACTACAAGAAGAGGGTAGAACGAACAATCGTATGGTTGATGCCTATGTCAAGCAAGTCATCAAAGATGTTCAAGATGCTGGGTATAACATTTTCGAAGATGGATTAGAAATTCATACGCATCTCAATATGGATATCCAACGTCACTTATATGAAACAGTGAATGATGCTAATGGTGTCTACTTCCCTAACGGTGCAATGCAATCAGCTGTATCGATCCTTGATACGAAGACAGGTAATATTGCGGCATTATTTGGTGGACGTAATCAGGAAGCACAATTAGGCTTTAACCGCGCAACAGAATTGAATCGTTCGATTGGTTCGACAATGAAACCATTAACGGCTTATGGACCAGTATTTGAATTCCTGAATTACAGTCCGGGGCAGACTGTCGAAGATGAACCACATTCCTATAGTGATGGGACTGAAATTAAGAACTACGAAGGTCGCTATATGGGGACGCTCACACTACGTGAAGCACTGGTTCGCTCGCGTAATATCCCAGCATTGAAGATGATCCAGGCGTCTGATCCTCAAAACGTTAATGATTTCTTAGCTAAGATGAATATCCATTTAAATGGTGATGCTGGTATTTATGAATCGAATGCGCTTGGTGGTGAAGTCACGCCGTTAGGTTTAAGTGCTGCCTATGCAACAATTGGTAATTACGGTGAATATAATCAACCGCGTGCAGTGGATTACTTTGTAACCAAAGCTGGTGAAAAAGTTGAAGTGAGCCGTGATAGTCATCGTGCGATGAAAGATTCAACGGCATATATGCTAACTGATGTCTTGAAAGGCACATTTAAACCAGGTGGACTTGCGGCATCAAATGCCAATCCAAATATTATTCAAGCGGGTAAAACGGGTACGACAAACTATACAGATGGTGAGCTCGCACAGTACGGCATTCCAAGCGATGGTTCTCCAGACTCCTGGATGGCTGGATTTACCACGGATTATGCCATTGCGATCTGGGTCGGATACGATAGTCCATATTCATCGGATGGCTACTTGACATTGAGTGATCAAAGCATCGCACGAGCGTTATATCAAAACTTGATGGAATTCATCACGAATGGTAGTCATCAAGATGACTGGCAACAACCAGATAGTGTTCATCAAGTAAACTTGATTACTGGGTCAAATCCTTTGCGTATTTCGCAGTCTAGTGGTGGCAATACGACAACTGATTTGGTTAATGATGAACTGTATCAACAATTAATGTCACGTGGTTATGGTCAAGCAACGAATGAACGTCGCTCGACCTCTCAGAACACTACAAACCAACAGGGTGACAATAACTATAATAATTACAATACTAATCAGAACACTGTGACACCAGATACCGACGTCCAGGAAGAGTCGTCTGAGACAGAAGAACAGCCAGATGAAATTCCTGAGACGGATGAACCGAATAACACACCAGCTGAAGGCGAAGGGCAAGTAGCACCGCAATCGCCAACGGGTAATAGTGGTAATGGCAATACGCCAACAGCCCCTAACCAGAATCAGAATACTGCACCACCTGCTAATAATGGTGGAGGAATGCCACCGCGTCAGCCACAGGGACAACGACGTTAAATAACACTAAAAGTCGTTATTTCACGGCTTGGGATGGACAGTAACCGGAGATTATAGTATAGTGTTCGAGTGTTAACGGCTTTTTATAAGCTGAGTCAAGAAAATAACAAGGTAGGAGAATGATTAATGACTGTAACTTACGAAGAAAAGAATAAAAATGAAGGTACTTTACATTTTACTGTAAGCCAAGAAGAAGCTCAGAAAGCATTAAAACGTGCTTACAAACGCGTGAAAAACAGCGTTAGCGTTCCAGGCTTCCGTAAAGGTAAAATCAGCTACAATGTTTTCGTGAAAATGTTTGGTGAACAGGCACTTTATGAAGATGCCATTAACTTTGTATTGCCAACAGCTTTCCCAGAAGCAATCAAAGAATCTGAACTTGACGAAGACAAATTAGTTGGTCGTCCACAATTTGATATTGAACAAGTGGAACCAGGTAAAGATTGGAAATTACTTGCACATGTTGCATTGAAACCAGAAGTTACACTTGGTGAATACAAAGGATTAGAAGTTCCTAAACAAGATCGTGACGTTGCTGAAGAAGACGTTGAAAAACGTATTGAAGATGCACAGAGCAACTTGGCTGAATTAGCTGTTAAAGAAGGCGCAGCAGCAGAAGGCGATACAGTTGTCATTGACTTTGTTGGTTACAAAGATGGCGAAGCTTTCGACAACGGTTCTGCTGAAAACTTCTCCTTAGAATTAGGTTCCGGTTCATTCGTACCTGGTTTCGAAGAACAATTGGTTGGCGCTTCTGAAGGCGATGAAAAAACGCTCGACGTAACTTTCCCAGAAGATTACCAAGCGGAAGATTTAGCTGGTCAAGCAGTTGAATTCAAAGTAACTGTTCACGAAGTTAAAGAAAAAATCACGCCAGAATTAGACGATGAATTCGCAAAAGATGTTGATGAAGAAGTTGAAACATTAGACGAATTGCGTGAAAAATACCGCAAAGAAATTGCTGAACGTAAAGAAGCTGCAGCAAAAGAAGCAGTTGAAGAAGCAGCTATCCGTAAAGCGATCGACAATGCAGAATTTGGCGACGTACCGCAAGCAATGATCGATGAAGAAATCGACCGCCAAGTGGATCACTACCTCAACGAAATGCAACGTCAAGGCATCTCTGAAGAAATGTTCTTCAACATCACTGGTTCTTCCCGTGAAAAATTACGCGAAGAATTCTCTGAAGATGCAGATGTTCGCGTGAAGACAGACTTGTTGTTAGAAGCTATCCGTGAAGCTGAAGATTTGGATGCTACTGAAGAAGAAATTCAGAGCGAAATTGATGATCTCGCTAAAGCTTACGACATGGAAGCTGAACAAGTTTCTAAAGTAGTGACTGAAGACATGTTGAAACATGACATTAGCTTGAAGAAAGCAATGGCTATCATTACTGATTCAGCTGTAGAAGCAGACTAATTATTTGCTGATAGCATGAGTTGTCTGTAAGATACGAAAGCACTTGCTGCCTGCGAGTGCTTTTTTATATCCCGCTGTAGCAGCATGTTAGATTGACTTTAATAGCCGTTTTTGCCAGAATAAACAAGAATTTAGAGATGGAGGCTATCATGGTAGAAGAGCAAACAAAGTTGCATTGTTCGTTTTGTGGAAAATCACAGGATCAAGTCGATAAAATTATTGCAGGACCAGATGTATACATTTGTAATGAATGTGTCGCATTGTGTAGCCGCATTATTGAAGAGGACGAAAAAAATCGTTCAACTTCAGACGATACAATGATCGAATTGCCAACACCTAAAGAAATTCGAAAAATACTTGATGATTATGTTATTGGTCAAGATATGGCTAAGAAGACGTTATCTGTGGCCGTTTATAATCACTATAAACGTATTAGTGGCCAATACAATCAAAATGAAGAGGATCCCGTAGAATTACAGAAGAGTAATATCCTTCTCGTTGGACCAACTGGATCTGGTAAAACCTATCTTGCACAAACATTAGCGCGTATCCTTCAAGTGCCATTTGCTATTTCAGATGCTACCACATTAACAGAATCAGGTTATGTGGGTGAAGACGTTGAAAATGTGTTGTTGAAGTTACTACAAGCCGCTGATTTTGACGTGGAAAAAGCAGAACACGGAATCGTTTATATCGATGAAATTGATAAGATTGCATCTAAAGCTGAAAATGTATCAATTACACGTGATGTCAGTGGTGAAGGCGTACAGCAAGCGCTGTTGAAGATTCTCGAAGGTACGCAAGCGAATGTGCCGCCTCAAGGTGGTCGTAAACACCCACAGCAGGAAATGATTCAGATTGACACGACAAATATATTATTCATCGTTGGTGGGGCATTCGATGGTATTGAAGAAATTATCAAAGAACGTGTTGGTAAGAATGTGATTGGCTTTGGACAGAAAGCAGATACTGAAGGTGAACGCATTACAGGTGCTAATGTTATTCCAGAGGACTTACAACGCTTCGGCTTAATTCCAGAATTTATTGGTCGTCTGCCAATTACTGCTACGTTGGATGAGTTAACGTCGGAGGACTTAGTTCATATTCTTAAAGAACCTAAGAATGCATTGGTTAAACAGTATGCAGCCTTGCTTGCGATGGATGATGTGGAACTCAGCTTTACTGATGAAGCATTAGAAGCTATCGCAACAAAAGCGATGGAACGCCGTACGGGTGCGCGTGGTCTACGTTCTATTATTGAAAATGCGATGCTCGATATTATGTTTGATATTCCGAGTCGCGAAGATATTTCTAAAGTTGTGGTTGAAGCAGCGGTTATTACGGATGATGCTAAACCAACATTGTTGGATAAAGAGGGAAAAGAACTCTCTGAATAGTGTTTGCCGCTGACTCTTACTTAAGGAGAAGCTATGATACCTAAACAACATACACCAACGTTTCTATTAAGTGCAGCATCAGAAACACAATATCCAGTGCCTGATAAACCTGAAGTCACGCTGTGCGGTCGCTCAAATGTTGGTAAAAGTAGTTTCATTAATGCATTATTTAATCGTAAAGCATTAGCTAGAACATCGAGTAAACCGGGAAAGACCCAGCAATTGAACTATTTCGACGTCGATAATGCGTGGTACTTCGTTGATATGCCTGGATATGGATATGCCAAAATTAGCAAAAAAGAACGTCAACGTTGGAAAGTTCAGATGGATAAATACTTTGCTGAGCGCGAAAACTTGGTATTGACACTCGTATTAGTTGACTTTAGACATCAGCCGAGCAAAGAAGATATAATGATGGTTGATCAACTTAATGAAGAAGAAGTACCGTACTTTGTGATTGCAACAAAATCAGATAAAGTTAAGCGCAACCAACATCAGAAACAATTGCAGTTAATCAAAGATACATTAGGACTTGTGAGTGTGGACCAGATTTTACCTGTGTCATCTAAGGAGAAACAGGGATTAGATGAGGCATGGGAAATTATTACAGCTGTTCTGAATGGTGAATTCACGGAATAATCAATAATTGGAGCTGGTAGAGTTGGCGAATCGAATTCCAGAACAAGTCATCGATGATATCAAAAATCAAGTAGATATCGTTGATATTATTAGTCATTACGTTGATTTAACAAAACGTGGTAAAAACTATGTCGGTTTATGTCCATTCCACGATGAACGCACGCCATCTTTTACCATCGAACCAGAGAAACAGTTTTTTAAATGTTTCAGTTGCGGTCGTGGTGGTAATGTCTTTAGTTTCTTAATGGAAAAAGAAGGCGTTGGTTTTAAAGATGCCGTTCAAAAAGTAGCTGATATGGGGAATGCTTCCGTAGCTTTTGATTTTGATAGTATTCAAGAAAAACAACAATATAAAGCCCAAGATCTCCGGCTCATTAAGGTCCATGAAGAAGCGGCTAATTTCTATCACTACGTGCTCACCACAACTAAAGTGGGAGAACCGGCATTAGCTTATCTTAGACAGCGTGGTTTAAGTCAAGAAACCATTGAAATTTTCAATATTGGTCTATCACCAGCTGATCATGGAATGACCTATCGCTATCTAAAAAATAAAGAGTTTACAGATGAAGAATTACGTTCGAGTGGTATCTTTTTGGATGACTATCCAACGCGCGATCGTTTTGCGAGTCGTATCGCTTTTCCCCTACGTAATGAATATGGCGATACAGTAGGATTTTCTGGGCGTGTATGGACAGAAGACACACAGCAACGTGCGAAGTACTTAAATAGTCCTGAAACTGCGATTTTTCAAAAAAATCGCTTCCTATTCAATTTGGATCAAGCAAAACAAAAAGCAAAAAAAGAACTGATCCTTTTCGAAGGATTCATGGATGTGATTAGCGCTTATGAAGCAGGGACTATGAATGGGGTAGCTTCATTGGGGACTTCTCTCACTGATAATCAAGTCATGATTTTATCGAAGCGCACCCCGAAAATTGTATTAGCCTATGATGGCGATCAACCGGGCTTTAAAGCCACAAAACGTGCTGTTGAGCATTTCCAACAACATGCATCAAAGCAAGAATTAACGATTGTGCTGTTTCCTGAAGGACTCGATCCTGATGAATTTATTCAACGCCATGGCACAGATCGTTTTCAGCAATTTTTGAATGCGCAGCGGTTATCACCGATGCAATTTTATCGCGTATACTATCAGCAGATTTATTCATTGAATAATGACGAAGAGAAGTTGCGTTATATTCAAGAGATGCTTTCAAAGATTGCAGAGAATGCTTCAGAGTTGGTTGAAAGTATTCAAATCAATACATTAAGCGAGGATACAGGCATTGCAACAGATGTACTCGCTGGGCAACTGGAATTACTGAAGAAACAACATTCATCGCGCTGGAATGAGCCATCTTCTGATAATTATATCCAAGAAACACTCACGAGTGAGGATACTAAAGCATTGACAGTGGGTGAGTTGGTAGGAATGCAGCTGCTGAACCGGTTGATTTATCATCCGGAAGTGTGGCAATATATTGAAGGATCAACGCAATTTATTGACTTTGAAACTGAAGCGCTTGAAACGATTTATTTACTATTAGTAGATCAGATAACTAGTCAAGAATTACAAGTTATTGATACTTCAGTGTTTTATAATGAATTGCGTAGTGAACAAGCACGTCAATGCTTTTTGCAGATCATTAATTTGGAATTGCCACCAGAGTGGACCACACGTGAGATTGATGATTTGATTAGAAAACTAACGGTTGTACCAGACATACAAAAACAAAATGATCAACTAAAAGAAAAGATAGCTCAGGCACAGAAGATTAATGACTTTGCAGAAATGCAGGCGTTGAATCGTCAACGTATCGATAATTTGCGTCGTTTGAAGAACAAGTAGGTAAGACATAATACAGGAGGTTATCGTCTTGGCAGAAACCGATAATAAAGGTAAACGTCTAACGCTGAAACAAGCGAAAGAAAAATTGCTCAAAGAAAAAAAATTGCTCGGTTCCATCCGCTACAGTGAATTGAGTGATAAAATTGCTCAGCCTTACGCATTAGACGATAAACAGATGGATCAATTGATTGATCAATTTGAAGATGGCGGAGTCGCAGTTGTTGATGAGAATGGTGGCCCGACAAACCGCCAGCTCCAACGTGAAGAAATTAAAAACGTTGAAGACGATGTTGAAACAGTTGATAGTTCAGATGTCGCTGACGTCTCTAAAATCGTAGCAAAAGAAGAGAATACGGATCAGACAGAGTCACACAAAGTGGTTGCTGAGCACAAAGCAGCTAACCCAACAGCGGCGAAGATGATCAATACAAGTGATCCGGTACGTATGTACTTAAAGGAAATTGGTCAGGTTGACTTATTAACTGCTGAGCAAGAGGTGGCACTCGCTAAACGTATCGAAGAGGGCGATCCAGAAGCGAAACAAGAATTGGCTGAGGCCAACTTACGTTTAGTCGTATCTATTGCCAAGCGTTACGTCGGACGTGGGATGAGTTTCCTAGATTTGATCCAAGAAGGCAACATGGGGCTCATGAAAGCTGTCGAGAAATTCGACTATACGAAAGGTTTCAAGTTCTCGACATATGCGACATGGTGGATTCGTCAGGCAATTACGCGCTCAATCGCCGATCAGGCACGCACCATTCGTATTCCAGTACATATGGTCGAAACCATTAATAAACTGGTTCGCGTACAACGCCAGTTACTTCAAGATCTAGGTCGTGAACCAATTCCAGAAGAAATCGGCGCTGAAATGGACTTACCAACGGAAAAAGTCCGTAATATCATGAAGATTTCACAGGAACCAGTTTCACTAGAAACGCCAATCGGTGAAGAAGATGACTCACATCTTGGAGACTTTATCGAAGATCAAGAAGCGACACGACCGGATGACTACACGAATGCTGAATTATTAAAAGAACAGCTCGATGAAGTATTAGAAACGTTAACTGACCGTGAAGAAAATGTATTACGTTTGCGTTTCGGTTTGCATGATGGTCAAACTAAGACATTGGAACAGGTCGGTAAACAATTTGGTGTAACGCGCGAACGTATTCGTCAGATTGAAGCAAAAGCATTGCGTAAGCTACGCCATCCAAGTCGTTTGAAACAATTGCGTGATTTCTTAGAAGATAGTTAATTGATTTTTTAAATGAAAGTTCTTAAAATTAGTTGCTGTAATGGCGACTAATTTTTTTATTTAGAAATGAAGGGGGATACTATGGGATTCCGTTTTAATAGTCGTGAACAACAATCTGTTGAAGATATTTTTGATCGACTGATCCAACCTGAACAGGTGGCAGATGATTATGAGGCTGAAGATGACCAGAGTCTATCTTCATTGCCATTGACGCCAGAATTCATTCAAAATCATACATCTTTTGGGACATATACAGATTTTGTATTAAAATCACCAGTGGAACTAAGACAATATGAAGCTGATCTTACACCGGAGGATATGAAGATATTGGATCATTACATTGATCAGCATACTGACTTTAGCTCGTATCAGGAATTAAAAAAAGCGGCTTTAGACAACTAATTGAAAACAGCACAGTCTTCGCTACTGTGCTGTTTTTATGTGTAATGATTATTATTTTCTAGATGTCTTAGCATATTTATATAATTTCTCAACGGTAGTAAACTGTATTTCTCTAAATCTCTATTTCCAGATTGTAATTGCTGGATTTGAGATGCATCAACACCAGTCTTTTTTCCGATACTATGTGCTGACTCATTGCTTTTTAGCAGGGTATTAATCTGTTACTTTAATCCTTGGATTATATCCATCTTATCCACCAATAAATAAATTTAATAAACTTAAAATCAGTACAATAACCAACAATACAATTTTAATAATTTCTAACTTAGTTTCTAATTTCATTTGAATAGCCTCCTAATTTTATATACAATAAAGAAGCGAGAGGATCAATGGCTCCTCTCGATTGTGATTAATTAACTATCGCATTTATTAAGTTAATAGCTTGGGATATTATCGTTAAGACTAGAATTACGATTTGGATAATCCTAAAGCTATTTTTATTTTATGTGCCTTATCATATATGATCTATGTCTTTTCAATATTATCTCATCTATACATTATAAATCACCAAGGTTACGTAGTTAAATGTTTTCAAAAATATCCAGAAAATTTTGCTATATACTATCACGACTATCGTCTCATCGTATTATCCGATATGAGACGATAGGGGAGGGATAAATAAAAAAGACAGCATGTGAATGCTGCCTTGAAGCCCTTAGTTCTACTGTTTGATAATGCAAAATGTTTTGATTTTCTATGATTTACTTTGATTTTCTAATTCTTAAAAACCGCTTAAAATCAACGTTTCTAGTTAACTTTCATTTTCTATGGGCATAAAAAATCACCCATATGGGATTCGAACCCATGATTCAGCGCTGAGAACGCTGCGTCTTAACCCCTTGACCAATGGGCGTTTGTGATGCCGGCTATAGGACTTGAACCTACGACCTCCGCGTTACGAATGCGATGCTCTACCAACTGAGCTAAGCCGGCGAATAAGTTATTCGTGACGAACAACAAGAATTATTATACACACCGTAAACAAGTTTGTAAAGAGTAAATTTGTTGGATATCCGGATTTTCGAGTGATTGAGCAATTAATGATTGCCATCGATTCAATTTCTGCCTTTTGGATATCATAAATATTCTCCTATAATTCGATTTAAAATATATTAAATGACATCGATATCTCTTCTTAAGGAGAATAAGTATAATTCCTATTTATTAAAGAAGTAAACGCTTAAAAATTGAGAAACGCTTAAGTATGAGAAATTAAAGTAGAGTCATTACTGCTAAATTGACATCGGATTACCAAGATAAATATGATAAACTAGAATAGAGTATATGAGTAAGGAGTCAGAGAGAATAGTGGACGCAAATCATTTATCTAAACGATTACAACGCTTGGCAGATTGGGTGCAACCAGGATCGCATCTCTTAGATATTGGCTCCGATCACGCTTATCTCCCTGTGCATCTTGCGAAACAACAGCGACTAGCGCACGGTATTGCGGGGGAAATTACTGAAGGTCCCTATCAGCGCAGTGTTGAGGAAGTACATACTGAGGGCTTTGATGATACGATTGAAGTACGCCTTGGTGATGGGTTTGAAGTGCTGACGACTGAGGATGAGATCGATGTTGCAGTTATGGCGGGAATGGGTGGTGAATTAATCGCTGCGATTCTCGACCGTGCGTTAGCGCAATCCTTACTACCAAAAGAAGCAAAATTAATTCTACAGCCTAACCGAAAAGCATCATTGGTTAGAGAATGGCTGATGAATCATGATTATACAGTGCTAGATGAAGGCATGGTATATGATGGTGGTAAATACTACGAAATGATCCATGCGACACCAACTGATGAGGGATGGCGTTATGAAGCAGATGAATTGTTACTTGGACATTTTACAGCCGAAAATGATCCTGATATCTATCAACAGTATTGGGAACGCGAATATCAAAAAACAAAAAAAATTCTATCACGTATCGGTGCCAGCAATCATCCAGCGTCAGGTGAGAAACAACGTGCATATGCGGAGATGATAGAACGGCATTTTGATTTTGGAAAGGAGAACTCATGACAACTGTTAAAGAGATTGTTGATGCTTTTGAATCATTTTGTCCGCAATCTTGGTCGGAAGATGGTGATCCTATTGGTTTACACTTCGGTCGCTTTGATCGAGAAGTTCATCGCATACTCGTAACACTCGATGTGCGTCCAGAGGTGGTGCAAGAAGCTATTGATAAAGAATGCGATTTTATTTTCTCGCATCATCCAGTAATTTTCCGTCAGCCGAAAACATTGACAGAACACGATCCACAGCAGCAGATGTATGCCGAGATTATTCGTCATCGTATTAGTGTTTATAGTGCACACACTAACCTCGATAATGCCCCAGGTGGGATGAATGATTGGCTCGCAGCATTGTATGGGATTGAAGACACGGAAGTGCTTGTTCCTAAATCTCCGGCTGTTGAAAATGCAAACGGTGAATTGGTCGGTATGGGACGTATCGGAAATCTTTCTGAATCGATGACCGTATGTGCATTTGCAGAGAAGATTAAATCAGTACATGGATTAGCAGGATTACGCGTAGTCGCTGATGATATGGATAAACCAATCCAACGTGTGGCTGTCTTAGGCGGCGATGGTGGTAGTTTCTATCAGCAGGCATTAGCCAAGGAAGCAGATATCTATATTACTGGAGATGTCTATTACCATACAGCACACGATATGCTAGCGTCAGGTCTATCAGTCATTGATCCTGGTCATCATATGGAGAGTGTCTGCAAACCACACTTAAAATCGCTGATTGACGGATGGCTATCTCAGCAAGACGA
Organism: Aerococcus vaginalis; assembly: GCF_053762225.1. NCBI lineage: Bacteria > Bacillati > Bacillota > Bacilli > Lactobacillales > Aerococcaceae > Aerococcus > Aerococcus vaginalis. The sequence goes on from NZ_JBSMYC010000001.1 coordinate 274,574, forward strand.
TCGCTCTGTTGAAGTGATTGAAAGTGAGCTCAACACGGATCCATTTCAATTTATTTAGTGACTAATCATTATTAAAAGTATCGAAAGGAAGTTTACGTATTATGGATATTCAGCTATCTTCAGAAGCATTACTCGAACGTTTTTTACGTTACGTTAAGGTTAACACGCGTTCTAATCCAGAAAATGCAGATCAGATTCCATCTTCTCAAAACCAGGTGGAATTCGCACACCAACTAGAGGACGAATTAAACACACTGGGATTAGATGATGTTTACTATAACGAAGCCGATAGTTATGTCACAGCAACATTGTCTGCCAATGATACGGGAAACAATTACCCAACAATTGGCTTCTTTGCACATCGTGACACCGCAGATTTCAATGCTGACAATGTTCAGCCACAAGTTATTGAGAATTATGATGGCGGCGTAATCCCGTTGTCAGATTCTGGCTATGAATTATCACCTGAAGATTTCCCATCATTAAATAAATACAAGGGGCAGACATTAATTACAACGGATGGACGCACGTTATTAGGTGCTGATGATAAATCAGGGATTGCAGAAATCATGACAGCAATCGCTTATTTAATTGATCATCCAGAAATTAAACATGGTGATATTAAGGTGGCATTTGGTCCAGATGAAGAAATCGGTATGGGTGCGACGCGCTTTGATGTAGAACGCTTTGGTGCCGATTTTGCTTTTACCGTTGATGGCGGTCCACTCGGTGATTTAGAATATGAAACCTTCAATGCAGCACAGGCAGATTTGAAGATTACGGGTAAGAGTGTCCACCCATCTGAAGCTAAAAACATTATGATTAACGCCTTACAAGTGGCGATTGAATTCCACAATGCCATTTCCGCATTTGATCGTCCAGAACATACTGAAGGACGCGAAGGATTCTACTTCCTCGATGGTATTACTGGTAATTCAGATGAAGCATCGATGGCTTACATTATTCGTGATCATGATTCGCATGTTTTCGAATACCGTAAACACCAGATGGCTAAAATTGCAGAAATTATCAACGACAAATATCCACAGAAAGTGATTGATATCGAAATCATTGATCAATACCGCAATATGCGTGAAATTCTCGAACAAGACATGCGTCCAGTGACACTAGCAGAAAAAGGCTATGAAGTAGCAGGTGTGACACCAAATATTCAACCCGTTCGTGGTGGTACAGATGGTTCAATTTTGACTTTCCGTGGCTTACCGACGCCAAACTTATTCGCAGGTGGCGAAAATATGCATGCACGTTTTGAATATGTATCACTCGAAACGATGATGAAGATGGCAGAAATTATTGTTCGCATTGCATCTTTAGCAAAAGATTATGAGCAATTTTAATTGAGCGGTCACAATAGACATCGCTTCTTTTAGGGAGCGGTGTTTTTCTTTTTAGTTGAGGAGGGCTTATGAGTCTTGTTTTAAATTTAGAAACAGCGGCACAGACGAAACGATCATCTGTCATTCAAGCGGTGAAACAATTTTTATCGGAAGATCTCAATCGTCAAGTGTTCTATATCGTGCCAGATAATCAACAGCTCACTATGGAGTTTGAAGTACTGAATCAATTAGAGGCATTACAGACGAATAATATTTCAGGAAACACTATGGGGATTATGCGCCTTCAAGTGTTCAGTTTTAAGCGTATGGCATGGTACCTAGGCATCAAGAACAAAGAAACCATCTCTAAAATCGGTCTAACTATGGTTATCAAAAAAGTTTTGGAAGAACTGGAAGGCGGTTTAACAGCTTTTCAAAAAGAACGCCAATACTTGAGTTTCCAAGAACAACTCTATGAATTATTTGCGGAATTTGACCGTGGTAATATGACGGAAGAGTATCTGAAATATCTGTTAGTACAACTCAAAGCGGATGACGAAACGATTGAAAATAGCACATTCAAGCGCAATGAATATCGAAAATTGGAAGAGATTCTTGATATATATAAAGAATACAATGCCTATCTAAAGAATCAAAAATTACAAGATGTCAATATTTACGAAGACCTAGTCAAAGTAATTGAACAGACGGATCTATCTCATACGATGATTGTGATCGATGGATTTGATTACTTTAAAGCTAGTGAATACAGCGTCGTTAAAGCATTGATTGAGCAAACGCATACCGTCATACTATCGCTATTAGCAGAGAGTAAAGATATCAATCAAGAAGATTATGATCCCACACTATCCGTCTTTACAGGTGCTCACTACATTTATCATCAACTTTCACAACTATTACCGTATCAAGCGACTATCGAATCGTTCCACGGAGATACTGAAGAAAGTTCGTATGCTAAAGGGATTCAGACTTTAGAGCAGTGGTGGCGTGAACAAAATTTCAGCCATAATCATTTAATTGCAGAACAAAAAAACAGTGTCAAGACAGCGGTAGATGTTTGGCAAAGTGAATCTGTACGTGTGGAAGCCGATCAAGCGGCCAGTGCTATCTACCATGAAGTTAGCGAGGGAGAAAGGGATTATCGCTACAAAGACTTTCAAATTTTTGTTGGTGATTTTGACCACTATCAATCTTTACTGGTTGAATCGCTGAAGCAGAATGGTATTCCTTACTATATTGATCGTCCAGAATCGATGGCGAAGCATCCGCTCACACGTTTTCTATCCTCGTTATATAACGTTTATAAATATAATTGGCGGTATGAAGATGTCTTCAGCATGTTGAAGACAGAGCTATTTAAGGTTCCTCTCGCATATCGTGATAATGAACAGGGGAGCGACACACAAAATTCTAAAGAAGAAGCTGTGCCATCCTTTAGAAGGATACTGGATCGCGTTGAAAATATCGTATTAGCGAAAGACTATCAAGGAAGATTATGGTGGTCAGAGAAAGAACACTGGTATTTTGACGGTTATGAAGAAGCGATTAAGTTCACCGAAGATAGCACCATTATTCAATTTAGAAATGGCATTTATCAACCGATTCAAGCATTGTTCGACGGTTGGAAAGATAAACCTACTGTGAGAGAAGCTGTTTCAGATTTTTATGATTTCATGACAAAAGATAATCGTCCAATGATTTGCATGCAAAAATGGGAAATTTATCTTAAAAAACAAGATGATCAAGAGGCTATCGAACGCGCTAATCGACAAGAACAAGTATGGAATCGTTTTGTGCAGACATTAGATGAATATGTCCTGTTATTTGGTGAGAAAACATTTGATCCTGAAAGTTTCTTTTCAGTCTTGTTATCAGCATTCGAAAATAATTATTATCGTATGGTGCCACCAACGTTGGATAGTGTACGTATTGCGGAGTATAAGGATGCTTCGATTGTTCCTCGAAAATTCAGTATCATTTTAGGAATGACGGATCAAGCGCTCCCACAAACGATGACACGTAAGTCATTACTCGATGAAACGACTCGTGACTGGTTGAATCAAGCGATGACTGCAGAAGGGACAATGGCACAATTTGGAAAGGAATTGCATTTCTTAGATCCAAATGCGCAGCAACAATATAACAACGAAAAATTCACATTCTATCAGTTATTAACATCTGCCACTGAGCGTTTGATTTTAAGCTATCCATATAATTCGTCAAGTAAAAATGAAAAAGTCTCACCATTTTTAGCATTGCTGTTGGATAATTTTGAAATGGAAGCCACATTGCATGTCGAACAGCCGGTTGACTGCGAGAGTGAATGGATATTAGGAAATGGTAATGAGCAGCTTCAGCAATTAGCGATTAAACAGCAGCAATTTGATAAATTACCAGAAAACTGGCAAAAAGTTGCAGATCAGAAAGTTAAGAATGAAAATGAAACCGAAGAAAAAACGCTGAATGAAAAATTACTTGATCGGTCAGAACTTGAAAATACATTTACTAATTTAGGTCAAGAAGGTGCCAAAGCACTTTACGGTGAAGTACCGAAATTCTCTATTTCACAGCTAGAGTTATTTAATAAAGATCCTTTCAGTTATTTCTTGCGCTATGGATTGAAACTCAAAGAGCGTCAACGCTTTGAGGTAGATCAACTACAGACTGGGAATTACTTCCATAGGGTTTTGGAACTTTACTTCAAAGTCTGGCCAAAAGTTGATGAAGCGAAAATGATCGATGTATTGAAGGAAACTGTTGAGGAATTTGAAGTCTTTAAACGTACTGAAGACCATAAAGATTTTAATTTCAGACGTCAGCAGTTAGACGATACACTGAAACTGCTTGCCCGCTATGAAACGTTGCGATTACAGGCGTTGAACATTTCCAATATCGAAACCGAGCAAAACTTTGAGACTGAAGTTAAAACGTCGTCTAAGGGTAATCAATATCAATTAAGAGGAAAAATCGATCGTGTCGATCAATTCAATTTAGCAAAAGATACCCAGACAAACAAAGATGCATTAGGTTTTCAGGTAATTGATTATAAGTCATCTGATAACTCTAATAATTTGAAGTTATCCAAATTAATGGATGGTAGTAGTTTGCAGTTGTTTACATATTTTGTACAGGAATGGGAGAAATTAGAAGACGATAAGAAAAAAATATTGCCAATAGGATTCTTCTATCAAGAAATCAGTAATTTAATTAGCAAAGATATTCAAATAACGAATGATGATGAGTATAAAAAAGATATAAATACAGAGGAAGTAATTACTGATAAATCTACAAATGCACGCTTTAAGGGATATATTCTTAAAGATGAAAGGAGCGGTCAGGTTCCTCACATTAAATCTACGGTACCGTTAGACACCATTTATCATATAAAGCTTAAAAAGGATAGCGTATTTTACACAAATGACAAAAAAGGATTGACGGAAAAACAATTTAGTAGTCTTAGACAAATTGTCAATGACCGTATTGCGCAAACAGTCGATAGTATTATGGAGGGGGACATTGAATTATCACCATTAACGTTTGATAACTATACAGCACTCCTGCCATCGTTAACAGACTATCAATCAATTTCACGATATGATCCAACTGAAGATCATATCGAAAAACGCTCACCATGTGATGAAAGCAATGAGGATATTCTAAAGGACTTTCTAAAGAAAGAGCAGTCAAAAGAAAAAGAGGAGGATGACAATGAGTAATCAACCTGGAAAGATGTCATTTACAGAAGAACAGCAACAAGCAATAGTGTCTGGAAATGTTCCTAAAGCACATCGTCAAGTTGGTAATGTGCTCGTTTCAGCCTCAGCAGGTTCAGGAAAAACGCGTGTATTAATTGAGCGTATTATCCAAAAAATTTTAACCGGTGATAAAGAGAATCGTATTTCACTTGATCGATTAGTCGTGGTTACTTTTACCGAATCAGCAGCTAAAGAAATGAAAGAACGTCTCGAAAAAGCACTGCAAGAGGCAATTAGTAATGAAACTGACTATGAGACGCGTCGTTTTTTACAAGAACAATTAGGGTTATTACCGATCGTAAATATTCAAACTATCGATGCTTTTTGTCGACAAATTGTGAATCAATTCTATTATCTCATTGGGTTAGATCCTAACTATCGACTGTTGAGTGATCAAACAGAATTAGTGTTACTCAAGCAAGATGTGTGGGAAAAATTAGTTTCAGATGCACTCTCGCGAGAAGAAAATGATCCTTTAAGGGTAGCGTACGAAACCGTCGCTAAAAATTTTAGTGATGGCCGACAACATAGTAGTGATAGGCTATATCAAATGATTATCTCGCTATTTGATAAAGCGCGATCACATGCTAATCCTAATCAATGGCTAGAACATTTATCTGATAGTTATGCATACCAACCATTCGTAGAATCAACTGTTGTTAAGAATGATATTATTGGTCGCTTTATTGAAGAACTAGAAGCGGTTACGAAACAGTATCAGAATGTTGCTATTCCAGATATCTTCGATACAGAAGCGCGTAGTAAAAATGAAGAAATTCTGTCTATGGGTGATAACCAACAGCTATGTAGATCGTACCATGAGGGAAAGCTAGATTATGCAATACTTCATAATCATAAACCTAATAAGATAAGGCTAAACTCTTTTAAGGGACCAACAGATAAAGAGGAATATAAAGAAGATTTCGAAAACTTCAAAGAAGAAATTAAGCGTATTAATAAAATTTATGATAATAAAATCAAAAAGAAGTACGACAAATTCTTCGGTTTTTCACCTGAAATACTAGATGAAATTATCAAACAGGTGGGTGTCATTGCAGATCGCTTAATATTACTCGTTCAAACGTTCCTTGAGAAAATTGATGAAGCAATGGCTGAAAAAAATGTGCTAGATTTTGCGGGTATTGAATTGAAGGCGTTGGAAATTCTAAATGCTACTAATGATGATGGAAACTATGAAGCGCGCGATTACTATCATGAACGTATCGATGAGGTTCTTATCGATGAGTATCAAGATGTGAATGATTTGCAGGAACAGATTCTGAAATTAATCGGTGAAGATGATAAACATCAATATCGCTTCATGGTAGGGGACTTGAAACAAAGTATTTATCGTTTCCGATACTCTAATCCAGATTTGTTCCGCGAAAAGCATCATGATTATCAGAGTCATGAGAATTCAAGTCAATTAATCGAATTACAGAAGAATTTCCGAAGTCGTCCAGAAGTATTAAATTTTGTAAATATGATTTTTAATCGTTTGATGGATGATGAATTGGGAGGTATTGACTACTCAAAAGCGAATTTAGAGTCTGGTAAGACAGCTGAACCGCTTGAACCATTTCTTCCAGAGATTCACGTGGTTGATCAATCAGAGAAAGAGGAAGATAAATCAGAAAAAACAGATGATCAATCAGAAGAATCAAAGAAAAAAGAGAAGTTATCTAAAGTTGAACGACAAGCACATATTACAGCACAACGTATTCAATCATTGATTGGTCAAACATTTCCTGGACAAGAGAAAGCTGTTCAATATTCAGATATTGCGATTCTGACAAATACGCGTGGCAGTTATAGCGAGATTGAAAACGTATTTAATCAGTATGGTATTCCGATTCATCAAGATAAGCGTGAAGATTACTTTACGCGAACTGAAATTATGACTATGGTTTCAATACTTAAGTTAGTGGACAATCCGAATCAGGATATTCCGCTCACTGCTGTCTTGCGTTCACCAATTGTAGGCCTTAAAGAACCAGAATTAGCACGAATTCGTTCATTTGGTGATAATTACACACCTGAAAATGAAAAGGATGACTTTTCCTCTACAAAGGGACAGCCATTTTTCAGTGCGGTGAATTTGTTTAACTGTAAAATGAACAAGAAGCAAGACAATCTCGGAACAGAAGATAAAGAGATTGCTGACGCTCTTAAGTCATTTTTTAAACAATTGAATAGTTGGCGGACATACCAACGAACGGCAAGTTTGAGCGAGCTGTTGTGGCGTATTTATCGTGACACAGAGTACTTAGTAACGGTCAGTTCACAATCACATAGTGAACAGCGCCGCAGCAATTTGTACGGTTTGATCCAATTGGCGAATGATTTTGAGCAACAGGGGCAACGAGGATTATTCCAATTCGTGCGTTACATCGAAGAGATTTCTCGTCAAAAGAAGGATATTGAAACGCCTCAAGATCTCAATCCAAACAGTAATTCTGTGGAATTAATGACAGTTCATAGCAGTAAGGGTTTAGAATATCCTGTTGTCATTTACTTTGATGCGTCCCACGGTTTCAATAAACAGGATTATCAGCAATCACCATACATTGTCAGTGAGAAATACGGTTTGGGCTTCCGTTGGTTTGATCGAAAGAACATTCGAGTCATTGATTCATTGATCTTTGAAATGGCAAAACTCGATGAGAAAAAGCAGAGTTATTCTGAAGAGATGCGTAAACTCTATGTGGCGTTGACACGTGCGGAGCAGAAATTAATCATTGTCTCGGCGGCAAAGAGTATGGATATGACGCCCACGGATGATACGCCAATTCTCTCAAAAAGTGAACGATTGGCGGCAGGGAACAACTGGGGCTGGATTGTGGCAGCACTCAAACCATACTTGTCTCTGAAAGAAGAGGATGCTATCTATGAACTTAAATCTGATGGTACATCTTTTGCTACATTAGAGGTTCATCGAGAAATCTCTAAAGAAAATGTTGACTCTACCGTTGATAATCAGCAGTCCTCTGTATCATCGACTAAACAGATAATTAAATACTCTCCGATAACATTTAATTATCCATACGACTCAGCCACAACAATGGATAGTAATGGCTCCGTGAGTGATTTAAAACGCCAATCATTGCGGTTTGATGACCCACATATGACGAAAGAGCAGGAATGGATAAATAGTGGGAAGAAAGATAAGACACAGGAACAAACGGATAGTGTGACGAGCGGAGAATATTTAAGTAAAGACTGGTCGGAACCTGAATTCAAAAAAATTGAAAAAGAGCGTAGTGCAGCAGAACACGGTACAGCCGTTCACTTACTTATGCAAAAAATCGCCTTGGAAGAAGGCAAAGCACCGAATTACGCGGATTTCTATCAACTGGCACAAGAATTAGTAGCTTCGAATGAAGTGCGAGAAAATATTTATACTAAGTCTGACTTTGAGAAGCTTTCACGATTCTTTATGGAAAACGAAATGGGACGACGTATTTCTGATAATGTGTCTAGGTTGTATCGTGAGCAGCCGTTCACATTGAGCATCGCAGCGGAGCAGTATGCGAAATGGACGAATCAGATGGGGAAGAAAATGGCTGAGGACGATCGCATGATTATCCACGGTATTATTGATGGATTCTTCATTGATCATGATGAAGTATGGCTTTTTGATTATAAAACCGATCACATGGGTAAGTTAGACAGAGAAAAGGTACGTAATCAATTGTTGAAACGCTATAAGCTACAGCTATCTATCTATCATCAGGCATTAGAGAGTGCTTTACAGAGAAAAGTCACACACAATGTTCTCATTTCACTCGATACACTCGAAGCGTTTGATTATCCAACAGATAGATTAGACCTTTAATCATTTTTAACGGCAGGGTGGCGCATTCAAATAAAAAGTGCTATAATATTCTCTGTCGTTAATGTTGCGGGTATAGTTTAGTGGTAAAACTATAGCTTCCCAAGCTATCGTCGCGAGTTCGATTCTCGTTACCCGCTTAGAATAGAAAAGATAATGAGCTGTGTAATTTGACACGGCTCTTTTTTATAGGTGAGTTTATGGGAACAAAACAAAAATTTTATGCGGTGCGTATTGGTCGCAATCCAGGAATCTATCGCACATGGTCAGAATGTCAAAAACAAATCATGCATTACAAGGAAGCAGAATATAAATCATTTAAAACAGTAAAAGAAGCTGAACAGTATTTAGCAGCAGGTAATGTCAATGCAGAGATACCAGATAAAGGTGATATACCACCTGAGAATGAGTGCTGGGCATTTATTGATGGTAGCTTTATTGCCGATCAAAAGGCTTACGGTTACGGTGGTGTCCTGATTTATTCTGATCGCCAGCATGCTTTTAATGGTGGAAGTAAAGATAAAGCGCTTGTAGAGTTACGTAATGTTGCAGGGGAGATGTCTGCTGCAATGCGTGCGGTTCAAGATGCGATAAAGAATCGTATGAAGAAAATTACACTCTTTTATGACTACAAAGGTATTCGCGCATGGGCGAAGGGTGAATGGAAACGCAATAATGAATATACGCAGTCATATCATGAATATATGCAGAAAGCGGCGCAGCGCATCGCAATTGAATTTGTTAAAGTGCCTGCGCACGAAGGAATATACTATAATGAATATGCTGATCGTTTAGCAAAAAATGGTGCAAAGGAGGCGTAATGGTATATGTGGATTTATTATATCGTGATGATCGCTATCATCGGTCTCGATCAGTTAGTGAAATGGTTGACCGTTCATCAATTTCCTGTTGGTAGTGGACAACCCCTAATTCCAGGTGTGTTATCGTTATTCCATATCCAAAATCACGGTGCTGCTTGGGGTATTTTTGAAGGGAAAATGTGGTTCTTTTTCATCGTAACAGTTGTAGTCGTTGGCTGTTTACTATGGATGCTTCATACACAAACGATTGAAGAGCGATGGTATTCACTTAGTTTAGCATTGATCATTGCAGGTGCTATCGGTAATTTTATTGATCGTATGTGTCTTGGATACGTGGTGGATATGTTTAAGACCGAATTTATTGATTTTCCTATCTTTAATGTGGCAGATATTGCGATTACGTGCGGTGTCATTCTACTGCTAATCAGTCTGTTACTTGGAAAAGATGGTGAGATACATTAATGAAACAACGTACACATACAGTCTCAATAGCTGACACTCAACGTCTCGATCAGTATCTTTCAAATGAATGGACTGATTTGAGTCGTAGTCAGATCAAAAAAGCCATCAAAGCGGGCAACTTGACAGTTAATCATGAAAAAGTGAAACCGAGTGTTCAAATTCAGGTGGGCGATGTGATTACTTTAGTTTTCGATGAGACAGCGAAAGAGAATGCACCATTAATTGCGACACACCAGTCGCTCGATATCCGTTATGAAGATGAATATTTGTTAGTAGTGAACAAACGTCAAGGTCAGGTCGTTCATCCGTCTGAAGAACATGATAATGAAACATTAGTGAATGACTTGCTTGGTTATGCTGAAACCAATCATTTTTCGTTACCAGTCGGTATTGAAACTTTTCGACCGGGTATCGTTCATCGATTAGATAAGGATACTGGTGGATTAATGGTTATCGCAAAATCTGACAAAGCATATCATGAATTAATTCAGCAATTTAAATATCACGAAGTACAACGTACCTATCTAGGGCTTGTTTATGGCACTTTTACTGAAACTAATGGGACCATCGATGCACCAATCGGAAGAGATCCAAAGCAACGCTTACGTTTCAAAGCAATACCTTCGGGCAAACCGGCTGTAACACATTTTGAAGTCTTAAAACAATATCAGGAAGGATTATCGTTACTGGCTTTCCAATTAGAAACAGGGCGTACGCACCAGATCCGTGTACATACGCGTTATATCAATCATCCGATTTGCGATGATCCGTTGTATGCAACAGAATATCAGCCGCGTTTCTTCTCAAACAAGGGTCAGTTACTCTACGCCTATCGATTAGCTTTTGAACATCCGATTACTGGTGAACCGCTCGTGATTGAGAGTGAGCTACCTTCTACCTTCCAATCCGTAGTTGATCAGTTGCATTCGGAATGGGAGAGCAAGGCGTGATAGATATTGTTAAATAGGTATTTTTTTAGTATCATGAACACTGATAATCTTTAGACAGAAGAGGAGTAGATAGTATGACAACAGGTGCATGGATCTTTGTTGTTATTATTGCCTTGATTGTTGGAATGATTTTAGGATTCTTTATCGCACGTAAATACATTATGAATTACTTCCAAGAGAATCCACCAATTTCACCTGACATGATTCGTGTAATGATGGCTCAAATGGGACAAAAACCATCCGAGAAAAAAGTGCAACAAATTGTTAAATCAATGCGAATGGTTAATAAAAAATAGAGTCTTTTGATTAAGGCTGGTAGTGATACCGGTCTTTTCTTTTTATTCTTGGACAATGAAAGGAAGGCCATTATGTTTGATATCTTGAAAAAGCTATCCTGGTTTTTCAAATTACGATGGAAGACGTATGGGATAGCTGTGCTGTGTTTATTTCTGACGGCTATTTTTAATGCAGCCGTGCCATACATTGTCGGACAAGTGACTGACCAAGTGATCGCTGGTGTGCTCACAAGACAACTATTATTAATAGAAGTGATATTAATTGTCGTGCTTGCGGTCATGATGTATGGTTTGCGTTTTATTTGGCGTAATGCGATTTTTGGCAATTCAACATTGTTGGAGTCGATCCTCAGAAATCGTTTGTTTGACCATTTTACGAAGATGGATAGTCAGTTCTACCATAAATATCGTACTGGTGATCTGATGGCTCATGCGACGAATGATTTAAATGCTTTGAAGTTCGTTGCTGGTGGTGGGATCATATCAATTGCAGATACTTTCTCTCAAGGTGGGGTTACGCTGCTTAGTATGATCTTATTGATCGATTGGCGTTTAACGTTGTTAACTATTTTGCCGTTGCCATTGTTGATGCTAATTACGCAAATTATCGGAAAAGTTGTCAATCGCCGTTACAGTAAAGCACTAGCAGCTTTTTCTGATATGAATAATCATGTTCAAGAAAGTGTCGGTGGGGTAAAAGTTATCAAATCATTTGGTGAAGAAGCCGATGATAATCGTGACTTTAAACGTGAGACCGAACAAGTTGTCGCGGCCAATAAAGAAGTTTATAAGGTAGATGCGATTAATTTACCAATGATTAAATGGATTATGGGATTGACTTACTGTATCGCTATTATCTTCGGTACGCATCTCATTTCTGGTAATGAATTAACTATTGGACAGTTAATTTCATTCTTTAGCTATTTAGGAATGATGCAATGGCCATTTATCGCGCTCGGACGTTTAGTGAATACGTTACAGCGTGGGAATGCATCGTATGATCGTATTTCAGAATTGCTCGATGAAGTTTCTCACATTGAACAGCCTAAGCATCCAGTGCTGAAACGACTCAAAGGAAATATCTCATTCGATATTAAATCTTTCCAATATCCAGATGGTGATGAGCAGAACCTTTCGGATGTTCATTTCCAATTGAATGCCGGGGAGACATTGGGAATTGCTGGACGTACTGGTTCGGGTAAGAGTTCAATTTTTAAATTGTTGATGCATGAATATGATAATTATCAAGGCGATATCACATACGATGATATTGATGTGCGCCAATATGCAAGTGATAGCTTGTCACAATCTATTGGTTATGTACCGCAGGATAATTTCCTCTTCTCGACAACGATTCGTGAAAATATTCGTTTCGGTCGTCCGGATTTGACAGAAGAAGATGTTCGCTATTATGCGCGCATTGCAGATATTGATGAAGATATCATTAATTTCCCAGAAGGTTACGATACCGAAGTAGGGGAACGCGGTGTGTCATTATCTGGTGGTCAGAAACAACGTATCGCCTTGGCGCGTGCGTTGGCATTAGATCCAGAGATTTTGATCTTAGATGATTCGCTATCAGCAGTTGACGCAAAGACAGAATCTGAAATTCTTGCAAACTTAAAGGAAGTACGTCAGGATCGTACAACAATTATTGCTGCGCATCGCTTAAGTTCAATTATGCATGCAGATGAAATTGTTGTTGTTGATAATGGAAAAATTGCCGAACGCGGCACACATGAGATACTCACGAATAATAACGGTTGGTATCATGATATGTTTGAGCAACAGCAGCTTGAACAGAAGATACAAGGGAAGGGGGACTAATGATGGAAAAATCATCACGTTCAATTAAGTTTTCACTTTCTGAACAAAATCAAATTCTGAAGTTTTTGTTCTCCTATGCCAAACCATACTGGTTGAAATTTGTGTTGTCATTAGTTTTTACATTAGCTAATGCAGCGATTGTGGCGTATTTACCAGTAATCATTAAAAATTACATCGACGGTGAGTTGGCAGCTGGGAATGTTTCTTTCCAAGTAACAGCTTGGACGGTTGGCTTATACTTTGTACTAATGACAATTGACAGTGTGATTATGTACTACAAAGATTATTTGTTCCTATTAGCAAGCCAACAATCCGTTGCGGGGCTTAGACAGGAACTATACGATCGATTGATTCATTTTGGAATGCGTTATTTCGATCAGGTGCCGAATGGGACGGTGGTATCACGTGTCACCAATGATACTGAAACCATTGTCGAATTTTGGCGTGTATTCTTGGTCGTTGTTGAGAATGTTGGTAACGTGGTCGCGATTGCGATTGCGATGTTCTCACTAAATAAATCAATGGCATGGATATTTGTTGCCTTCATGCCAGCAGTATTGATCCTGGTATATATTTATCAAAAACTTAGTACGATTGTGTATAGTAAAATGCGCGAGGCACTCAGTCGTTTGAATGCTAAGCTCAGTGAAAGCATTTCAGGAATGGGGATCATTCAACAGTTTGGCCAAGAGAAACGAATGGCTGAAGAGTTTGATGAAGTGAACCAGACTTACGTCAAATGGCGTAAGCGTATGTTCGCGATGAATGCCTTACTCTTACAACCGGCTGTGAATTTTTTAGAAACAATTGCCTTAACCGTAGTACTGCATTACTTTGGTATTCAAGTTCTATCGAACGCTGCGTGGGACGTCGGTATTCTGTACGCCTTTGTTTCCTATTCTAAATCATTCTTTGCGCCAATTGGTGCGATGCTAGATAGCTTGAGTATCTATCAGGATGGTTTAGTATCTGGTTCTCGTGTCCGTAATTTAATGATGCGTGAAGATGTTCATGCCCCAGAGTCTAATCCTGATGCTTCAGGGGAAATTACAGAAGGTAAAGTAGAAATTAAACATTTGAATTTCTCATATGATGGTAAGAACGATGTGCTTCATGACATCAATGTTGTTGCGAATCCCGGCGAAACTATTGCTTTTGTTGGACAGACTGGGTCTGGAAAGAGCTCGATTATCAATGTATTAATGCGATTCTACGAATATCATTCTGGAGATGTGCAAATTGATAGACAAGATATTCGGGATATTTCCATGGATAATATTCGTAAAAGCATTGGTCTGGTACTTCAAGACAGTTTTATGTTCTATGGCAACGTCGCAGACAATATCCGATTGCACGGGGACTATCCAATGAATCAAGTAGATGCAGCGGCGAGATTTGCACATGCTGATCAATTTATCTGTAGCTTAGAGAATGGCTATGATTCTAAAGTTATCGAGGGCGGGAAAGCATTCTCAACGGGTGAAAAGCAACTCATTAGCTTTTCTCGAACAATTTTGCGTGAACCTAAGATTTTGATTCTTGATGAAGCAACCGCTAATATTGATACAGAAACAGAGCAACGTATTCAATCAGGATTGGAAAATCTGCGTCGTGGTCGAACAACGATTATGATTGCTCACCGATTGTCAACAATCAAAGATGCAGATAGAATCTATGTATTGAAGCATGGTCACATCATTGAGTCAGGGACGCATGATGAATTATTGGCACATGATGGTTACTATCGCACCATGTATCAATTACAGTCTTTCTCACATTAATTTCTCGTGAGTTTATAGAAGGGAAGAAATGAGATATGTGGTTATACGTTATACTCTCATTTTTAATTAGAGTAGGTTTGCGTATTTTTAATGGTAAGATGATTATAGAGGTTGATGAAGCCTACAAAGCATATCAACCGGATCAAAAATATATTGTGGTTGCACCGCACCGCACGTGGTTGGATCCTGTGATGATCGGTATTAACTTTCATCAGCCGAAAGTGCGATTTGTCGCTAAGAAAGAATTGGCAACAAATAAGCTCACACAATTTCTAATGGAAGATGGCGGTGGCGTGTTCTTAATTGATCGCGAACACCCTGATCGTAAGTTGATGAAACGAATAGTGAAGGAAATTAAAAACGGTGAGCATCATCTAGGCATTTTTCCAACTGGGTCACGTTTCTCGACAGAAATAAAAGATGGTGCTGTAACATTGGCGCGATTAGCACGTGTGCCTATTTTGCCAGTTGTGTATCAAGGACCGCTCACAGTTAAAGGACTCGTATCACGCAAACGTTCGCATCGAGTGAAATTAGCGATCGGTGCGCCAATCGAACTTCCGGATAAAAGACGTATGACGCATGACGATAACAAAGCGATTAATGCGCAAATAGCTGAAGCGTTTGATAAAATGGATAAATTGCTAGATCCGAACTATAAATATGATCCGGAAGAAGAGTTGAGAAAGCATCAAGCAAAGAAAAAATAGTTTAAGAAAGTGTTAAGTTAAAGGGTTAACACTAGTCAAACTGCTCAGTATCAAGTATTATAGAGAGGATTTCAGGTGATCTTGTGAGTAAAAGTAAAGCAAGTAAAAAGATTGATAAGAAAACACAGAATTTGGTAGAAACCGAACTTCGCAGAGGGACGAGTAAGTCACGTATTGCAACATTGCTCGATATCCCATACGATGAAGCGGTTGAAGTCATCAAAACTGTGAAAGAGAACGTTCGACCAGAAGTCGGCGATGTCATTCAATTTACCTTTAGAGACTACAAAATCGTCGGTGAAATCGAAAAATTATTAAACAATTCGGCGATTGTTAAAATCTTTTGGGATCAATCGGATAAAGCAATGTTAGATGTTCTTGAAGAGCGTACAGCAGTAAACTTTAAAGACATCGATAACTTTGTTGAAGCCGGTAAAAAAGAAACCGAAGAGGATAAATAAGCACGGATTTAGAAGGGAGCCGTTTGAATGAATACATTTGAAAAGATTCGCGAAATGATCAGTTCACAACTCGATATCGATAAAGAAAAGATCACGATGACGACTCGTCCAGCAGAAGATTTAGAAGCGGATAGTCTGGATCTTTTTCAAATTTTAAATGATATTGAAGATACATTTGGTGTGACAATTGATGAAGATGAAACAGAATTGCACACCATCGAAGACCTTGTCAAATATGTTGACGAGAACAAGTAATGTGCTGTATAACATCTAGTCATTCGCTTAACTAGATGTAAATGTATTTATAGGAGTTTCCTAATGATACAAGCGCGAAACGCTCAAGAATACGACGTATCAATTCAGAACGCTGTAAAGTATTATCTAAGTGAGGACTTTGATAATTGCGCTTCTTTGTTAATGGCGGTCAAAGAAGCTTATATTCAAAAGAATCAATTAGATATTTTTCAAAATCGGTTCATTCGTGAACTGCTGGTGAATGGGGCAGTTGCGGATGCACTCGCTCTGATTGATGCACTGCTGTCGGGTACAGAAGAAGACATTCAACGCTTTGAATCTGTGTTAAAAGGTTATGAGTCATTAATCTGTACATATGATGTTGACAATTTAGAAAATCCGTTACCAGAAGATATTGAAACAATTCTACTGAATAATGACAGTCCAGAAATTGTGAATACTGGTCGCTTTCAATCAGCAGACTTTTTGGATCTTATGACAATGGCACCGTATTTACAACGTCTATCATTGTCAGAACAGAATCAATATCTCAATCGTGTTAAACAATTACCATCTGATGATCAACAGCAGGTGGTTGAGAAGGCATTGGAGAACCCATCACTGGATTTCATTGTTCGCTCAGACTTGATAGCTGATTTTTTACAATTCAATCATACTGATAAACTACTGACGTTTGTCGACTACAAGAACGATAGACGTTCCATTAGTACCGTTGATTTACTTCCTTTAACTAATACATCATACTATCGATCGGGCGTACAATACATTGGTGAAAAATTTGAGAATGATCCCATAGCACATGAGGCATTACTTCTCGAGTGGGGATTGTTCTGTGCTTATATTTACCCATTTATGGATGAAGAGACATTCATGAGTTTCGCTGTGATTGACTTCTTCCATACATTATTAATTCGTGACTATCGAGGTGAAACGCTTGATTTATCTGATGATTTTGAACATCTGGTGTTTAGTATCAAGCAAGAGATTGATGCACGTCTCTAGTATTTAACTGTAGATAGTACAACCACAAATAGTTTTGTGAAATTCACTTCCTTATTTCGCTCAAGAAAGACCGAGAGTTGTAGATTATCTCTCGGTCTTTTTAGTGCATTTATAGGAAATTAACTGTGTTTAATACAAACAATTTCTGGTATAGCAGCGTGGGCTGGCAGTGCGGTTAATGTGCCTGATTGCTTATCGCGTTCGAACAACGTAATATTTGCGGAATCCTGGTGACCAACGATTATGAAATCTTCATTCTGATTAAAATTGAAGTCACGCGGTGATTGTCCACCTGTACTGATATTTTGGATACGAGAGAGATGAGCACCATCTTCTGAAATAGCAAAGATAGTCAATTCATCCGTACCGCGCGTGGAAGTGTATAGGAATTGTCCATCGGATGAGACACGAATGGCTGCTGAGCCCGCGAATTGCTCAGTAGCGTCAATCGTACTATGTCTTTCAATAAGGGTGAGATGCCCGTCCGCATAGTCACATACATCGATAGTATTTGACAATTCTCCGATGACGTAAGCAATACGCCCATCAGGATGGAAAGTAAGGTGCCGTGCACCGGTGCCAGCTTCAGCATGATAGGTATCTTTGAGTTGAAGATTGTTATCCGCTGTCAATTCATATGTTGATACTTCATCAGTACCGAGATCACAACTGATCAAATAACCGTCAGGCGTTAGATCAATGAAGTGACAGTGTGCACTTTCCTGACGTTCTGTAGCACCATGTCCCAGATGGGAAGTAATATTCATTAAAGTCAATGTACCATCAGCTTCAATTTTAATTACTGCGAGCTTACCGTCGTGGTAGTTTGCTGTATAGATAAGCTGGCGTTCCTCATCTAATGCCAAGTAACAGCCATTAGCGTTTAAAAACGCCACGCGATCGACAAATTCAAAGTGGGTATCCTTTTTTTGGTAATGTGCTACACCTGGTTGATCATTTGATTGACTCAATGTAAAAAGATGTTTTTGATCACGAGATAGCACAAAGTATGTTGGATTGGATTCTTCGATAATAAGGCGATGATTACCAAACGTGCCGTCGTCCATTAACTCCAACGTGTGTATACCTTTATTTTCGGAGCGCGTATAGCCTCCGAGGTAGAGTGTTTCCATAGTCATTGTCCTTTCTGATTACATTTTCACCTTTCATCATAGTGAATTATGAAGTATCCATCAAGCTGCAGATTTAGTGGAAACTTAATATCCATTGGCTACAAAGTGTGGTAGGTTGGTATATGAACTTTAGCTAAGGGAGGGAAACGAATGAAAGAAAGACCTGAACGTCGTAGACAAACTGAAGCGCGTATATTATTGGGTGATCGTTTCACAAAAGTATTAAATAGCCGTTATGTATTAATGCTGACGGTTGCGATACTCGTCTGTTTATTATTGTTGTTGCTGACAAAGGTAAATGTCTTTATTAATCCACTTTGGCGATTTATTAAGACGATCTTGCTGCCAATCGTCCTCGGTTCGGTTTTATACTATTTGACCGTTCCAATCGTGAATTTTTTAGAGCGAAAAGGTATCAAACGAATCTACGGTACATGGTTTGTATTGGCTTTGTTAGCGATTTTAATTAGTCTTTTTGTGGCTTGGATACCGGTTATCGTTGAGCAGGCTAAAGATTTCCTGTTGCAGTGGGGAGATATTTGGGCGACTTATCAAGAACAGTTAATCAATTATCTACCAAAGAATATCTTCTCAGATATTCAATTAAACTTCGATAAGATATTTAACTATGTTTACAATTTAAACTGGAATTGGAGCCGATTATTTAACAATACATGGAGTAGTTTGACATCGATTTTGGGCGTTGTGACACAGATAGCCGTTGCATTATTAACAGCGCCGATTATCCTGTTTTATATGCTGAAAGATGCACCCAAAATCAAAAAGACAGTGGCGCCGTTCATCCCAGTGAAAATTCGCAAAACGACTCTGGATATGTTGAGTGATATGAATAATCAGGTATCTGGTTACATTAGAGGGCAGATTCTTGTTGCGGTAGCTGTTACTATTATGTTTGTGATCGGTTATACCATTATTGGTCTTGATTTCGGATTAATCATTGGTGTGAGTGCTGGTCTTTTGAATGTTATTCCATATCTCGGATCATTTATTGGGATGGTACCTGCGATTATCGTTGCAGTGGTTGATAGTCCGTTAATGCTTGTTAAAGTCTTACTAGTATTTGCGATTGAACAGAGTATTGAAAGCCGTATTATTTCACCACTCGTTTTGGGATCTAATTTACATATTCATCCAGTTGTAATTATGCTTTTGTTAATTGCTGGGGGTAATATGTGGGGCGTTCCAGGTATCATTTTCATCATTCCAATTTACGCGGTATTAAAGGTGATTTTCATTTATATTTTCCGCTGGTATCATGATGTATCTGGATTGTATGAAGATGAGAATGGTCAGGAAATTTTTCCGTTCGACGAGAATGCGCAGCGAGAGAAAAGACAAAACGAAACTATTGCTGAAACACCAAGTGATAACGATTAGAAAATTTATATAAGATAGCAAAAAACCCGCGTTAGCGGGTTTTTCATTTCGTCTCATTAATTTTTCATGGCGAGATCGATAATCTGTTCACCGAGTGATGGATTTCTGACAATTAATGGGCCATGGAAATATGATCCAAAGGTATTCTTATACATGACACCTTCTGTGAGATCTTCGCCATTATTACCATATCCAGCAGTTACACGGCCGAGCGGTTGGACATCTTTACCGAGGTAAGTACGCCCCGCATGGTTTTCATAGCCGTGATAAGTTTGATCAAAACGCTGATTATAGATGGATAAATCACCAATTAAGCGCTGTTTCTGACTCGTCGTATAGTAGTCGATTGCACCAACACCTTTTAATGTCATTCCGCCAATCGTTTCGTATTGTTCTCCTAATAATTGGAAACCACCACAGATTGCTAGGACAACACCATCGTTTTCAATGTATGCTTTGATACCATCGGCTTTATTGACGAGATCCTTAGCAACAACGGTTTGTTCGAAATCTTGACCACCACCGAAGAAAACAAGATCGTAACGCTCGGGATCGAAGTCTTCTTCCAAAGAAACAAGTTCAGTGGTGACTGAGCCAGCACGTTGTTTGGCTAGATACTCGAGCATTAATAAATTTCCATTATCGCCGTACGTGTTCATTAAATCGCCATATAGGTGGCAAATTCTTAATGTCATGCGTGCATTCGCTCCTTCACATAACCTTTTTCAGCTAATGTTTTACGTAGTGCAAGCATTGCTGTATAAGTCGTTAAAATATTGACAGTTTCTGTTGGGGCCTCTTGAATCGCATGGATAACCCCATCCATCGAATTAACAGTGTACATCGTCTCTGGTTTGAATCCAGCCACTAATAGGCGCTGTTTCAACGCTTCACGACGTTGACCACCAATAATTTGACGTGTATTTTCTGGCATTTGAGCAAGAGATTCAAAATCAGAATCCCAAATCCAGCTGACATCTTGACCATCAGCCGGTTGATCATTAAGTAGGGTGATCATTGTATATGCATCCTCCTGTAATTTAATGATCTCAGTGATTTGGTTGAAACCAACAGGATTCTTAATGAGATTGATTCGAACCACTTTGCCATCAATAGCAATGACTTCCTGTCGACCGAAGACACGACTTGCAGAACGGAAGCCTTCGCGAATATCTTCGTCAGATAATCCAAAGAATTTGCCTATTGAGAAAGCTGCTAAAGCATTATAAATATTGTATGTACCTGCAACTGGCAGCTGGTAAGTCGCACCGTTCAAATCAAACATTGAGGAATCAGGTGTCAATTCTTTGATATCAGTGACTTGGTAGGCCAAGGATGGACGCTTGAATCCGCAATTCGGACAGAAGTAGTCCCCAAGATTACTGTATGTGATTGCGTGGTAATGCAATAAATGATGACATACAGGGCATAACACATTATCGGTATTGTAATGTGCACGCTTATCTGTCTCTAAATCGTCATTGGTAAAACCAAAGTAGAACATTGGATTATCGATCGATGTGTCATTAAAGATCGCCGCATCGCCATTTAACAACAACGGTGTTTCTGGGGTTAACGCTGCCCCTTCTTTAATGAAATCAAAAATCGTATAAATTTCACCATAGCGATCCATCTGATCTCTAAAGATATTCGTAGCCACAATTAATTTTGGCTGGATGTATTTAGTGATGTGACGAACAGTCGCTTCATCGACTTCAAGTACAGCGATTGGACGTTCATTCTCGTCGCCTAACTCAGGGATATTATCGCCAACAAATGTTGCAATAATTCCTTGTTTGAGGTTAGATCCAGTATCATTCGTTAATACATGCTGAAATTTCTGTTTCAGAATATTCACAGTAAGAGAAGTCGTCATCGTCTTCCCATTCGTACCGGTAATAATAACTACATCATAGTTTTTGCCTAATTCACCAAGAATCTCAGGGTCAATTTTTTCGGCAATTTTACCGGGAAAGCTCGAGCCACCGCCTGCATATTTTTTAAGCATTGATTGCGATAGCTGAGCGACGTTTTTAGCTAAGGTACCCTTTAAACTCATCGGGAACCTCCTTTCCTATCAATACACTACATTTTAGCACAACTTATTGTAAGATTGACAACCGCAGAACCCTTGGCTAAGATTAATAATTGTTAAGTAAAAGGGGAGGTCATCATGGCACAGTTATTTTTCCGATATGGTGCAATGAATAGTGGAAAGACGTTTGAAATTATTAAAGTTGCACACAACTATGAAGAACAAGACAAGCGCGTCCTTACAATGAAAAGTATTATCGATGATCGCAGTGCAGCTGGCATGATTGAAAGTCGTGTTGGTGAATCACGAAAAGCGATTGAAATTGATAGTCAGACAGATATCTTTAATATCGTCAAGCGCGCTAACGAAGAAGAGAAAGTATACTGTGTCCTTGTCGATGAAGCACAATTCCTGCCCAAACATCAGGTAGAAGCCTGTGCACGTGTGGTTGATGAATTAGATATCCCGGTCATGGCTTTTGGATTAAAGAATGATTTTCGTAATGAACTTTTCGAAGGGTCCGAAGCGCTATTGACACTTGCAGAAAAGATTGAAGAAGTTAAAACAATTTGTTGGTTTTGTGGTCGCAAAGCAATTATGAACCTACGAATGAATGACGGTAAGCCTGTATATGAAGGTGAACAGATACAAACGGGTGGGAATGAAGCTTATTATCCCGTTTGTCGTAAACATTACTATCATCCACCGTTCGATGAATAACATCTGAACAGTTATCCGGCTAATATGGAGGAAGAAAAAAATAAATGTTAAATATTGATGAACAAATTGATACATTTGTGGCTCGTTACCAAGAAGTCGCAGAAATGTTAAGTGATCCGGATGTTATCAGTGATCAAAAACGTTTCCGTGATTTATCACGTGAAGAAGCTGATCTTAGACCTAAGGTAGACGCATTCAAGCATTATCGTGATGTCGAAGAACAAATCAACGGCGCTAAAGAAATCTTAAACGATAACGACTCAGATGATGAAATGCGCGAACTCGCAAAGATGGAGCTAAGCGAACTCGAATCTGAAGAAGAAACGCTCAAGGAAGATATTAAGCGTTTGATGATTCCAACTGATTCTAATGATGATAAGAATATCATTATGGAAATTCGTGGTGCTGCTGGTGGGGATGAAGCGCAACTCTTTGCCGCTGATCTATATAATATGTATTCACGTTATGCCGAATCACAGGGCTGGCGTGTGGAGGTCATTTCAGCATCCCAAAATGATGTCGGAGGATACAAAGAAATCATTATTAGTATATCCGGTGAAAAAGTATTCTCCAAGCTTAAGTTTGAGAGTGGTGCACATCGTGTGCAGCGTGTACCGAAAACGGAATCGCAAGGACGAGTGCATACATCAACTGCTACAGTAGTAGTAATGCCAGAGTTTGAAGCGATCGATTATGAAATTGATGAATCAGATATTCGTACAGATGTTTATCGTTCAAGTGGTGCCGGTGGACAGCACATCAATAAAACAAGTTCAGCCGTTCGTTTAACGCACGAGCCTACAGGAATTGTTGTTGCCATGCAGGATCAACGTTCACAGCAACAAAACCGTGAAAAAGCAATGATGATTTTGCGTGCGCGTGTGTATGATTACTATGAATCACAGAATGAAGAACAGTATGAAAATGAACGTAAAGATTTAGTAGGGACTGGGGACCGTTCAGAACGTATCCGAACTTACAATTACCCACAAAACCGTGTGACTGATCATCGTATCGGTTTAACGATCCAGAAATTAGATCGCATTGTATCGGGTGAATTAGATGCCATTGTTGATGCGCTCGTTTTGGCGGATCAAACGAAGAAATTAGAGGCATTGAATAATGACAATATCTAATCAAACGTTCGGGGAAGCTATTCAAACAGCTTCCCTTTTTCTAAAGCAAAATCATAAAGATAGTGTGATTGCACAATTTTTAATGGATGACTTAATGCAGTGGTCGCTGAATGATAGACTCACTAATAGTGAAAAAATGGTTCCAGAAGATATTTTAGATCTGTTTATCAATGGAATTAAGCGTATCGCATTAGATGATTATCCCTACCAGTATGTCTCTCAAATAGCTTGGTTTTATGGATTGCCGCTAAAAGTCACAGAAGATGTGCTCATTCCACGCCAAGAAACAGAGGGAATTATTGAGACTATTATCAAAAACATTGATTCTGGTAAACTTCCTAGTGACGCGCAGGTATTAGATATCGGTACCGGGAGCGGTGCGATCGCTATTGCGCTTAAACATGAAGTGCCGACATTACAAGTTACGGCGACAGATATCAGCGTCGATGCTTTAACTGTTGCGAAAATGAACGCTAAAAAGCACGATCTATCAATTCGTTTTCTAGAAGGCGATCTCGATCAACCGATATTAGGCGAAACATTCGATATTATCGTAACTAATCCGCCATATATTGCGGCTACTGAAACGGATGTGATGGGGACGGATGTCATTAAATATGAACCGCATCTGGCACTTTTTGCTGATGATTTAGGCTATGCAATCTATGAGCGATTAATTCCAAAATTGCGTCATCTTCTGCGACCGAATGGATTCTTTATGGCTGAATGTGGTTACCGACAGGCAAGAACGATTGCATCGCATATGCAAACAGTGTATCCACATTATAAAGTTAGTATTATTAAAGATTATGAAGGTATTGAACGATTTGTAACGCTAGAAGCTATTGATAGGACGTGATAAGAATGACGAAAATTTATACCGAGAAAAATATAGACCAGGCGGCTGAACAATTACAAAGAGGGGAATTAATTGCTTTCCCAACTGAGACAGTTTTTGGTTTAGGTGCCATTGCCAATAATGAAGAAGCGGTAAAAAATGTATATAAAGTTAAAGGAAGACCTTCTGATAATCCGTTAATCGTTCATATTCATAGTAAAGAAGCGTGGCGAGAATATATCGGTGATATTTCTAAAGACCGATTGCAACTTGTTGAACAATTAGCTGATAAATTGTGGCCAGGACCACTAACAATGGTGTTACCTGTTAAAGCAGGGATGTTCAATCCTACAGTAACCGGTGGCCTCGATACGGTTGGTTTGCGTATGCCTGATCATCCATTAACATTGAAGCTCATTGAAGCGACTGAATTTCCCTTGGTAGGTCCTTCTGCCAATCTCTCGGGTAAGCCGAGTCCGACGACGGTAGATCATGTAATGCATGATTTTAATGGCAAAATTGCTGGTGTGTTAAATAGCGCCCCGACACGTATTGGTGTTGAATCTACGGTCATTGATTTAAGCGATCCAGATGGAATTTATATTTTACGACCTGGATACTACACAAAGGCAATGATTGAATCTGCTGTTCCAGGTATACATATTTCATCAAAACGCAAAGTCTTAGGTGTTGATGAGACGCCCAAAGCACCTGGGATGAAATATCGCCATTATAGTCCTGATCTTGAGGTTATCGCAATCGAACATCAGGGGATAGCACAAGAAGTTAAACAGCATAGTGCACAGACAACAGCTGTCGCAGCAACGGATGCAGTGTTATCTCATATTGATCCCGCATATCAAATGTTTTCACTGGGAAAAGATGCGACTAGCGCTACGCATCAATTGTTTGCAGCTCTGCGTGCGTTTGATGATAGTTCTGAAATCACAACGCTAATTATTGAATTATTGCCAGATACAGAAGAAAATCAAGCATACCGCAATCGCTTGCTGAAAGCAGCATCCACTATAAAAAAGTAAGTATATAAAACCGCGTCGTTACGCGTTTTGTAGTCAGTGAACAACCATTTTATTCAATACTATCCTTGAATAAAATGGTTGTTTCATGTTATTCTATTTCCGATAGTGGAAATAAATCGAATGTGAAAAATTTTTGTCTATTATTGTATTGAAAAGATAAGGGGTAAGTCATGGGAGAATTACATGTTATTGATCATCCGTTAGTACAGCATAAAATTGCGTTACTTCGTGATGAAAATTTAGGTTCTAAAGAATTTAGAGCATTAGTTAACGAAATTACACTATTTATTGGATATGAAGCAACTTCTGATTTACCTCTCGAGGAAGTCACGGTTAAAACACCGATGACAACGACCAAACAAAAGATGATTGCAGGGAAGAAATTAGCGATTGCTCCAATTTTGCGTGCTGGTATCGGTATGGTTGACGGTATGTTAACACTCGTTCCTGCTGCAAAAGTTGGACATATCGGTATGTTCCGTGATGAAGAAACTGCAGAACCGCAAGAATACTTCTTCAAAATGCCAGCAGATATTGATGAACGTCAAGTCTTTGTCGTTGACCCAATGTTAGCGACAGGTGGTAGTGCATTACTCGCTATCGATGCATTAGTTAAACGCAATGTGAAACCAGAAAACATTAAATTCTTATGCTTAGTTTCCGCACCAGAAGGCGTGAAAGCAATGCAAGAACGTTATCCAGAAGTTGATATTTATACTGCTGCGCTCGATGAACGTTTGAATGAAGATTGGTATATCTTACCTGGTTTAGGTGATGCTGGGGATCGTTTATTCGGAACACTGTAATCTTACAGTTCAGAATGAAAGGTGAATCAAAAAGATGACAAAACAGATGATGGTACAAGGCGGTCAGCGTCTTAAAGGTACAGTAACTGTTGATGGTGCAAAGAATGCTGTATTGCCGCTTCAGGCAGCCAGTCTTCTCGCATCAGAAGGTACAAACCGTATCAGTAATGCGCCGCTTTTCTCCGACGTCTATTTGATGAATCATGTCTTAGAACACTTAGGCGTTGATGTGTCATTCAATGAGGAAGAAAACACAATTATTACTGATGCGACGGGTGATCTAACGACTGATGCGCCATTTGAATATGTTAGCAAGATGCGTGCATCTATTGTGGTAATGGGACCATTATTAGCTCGCTTTGGTCATGTGAAAGTGGCCATGCCTGGTGGATGTGCCATTGGTTCTCGACCAATTGATTTGCATACGAAAGGTTTCGAAGCACTCGGTGCAACTGTAAACACTGAATACGGCTACGTTGAAGCGTTTGCTGATGAATTACGTGGTGCGCATATTTATTTGGATTTCCCAAGTGTAGGTGCCACAGAAAACATCTTGATGGCTGCAACACTTGCTAAAGGCACAACCATTATTGAAAATGTGGCCAGAGAACCTGAAATTGTTGATTTAGCGAACTTCTTAAATCAAATGGGTGCTAAAATTTCAGGCGCTGGGACAGATGAAATTCATGTTGAGGGTGTCAAGAAATTACACGGTGTAGATCACGCTGTTATTCCTGATCGTATTGAAGCTGGAACATTCATGATCGCTGCTGCAGCGACTCAAGGTGATGTTTTTGTAGAAGATGCGATTGCAGAACACAACCTACCGTTAATCTCTAAACTACGTGAAATAGGCGCTGAAGTTATTGATGAGAAAAATGGTATTCGTGTAATTGGCCCTGAAACAATTAAACCGGTTGATGTGAAGACCTTGCCATACCCAGGTTTCCCAACTGATTTGCAGTCCCAGATGACTATTTTGCAAATCTTAGCGGATGGTACTTCTAAAATGAAAGAAACGGTATTTGAAAACCGCTTTATGCATTTAGAAGAGCTCCGCCGTATGAATGCGAAGTTCTCAGTATCTGGTGATACTGCAACGATTGAAGGGCCAACCGACTTGCAAGGTACGATTGTTGAAGCGACTGATTTACGCGCTGCTGCAGCGTTGATCATCGCAGGTTTACGCGCTGAAGGTACTACACGTGTGACGAACTTACAATATCTCGATCGTGGTTATCACGATATTGAAGGTAAGTTACGTAAATTAGGCGCTAAGATTGGCCGTGTTGATGTGAATGAAACAGATAGCCACGGTATTCTTGACGAGAAACAAGCGTAAATAATAGAAACAAAAAAGATTGTTCTGTTTAAGGGGCAATCTTTTTTATTTATCGTGTAAAGGAGTTAATAGATGAGAAACGCTAAAATTACGCAATTTATGGACGAATTAGGTTCTGACAGTCCAACGCCTGGCGGTGGAGCTGCGGCGGCATTAAATGCTGCTTTAGGTGTTAGTAGCATCTTAATGGCTGTACGTATTTCTTTGAAAAATAAAATAACCGTTGAAGAGCAATCACTAATCGATGAATTGGAAAGCCATCAACAGACATTTCTCGAATTAATTGATGACGATGTAGAAGCTTTTCAATCGCTATCAAAAGCTTATCGCTTGCCTAAAACGACAACTAATGAGCGTCAGCAACGCACACAAGCCGTTCAAAAAACGACATTAGTAGCGATTGAACCACAAATCTTACTATATCAGTATGCCATTGCTGTCTTACATCTTTCTGAGCGGATTCTCCCGTCCGTTCATCCGCAGATTATCAGTGATGTTGCGGTAGGCATACAAATGCTACGTTCGGCTTATTTATCCAGTGTTACAAATCTTTACATCAATATTCAATCTATCAAAGATTCGCAGCTTAAAGTGCATTATCTGTCAATGATTGATCATGATAAATCAGAGATCATCGCATTAGCAGATAGACTTTATGAAACAATCAATCAGCAAATTCAATCAAAAATTTAAGCAAATAAAAAAGACGGATGAAACCGTCTTTTTTCGATTATCAATTACTGAATGAAACCGATGAATGAGTAAATCACAACTACGTTGACGAAGTCACAGAAAATGGACGTCGCTAACGGAATAATAATCGCTGATGTGGATGCATTACCGTAACGATGCGTCACCTCACTCATACTGGCTACGGCATTGTAGGATGCACCTAAGCCGTAACCTAGCAATCCTGTAGTAGTAACGATGGAGTCATAGTTCAGACCGAAAATCGGAATCACTACAAAGTTCGCAAATAGGAAAATGAAGAGCACCTGCGTGAACAGAATAATCAACATTGGAATACCTATATTTGTTAATTCCCATAACTGTAAGTTTAACAGTGCGATGGCTAAGAAAATTTTAAGCACGAGTGAAGAGATCGTGTTCATTTCATCCATTTGAATCGTAAACTTCGGTGTTTTATCGGAAATGTTACGGATAGCAAATGCTAAAAGCGATGCGCCGAGATAGCTAGGTAACTGTACAGCTGAGATAACATGTGATAACAAATAGTTAAAGAACTGCGTTAAATATGTGCCGAAGAAAGTTACCGCTAAAATCAGCATGAACATACTAATCAAATGTGAACCAGAAATTTTGTCATTGGAACCATCGAGCGCATCGATATTATCTTTAAATTGATTTTCATCGATTGCTTCGCCACTAGTTTCAACATTTTTGGAATTAATCTTCCAGGTGGCAAATGGGCCACCGATCAGAGATCCTGCAGCAATACCAAATGTTGCTGCTGCGAATCCAACGGTGAGCGCTGAATTATAGCCCAACTCAGCAATTGATGGTGCGACAGCTCCTGTCGTCCCAGGACCACCGACCATGGATGATGAGCCCATCAATATCCCAAGCAGTGGGGGGATATTGACAACTTTAGACATTCCAATAGCTAACAAGTTCTGACAAACAATCAAAATAATTGTTAATATTAACATCTTCGTTGCTTGCGAACCACTACTTTTTAGCATTTGAACACTGGCTGTAAATCCTACAGTTGTAAAGAACAATGTCTGGAAAAATTCTTGGAGTGTTTGATCAAACTCAAATTGTAGGACGCCAGTCATACGCAAAATCGTATGAACGATAGCAAATATTACACCACCGACAACTGGTGCTGGAATTGTCAATCGTCGAAGAATTGACACGCGGCGTTGGATAAGTGCACCAATGGCAGCAATAATTACCGCGAACCCAGTTGTTTGGATGATATTCATATGAATAGTCATCATAAGGGTATCCTCCTTTGTATGTTATATTATATAACATGTTTAAGATAAGTATATTATACCATGATTTTATAAAAACAGTTAATTTTTTGTAAAAGGCGATTTTCGCAATTTAATTTACGATGCCGTATAATAGAGATATAGATATTTAAACGTTTAGGAAAGGAGTCTATACTATGGCTACAGTATATGAAAAAGATTTCGATTATCCAGTTGAAGCTAATCGTTACCGCTTGATTTCTGCTTACACCTGTCCATTCGGCCACCGTACCACGATCGTTCGTCGTTTGATGAAGTTAGATGATGTGATCTCAGAAGGTTTAACGAACAGTAACAAAACAACAGAGTACTGGTCATTCTCAGAACAAGAAGGTGGCAAAGAAGCCGTATTGGGTGCTGAGGATATTACTGAAATTTACCACAATACAGATCCTGATTACAATGGTCCATATTCTGTTCCTATTCTTGTAGATACAGAGACAGGAAATGTAGTTAACCAAGAATCAATGGATATTGCGCGTGATTTAGCAACCCGATTTAAAGAAATTGCACCAGATGATGCACCGGATCTCTATCCAGAAGCTTTGCGTGATGATATTGATGAGGCAATGGATTACTATGTCGAAAATGTATTGATGGCAATGGAACACGCATCGGGCGCCACAGATCAAGCTGTATATGATGAGGCTTACGATACATTATTTAACACCTTCGAGAAACTTGATGAATTCTTTGCAGATCATCAATTCCTAGTTAATGATCAACTGACGTTAGCTGATGTGATTTTGTATACGCCACTCGCACGTTTCGATGCAGCATTTGCGTTAACTGGTAAACTCAATAAGGCGCGCTTAACGGATTATCCAAACTTATGGCGTTACGCACGTCGTCTATACCAAATGCCAGCATTCAAAGATAGTACTGATTTCCACGAAATTCAGAAGGGCTTCTTCACTGGAAAAACAGGTAAACGTTTATTCCGTAGTGAAGTTATCCCTAAAGGACCAGATTTCTCCATATGGGATGAACCAGTTGAAGATGAATGAAATATCACGATAATAGAAAAGTCATCGCAATCTGCGATGACTTTTTTTGATATTCAGACGATTAGTTTCCTAGTGATTGTTTTGTAAGTACTGGTAAGAATAACCAGCATCCGAACCAATTGCTTCAGCAGCTTGTCTAGCTGCTAAAATTTCAGCATCACTGTATTGATCCAATGCATGAATATCCAAACCGTTCACTTTCGCAATAATCAAACGATTGGCGGTTTGCTCAGGGACAGTTTCCTGCTCGTTAACTGTAGATTCTGCGCTATCCTGAGGTTGATTGGTCGTTTCAGAATCATCGTCTTCAGATGATGCAGTCGTTTCTACAGTACGCTCTGCATTTAAGTCTGGTGTTGCTTTTGTCGTTTCGATTTCACTACGAATGGTTGCTAAATCATTAGTGTTTAGTTGACTATTAACTGTTTCAGTTTGTTCTGCCCAAGTTGCACCTTCAACCGTCACATCTTCGATAAGTGTGTCAACAGTTTCTACTTGTGGTGTTTCGTTTTCAATTTGGCTATCATCATTATCGACTGTTGCTTCGTCATTTGCGGCCGATGTTTTATCCTTATCATCAGCTGATTGTTTATCTTCAGATTGGATCGTTGTTTCTGGTTTGGATGCATACATCGGTTCATCATTTGACTGACTCGAAGCACAACCTGAAACTAATAACATCCCAATTGATAGTGAAGCTAATAGTGAATAATGTCTAGACATGAGTAAATGACTCCTTTCTCTTACTAGGATAGTCGTTATCTTAACATAGATTGGTAACTGTGGCACAAATTCAATAAAAATTAACGCTTTCTTTAATTATTAGGATTCACTCGGTATAATATGAATGATGAGGGAGGTCAAATAATGACAGCAACGATTTATTTAGTACGGCATGGACAGACAACAGCAAATCGCGCTCAAATTGTACAGGGATGGGCAGATTCAGGGCTTACAGACGCGGGGATTGCGGTTGCAGACTCTGACGGTGAGAAGTTACGTCATGTCCCTTTCCGTGCGGCTTATTCGAGTGATTTAAGTCGCGCTTCGGAGACAGCAAGACATATTTTGAATAAAAACGAGTTCTTATCGCCAGATGAACTCATAATAAAAAAGGATTTACGTGAAGTATCATTCGGTACCAATCAGGGTGCTTTTGGCCCAGCAATGAAAGAATTGCTGGATAATTACGCGCAGTCAGGTGTGTATCCATACGAAACGCCTAAAGATGAATTATCGGCATATATCAATAGCATTCTTCACTACGATCCAAAAGGTGAAGCTGAAGACTTTGAAATGTTTACCAAACGAATTATCTCGGCAATGACAGCGATTGCTGAGGCACATGATGAATCAAATGATGATGTCCTTGTCGTGTCTCATGGGATGATGATTCGTACATTCTACACAGTCATGTTTCCGAGCGATATTGCTTATGAAAGTGTCCAAAATGGCGGTGTCGGTCGCATGACGTATCATAATGGTGAATGGCAGATGATCAGTTATAACGAAAATCTAAGCGATATGCGGATTGAGGAGTCTTGGTTTTAATTATACCTTGTAGAATAGGGGGAAATACAATGCAAAAAACAGCAGAACAATTAATGGATTTTATTCAACACAGTCCATCCGCATTCCATGCAGTGGATCAAATTAAACAGCGTCTGAAATCAGAAGGTTTTCAAGAACTTTTTGAAGGTGAAGCGTGGGATGTCTCACGAGGTGGTAATTACTTTGTTACACGTAACGATTCTAGTCTGATTGCTGTAAAGATCGGGGAAAATGTTGAAACACCCACGTTCCAAATGGTAGCTAGTCATAGTGATTCGCCGACTTTCCGTCTCAAAAACAATAAAATTATACCAGACGAGCATTATTTACGATTAAATACTGAGAATTATGGCGGCGCGATTGTATCTAGCTGGTTAGACCGCCCATTATCGCTCGCCGGTCGAATAATTGTTAAAACTGACCAAGGTGTTGAAAGTCGTCTCGTAAATATTGATCGTGATTTGTTAACTATTCCTAATGTAGCGATTCACTTATTGCGTGATCAGGCAGGTGGCCATAATTACCAGCCACATATTGATCTCGTACCATTATTGGGATTACATGGCGATAATGATGAGGAACGATTCAATCAATTACTGGCAGACGAAGCGGGTGTCACTCCTGAACAAATTTTAGGAACGGATCTTTCATTGTATAATCGCACTCCTGGCACAATTTGGGGAATATCAAATGAGTTCTTTTCAAGTCGCCAACTCGATAATCTCATGTCTGCTTATACGACTTTTGAGGGGTTCATCCGAGGTCATAATGAACAAAATATTAATGTATATTTGTTATTTGATAATGAAGAAGTCGGTTCGGGAACAAAACAAGGCGCATTATCGACATTTGCACCAGATGTTTTGAAACGACTGATTTACACACTTGGTGGCTCGATGGAGGATTACTTCCGTGCATTAGCAAATGGCTTCATGGTCAGTGCTGATAATGCACATGCTGTGCATCCAAATCATCCAGAGTTGCATGATGACACAGATCGTTCATACTTGAATCAAGGAATTGTTGTGAAGTCAAATGCTGAACAACATTACACTTCTGATGCGCAGAGTATTGCTGTCTTTAAATGGTTATGCGAACAAGCCAATGTTCCCGTACAATACTTCTCTAACCGTTCAGATAAACGTGGAGGGTCTACACTCGGAAATCTGATGATGCGACAAGCGTCCATCAATACCGTTGATGTTGGTCTGCCGCAATTAGCCATGCATTCTGCCTATGAGACCGCAGGGGTAGAAGATCCCGCTTATATGGTACAGGCTATTGAAATGTTCTTTAACTATCATTTTGAAAAAAAGCAAAGCAATCGTTTTTTATTCACTAAGTAAAGATTAACAGAGAAGCTTTCGCACGTTCGCGAAAGCTTTTTATGTATGCAATTTTTATTTTTTTAAACGAACAGGTATGATAGGAGGATAGAGTTGGAGGATTATATGTGAAAGTTAGAGATATATTACTTAAAAATAAAAAGAGAGCGAGTCTCGCCTTCCTATCGAAGACCACAGAATCGATTCTCGAGTTATTGATTCCCTTAGTCATGGCGAGTCTGATTGATAACAGTGTAAAAACTGGCGATGTGACAGGCGTCTGGCTAAAAGGGAGTTTGTTGATCATTCTGCCTATCATCGGTTATATCTTCGCATTGATTTGTCAGTGGAATGCTTCACTTGTGGCACAAAAATCTGGAACTGAAATTCGTCAATTAATCTATGAACATATGTTGCGGTTAGATCTCCGTCAAATCCAGCATTTTACGCCATCAAAGATTACAACGATGATGACGAACGATACGATTAATATTCAAGATGCTGTGGCGAGGGCTTTAAGATTGGTCAGTCGTGCACCGATTCTATTAGTAGGTGCTATTATTTTAGCGATAAAGGTAAGTGCAGACTTAGCGCCAATCTTTATTGTTACAGCATTAATAATCGCTGTCTTACTAACGATAGTCACATTGGTGACTAACCGATACTATGCGCGTATCCAAGCAAAGTTAGATCATCTCTCGAAGCGTTTACGTGAAAATATCAGTGGTATTCGTGTGATTCGCGCCTTTGCCAACCAACATCAAGAAATGCGGCAATTTGAATATAATAATGATCAATTGATGCATAAGCAGACCGCTGCTGGGCGTTGGCAAGCGGCAGCTATGCCGATGAGTTCGATGCTCGTTAATATCGCTATCGGTGGTATTTTATGGTTTGGCTCAGGATTAGTTAATGATGGACAATTTTTACAAGGAGAAGTTGTCGCACTCGTTAATTATATGAATATTATTATGCAATCACTACAAATTCTCGTCAACGTGATTACCATCATGAGTCGCGGTTTTGCCGGTCAGAAACGGATTGATACTTTTCTAGCGTTAGAACCTACGATTACAGATCATCAATCAGTTGACTCCTTGATAACTACTTCTGATAAAGGTATAGCATTATCATTTGATAATATTTCATTTGGTTATGGGAAAAAGGATGTACTCGAAGATATTCAATTTGACGTGACCCCAGGTGAACGTATCGGTATTATCGGTGGTACTGGCTCCGGTAAATCAACATTGGTCGCTTTAATCATGCGATTATTTGAAACGCATAGCGGTCAGTTACGGATTAATGGTGTAGATATTAAAGATTGGCCATTGAACAAACTCCGTAAGCAAATTGCTTATGTTCCGCAAAAAACAACATTATTGCGTGGTACAGTGCGTGAAAATATGCAGATGGGACATGAAAAAATTACAGATAAACAAATATGGAGAGCGCTGACAGCGGCACAGGCAGCTGACTTTATTCAGTCATCCCCTAAGCAATTAGAGACTAAAGTGGCTGAGGCGGGGACTAACTTTTCTGGTGGTCAGCGCCAACGATTGACTATTGCGCGTGCGTTAGTCAAAAAGGCACCACTAACGATACTCGACGATTCGGCCAGTGCGTTGGATTATGCAACGGAGCAGAGACTATACCAATCATTATTCGCATTACCAACGACATTAATTGTTGTCTCGCAACGGATTTCATCCTTACAATCAATGGATCGCATTATCGTAATGTTGAATGGAAAGATTGATGCTATAGGTACGCATGAGGACTTATTAAAAGAGAATGAAACATATCAAGAATTGTATCAATCACAATTCCCAGCTGGAGAGGAGGCATTCGATGCGCCGTCAAACGTTTAAACAATTAGTCGCTTACTGTCTACATTATCCATGGTTGACTTTAAGTATCTTAGTGTCGTCCTTAATAATGGTCGTCGCACAAGTATTGATTCCGATCATTATCGGTCAAGCGGTTAATCAGATTGTTGGTGTCAATGCCGTTAACTTTTCAAGTGTTTGGGTAGCTATTCAATATTTATTGCTATTGGCAATAGTATCTTCAGTTGCTGAATTTTTCCAAAACGAATTAACGAATCGTTTAACGTATCGTGTGACGAATGATTTGCGAACAGCGGTATTCAAACGTATGCACCATTTACCATTAAGTACACTCGATCAGTATGCACCGGGTGATATTGTTGCACGAGCGATTAATGATGTTGAAAGCATTGGAACGGGTCTCCAGCAATCGTTTTTAAGCTTGTTCTCAGGTATCGGTATGATTATCTGTATTCTAATCATGATGTTATGGTTGAATTTCTGGATCGGAGCACTTGTGGTGCTACTAACACCATTATCGATCGTTTTAGCGAATGTTATCTCCAACCGAACTTATCGTTACTTTAATGAACAAATGACGATTCGTGGTGAGATGAGTAGCTTTATTTCTGAGATGGCGTCCAATCAATTGCTGAGTAAAGTAATGGGATTCGAAGAAGCTAGTTTACAAAAATTTGAAGCTATTAATGCAAGAGAAGATGAAAGTGGGGTTAAACAACAATTTGCAGGAGCATTGATTAATCCTACGACGCGTGTAGCGAATAGCTTCGTATACTTTACAGTTGGTATTTCTGGGGGTCTGGCTGTAATTTCTGGGAGCTTGTCTATCGGTGCATTTACGAGTTTTTTGACCTATGCCAATCAATACATGAAACCGTTTAATGAAATTTCAAATGTACTCAATGAAATGCAAAATGCATTATCTGCGGCTGAACGTATCTTTGAGTTCTTAGCCAATGAACCGCTTGTTGAATCATCAAATACGCAGACGATTGACACGCTCGAGGGCCAAATT
This sequence comes from Aerococcus vaginalis, assembly GCF_053762225.1. Lineage (NCBI taxonomy): Bacteria > Bacillati > Bacillota > Bacilli > Lactobacillales > Aerococcaceae > Aerococcus > Aerococcus vaginalis. The sequence continues at coordinate 311,280 of NZ_JBSMYC010000001.1, forward strand.
AGTATTAGAGATCTTGCATTTAGTTATTCTAGCGATCAACCGCTTATTGAAGATTTCAATTTGGATGTTAATGCTGGGGATACGGTTGCTATCGTTGGTGAAACAGGCGCTGGAAAAACGACGTTGATCAACTTATTACTACGTTTCTACGAGGTCGATCGTGGAGAGATAGTGATCGATGGTGTGCGCACAACAGCGATGTCGCGCGATTATTTACGCAGTTTATTTGGAATGGTTCTTCAAGATGCCTGGTTATTCAACGGAACGATCTTTGACAATATTCGTTATGGTAAGCCGAACGCCTCACGAGCAGAGGTGGCTGAAGCAGCGAAACAAGCCCACTGTCATAAACTTATTAAACAGTTGGATGATGGCTACGATACAGTCATTGGTGATCATGCGATTAACTTATCTGAAGGGCAGCAGCAGCTAATTTGTATCGCACGTATTATCCTGACACAGCCGAAAATGTTGATATTAGATGAAGCGACGAGCTTCCTTGATACGATGACAAGTAGTTTAGTCCAGCGCGCTTTTGACGATTTGATGAAAGACAAAACGGCATTTGTTGTTGCCCATCGTCTCTCGACGATTCAAAATGCGACGACAATTCTAGTGATGTCACATGGTCAAATTGTTGAAAAGGGTGATCATGACACACTTCTTCGCCGACGCGGCGCTTACTATGATTTGTATAATAGTCAGTTTAAAAATCTAGTGAATTAAAACCAATACAAAAGAAAAGACAACGCGACACAATAACTGCGCAGCGTTGTCTTTTTAGATTAGATTTATAACTCAGTAGAATGACAATTATTTGTCTAAAACGACTTTGTTTGTCACATTGAGGTTTTCGTCAATGTCATAAACGATTGGTTGACCGGTAGCTAATTCGTGGTTTGGAATATCTTCATCAGAGATTTTTTCCAAGTATTTAGTTAATGAACGCAAACTGTTACCGTGAGCAACCACTAAAACGTTCTTACCTTGTTTCAAGTCTGGAGCAATGTGGTCTTCCCAGTATGGTAGAGTACGTCCCAAAGTGTCCTTTAAGGATTCACCAGGGAGCAAGCGGTCGGTATCCAAGTTGTCGTAACGACGGTCGAAGTTGTTTTCACCACGAGGAGGGCGAACATCGTAACTACGACGCCAAATATGAACTTGTTCATCACCGTGTTTTTCAGCAGTTTCTTTCTTATTCAAACCTTGCAAACCACCGTAGTGACGTTCATTCAAGCGCCAGCTTTTTTCGATTGGCAAGTATAATTGACCAAGTTCATCTAATACATAGAAAGAAGTTTCCAACGCACGAGTCAATACAGAAGTGTGTACTTGATCAAATTTGATACCAGTTTCTTTTAATGCTTGACCAGCGTGTTTTGCTTCCTTGATACCATCTTCACTCAATTGTGGGTCTAACCAACCAGTGAACACATTTTCAAGATTCAACTGACTCTGACCATGACGGACAAAGACTAATTTCATAGAATCGTTCCTCCTTAAATTAATACCTCATTAAATAACACTGCTATTATTCTACTCGATTCAGCGACTAGGTTCAATAAGAAATCTATCACAAGTCAGTTATGACCGATGATAACTCTGTTTATTGAGGATATGCAGTGATTCATCCATATCATAGATAATCGGTTCGGCCGTATTGATCTCAATTTGATTGATTTCTTCCGGCGCAATATTTTCCAATATCATGGTCAATGCGCGAAGTAGGTTACCATGGCTTACAATCAGTAGATTTTGGCCGTGTTTCAAAGTTGGAAAGATAGCCTCTTCCAGATACGGCAACAAACGGGCCTGAGTATCTTTGAGACTTTCGCCAGTCGGAAGACAATGGCTATCCAACGAACGATAACGTCGATCATCATCGGGTGAGTCGATTTGCGGTGGTACAGCATCATAGCTGCGACGCCAACACATAATTTGGTCTTCGCCATATTTTTCAGACATGACTTGTTTGTTTTGACCTTCTAAGCTCCCGTAATGTCTGCCATTGAGGCGCCAGTGTTTATGTACTGGAAGCCATAGACAACCCATTTCGCGCAGTAAGTAAAAGGTTGTCTGATTCGTACGTGTCATGAGAGACGTATGAACCTCATCAATGATGATATTCTGTTCATTTAATAATCTTCCAGCTTGTTTAGCTTCTGCAATGCCTTTAGGTGTCAGCGCTGGATCAGCCCAACCAGTAAATAAATATTTTAAATTTGACTCACTTTGTCCATGTCGAATTAAGATCAATTTCATGAAAAGACCTCCATGTTGGTTCAATTGTTATTAGTTTAACATATTTATCGCTTCGTATACTTGTATATAAAAAGGACTACCTTATTGCGATAGTCCTTCAATAAATTAGATCGTTGATGATTCTGCTTTTTCACTCAAGATACGCTTAACGACTTTGAGACGAATAAATTCTTCGCGTTCTTTTTCTTCGAGCGCAGATGAAATTTCTTTTTCAACACTTTGAAGTGCAGGGAGCGTGATATTTTGCAAGGCATTAACACGCTTTTTCGTTTTCTTGATGTTCGCAGCTAAACGATAGGCTGCATTTTCAAGTTGCGCGAGTTGAAATTGTAAAGTTTTAACTTTTTCAAATGCAATACGCGCTTTATCCAAATAAGCACTTGTGGTTGATAATGCATAAGCTGGCTTTATCTGCTGTTCATCATATTTAATATTTGGCACTTCAGTACCCATAATACTACGAATCTGAACTTGTACAGTATCATCAATCGGTACGTCTAATGCAGCATTATACATTCGAACCAATCCCATATCGTCGTCTGCAATATCTAAAGTCTGATAGGCTTCTTTGATGGCAACATCCAATTTTTCTTGAACAGCCTGCGCTTCCTGCATCAAACTTGAAATTTCGTTAACGAGAATCATTCGCTTGCGATCCATCAGTTCATAGCCGTTTTTAGATAATTTGAGCGACTTTTGAACTTGTTGTAGATTACCTTTCGTCGGCGCATGATTAACTTGCACGATTATTCACCTTCTGTCGGCATTTGATCGTAATATTTATCGAGAATAGCGGTATCCATTCGTGTCAATTCTTCTTTAGGGAATTGACGTAATAGTTTCCAACCCAAATCCAGTGTTTCTTGAACCGTACGCGCATGATCTGAACCCTGACCGACAAAGGTTTGCTCGAAGTCTTCGCCAAATGTGAGGTACTTCTTATCTAAGTCAGAGAGTTCTTCTTCACCGATAACAGAAGCTAGACTACGCGCTTCCTGTGCACCAGAATAAGCAGAGAACAATTGATTAGAAACCGCATCGTGATCTTCTCGTGTATAACCTTCACCGATTCCATCTTTCATCAAACGAGAGAGGGAAGGTAGCACATTGATCGGCGGATAAATATTTTTACCTTCGAGTTCACGATCTAATACGATCTGACCTTCAGTAATGTAACCTGTCAAGTCAGGGATCGGATGGGTAATATCGTTGTTCGGCATTGTCAGAATCGGAATCTGTGTCACAGATCCCTGATGTCCCTTAACGATCCCTGCGCGTTCATAAATCGAAGCGAGCTCAGAGTAAAGGTAGCCTGGATAACCTTTACGTGAAGGGATTTCTTGTTTTGCATTGGACACTTCGCGCAACGCTTCACAGAAACTCGTCATATCCGTCAATATGACGAGGACATGATAACCTAAATCATAAGCAAGATATTCTGCTGTTGTTAATGCGACTCGTGGTGTAATCAGACGTTCCATCACGGGATCATCTGCGGTATTAATAAACATCGATACGTGATCGATAGCGCCAGATTCTTCAAATTGATGTCTGAAGAAATCGGCCACGTCATTCTTCACACCCATTGCCGCAAAGACAACCGCAAATTCACCTTCGACATTGTCACCAAGTTTAGATTGCTTCACGATCTCAGCGGCAAGCTCATTGTGAGGCATACCATCACCAGAAAAGATAGGTAATTTTTGACCACGAATCAGGGTGGTCAATCCATCAATCGCACTGAATCCTGTTTCAATGTAGTCACGTGGATAAATACGTGAGACAGGATTCAACGGGGCGCCATTAACATCACGATGGATATCAGAGTGAATAGCACCCAAGCCATCAATCGGACGACCGATACCATCGAACGTACGCCCTAAGACTTCTGGACTCAAGGTGATTTCCATCCCATGACCGGTAAAGATTGTATGCGTATTATCCAGAGACATAGCTGCCGTTTGGTCGAACACCTGAACGAGGGCACGCTCTCCCTCCATTGTAATAATTTGTCCGAGCTTTTCTTCTGTACGATTGACACGGAAACGAACAATATCACCGTACGCAGCGCCTCTAACACCATCAACGGTTACTAGGGGACCTTCAATTGCACGTAGATCAAGATATTCTATAGCCATTTTTGATTCCCCTTTCTAACCATTTTCTGCCATTGCTTGATCGTAGAAGTTATCGATATTTTGTTTATAGTCATCGAAAACAGATAGATCATCATTCGGCACATTATATTTCATATTAATCACGTCGGAGAAGATCGTGTACTTCTTCAAGTAGCTCACTGGCATTCCCCATTGTACTAGCTGTTTACAACGCTGGTGGAGATAAATAATTGTTTCGAGCATCTTGTCTTGCTTTTCAATTGGGACTGCACAGTCGATATCATGGAATGTATTCTGCTGTAAGAAACCGAGTCGCAGAACACGTGCAATCTCAAGCACTAATTTTTGACTTTCAGGTAAGACATCAGCACCGATCAATTTCACAACTTCATTCAATTCATCCTCTTCATGGAGAAGAGCCATCATTGTCGCACGATTATTGATAAAATGATCGCTTACATTCTTTGCAAACCAACCCGAGAGGTCATCCACGTATTGACTGTAACTCTCCATCCAGTTAATGGCAGGGTAGTGACGCATGTGAGCGAGGTTTGCATCTAATCCCCAGAAGCAACGGACGAAACGTTTAGTATTCTGTGTCACGGGTTCGGAGAAATCCCCACCTTGAGGTGATACGGCACCGATAATAGAAACTGAGCCACTATCATGATTTAGCGTCATCATTTCACCCGCACGTTCATAGAAGGTAGCAATACGACTCGCTAGATACGCAGGGTAACCTTCTTCAGCTGGCATTTCTTCCAAACGACCAGATAACTCGCGCAACGCTTCAGCCCAACGCGATGTAGAGTCAGCCATGATCGCAACATCATATCCCATATCGCGGTAATACTCCGCAATCGTAATTCCAGTATAGATAGATGCTTCACGTGCAGCTACCGGCATATTGGATGTATTTGCGATTAATACGGTACGTTCCATTAATGAAGCACCTGTACGTGGATCAATCAGTTTACTAAAGTCTTCCAACACCTCAGTCATTTCGTTTCCACGTTCGCCACAACCAATATAGACGATAACGTCCGCTTCCGCGTAACGTGCAATTTGATGTTGCATCGTTGTTTTACCAGTACCGAACCCACCAGGTATTGCTGCTGTTCCTCCCTTAGTAATAGGGAAGACCGTATCAATAATACGCTGTCCAGTAAGTAATGGTTTATTGGCTTCCATACGTTTGATGACTGGACGCGGCGTACGAATCGCCCAACGCTGTGCCGGTTTCACTTCATAAATGGTTCCATCGAAGGTTTTAATTTTTATAATAGTTTCTTCGACAGTGTATTCACCTTCAGGCATGACCTCGACGACTTCACCGATCACACGCGGCGGAATCATTACGCGATGCATAATAGCATTCGTTTCAGGAATTTCTGCAACAATTGAACCACCTTGGACTTGATCGCCCACAGCAACTTTGAAATTCACAGGCCATTTTTTATCAACATCAAGTGGATTCACTTGTGCGCCACGAAAAATCTGATAACCCATTTTCTCAGATATTTTTTCTAAGGGACGTTGAATCCCATCATAAATATTATTTAGCATCCCTGGTCCTAGCGTGACAGACAATGGGGAGCCTGACCCGATGACTGGTTCGCCAGGTTTAATACCAGCAGTTTCTTCGTAAACTTGAATCGTCGTGCTCTGACTGTCAATCTTAATGACTTCGCCAACAAGATGCGCATTACCAACATAAACCAGTTCTTGCATTGATAAGCGTGTCTGACCTTTGATCTTAACGATTGGTCCATTAATTGAATAAATGGTTTCTACTTGACTCAATGCCCATCGCCTCCAATAATGTCAAAATTCTGGCTCCAGTCTTCCAAGTATGTAATGAATGAGTCATCAATCAGTACATCACGTTTACGAAGTACGCCACGCATACCACCAAGTAGGGGGCGGTCAGAGATGATCACCGGATGTTCTAAAACGGCTTCGCATTCTGATAATAGCGCTGCATCAGACGGATCAATATATAAGTCATATTGTTCATCTTGTGCGAGTGCTTGAATACTTTGACCCATAGCTAATAACTGTTTTTTGTAGTCTGTTGTTTGTTTGTATTCCTTAAGACGCTCTTTAAAGCGATCAATAATTTTATCCTTCAATTTCGAACGCTTAAGATAGAGGTCACGTTGGTAGCGAATTTGTAGTTCAGATAACATTTTGTTGTTTTCTTTTCGAATCGTATTGGATTCTGACTCGAAACGTTCTTTATTCGATTGATCCGTTTCTTCAACAAATTTTTGATAATCAGCCTGAAGCTGTTCTTCATAGTTATCTAATTGTGCACGTAGATCCTTCTCAGCATTTTCGAGGATATTCTGTTCAAAAAACGCAATTTTTTCTCTTGTTTTCATTATCAATCTTCCTCTTATAACGATAATCCAATTGCCTTTTGGATAATTTCAGCAATGGATGTACTGCTTTCTTGTTGATCTTCGGGTGCTTCAACAATTAACGGTTGTGAACGATTAAAACGTATATCATCCACTAATTCACGATGTACTTCGATGAGATGTGCGGAGATCATCAAAATCCCGATAGATGAATCATTGATTGCTTTTTCAAAAGCTTTCTCAAATTGGTCGTTATTTTCGATGTATTCACCACCAACACCAGCAAGACGCATACCCGTTAACGTCCGCACGTGGTCTGTCAAAACAAAACTTTTCATTAGAGACGACCCAAGATGGAGAAGGAGATGATCAAACCGTAAAGGGCGATACCTTCAGCAAGACCAACGAAGATCAATGAACGACCGAAGATAGAGTTATCTTCAGAGATAGCTCCTAATGCGGAAGAGGCAGCAGACGCAACGGCAACCCCACCACCGATACAAGATAAACCGGTAGCCAAAGCTGCTGCAATGAATCCCATACCACTAGCAAAGCCGTCTGTAGCAGCAGTTTCAGCGGCGAGTGAAGGTTGATAGGCTAAAATCAAAGAAATAAGCACACCCGTAAAAACGGCTAAAACATTCGCAGTTAATGCATTCTTATAGCGATTGCGGCTCTTCTTACCTAGGAAGTAATATCCAAATGGCAATACAAAGCCCAATACCAAAGTAGCAATCATTGTTAAGCGAATCATTACATCAAAGTTCATTATCATATACTCCATTCTATTTATTTTCTGACCATAAGCTCTTAAATGAAATGCCGTCACCTTGGAAGAAATGAGAGAATAACTCATAGTATTCCAAACGTAATACCTGAATAAAGACGACAAGTCCTTCAAATCCGACAACAAACAAGTTACCGAGAATCAAAACTAACCAATTTGGTGAGCCAGATTCCACATTGGCAAACATCAATACCACATTCATAATAATCCCGTGACTGATAGCAAAAGCGCCGACACGGACGAATGAAATCGTATTTGAGAAGTAGGTTAGTAGATTTTCAAATGACTCGAAGAATACTGTGACGAGTTGCATACCGATCTCATCCGCTTCTTCTGCTTTTTCCTTACGACGCTCGATGAAACGCATAATCTGTTCATTGAATGCGATGGCCAAGAAACTGAGTGCAATCAGTATCAAGAAGAAAATCGTACCTGGTAGTGGATTTCTCGCCATATAGAAAATCGCTAAGAATACTAAACCACCGTAGAAAATCATGCCCATCAGCCCATTTTTATTGAAGATTGCTTCGAGCGTATCACCTTGTTTGAGACGTTCGATAACATTAATGAACATACTAGCAAGTAATAAGAACATCCCAAAGACAACAGACACAATAAATACCGTATTTAATGTTCCGAAGAAGGGGATATTTGTCATATGTTCAGCTGGTCGGAGCCATAATGCAGGAATCAATTCTTCAAATCCGAAGATACTGCCATATAGTAAACCGAAGATCATTGAACTCAAACCCACTGGTACAAAAAGTTTTGCCATTTTTAACTTTGGTACGAGATAACCGAAGATCCCGAGTAGTAACAACAAAATACCATGACCAAAATCACCAAACATTGCCCCGAACAAGATAGAATATGAAACCGCCACTAAGGCTGTCGGATCCCATTCGTTATAGTTAGGCGAACCGTACATCTTAGTGATCATCTCAAAAGGGCGGAATAGGAAATTATTCTTTAATTTCGTTGGTGGTTTGAGATGACGATTATCTTTATCATCTTCGATGACGATCGTTACATCTTTGTCATCTTTGACATCCTCAGCTAAAGCAAGGGCATCATTTGTCGACATCCACCCGATAATGAGATAGCGTGTTTCTTTCTTCTCAAATTCATTACGGGTAATTGCTGCATATTTACGAATTTGCCAGGCCTGTGATAATTCCTGAAGACGAGCTTTTGCCTGACATAATCTATCAGCAATCGGCGCAATCGATTGACTGAGATAACCATCGATCATATCTTCATGCTTCAGCAGTTCCTTGATGATCGCACTCTGACGTGATGCAATCTCGGCGAGTGTCCCATGCTCATCATCTAAACGAATACGTTCCCAAGACAATGAATAGAAGAGAGCGTCGATGTGTTGACGCATATCCTCAGGGGTGAAGTACACCCCATAAATATAGTCATCCTCTTCCTTAGATGGTATGAAGATACATGGCACATCTGCGTTGATATATTTTTTAAATTTGTAGAAGTTATCTGACGTAAAACGACCAAAACGGAATTTGATATGTTTTAACTGCAGAATACGTTCTAATGGATAATCAATTCCCGAGAACGGTTCATATCTGTTGTATTTTTCTCTAGCTTCAGTCAGTCGCTCATTCACCTGATGAAGCTCATCTAATTCTGTTTTCAGTCGTTGTTCAGTCCCGTCCACAAGTGATTTGATGTAGTCAAATGTCATCGATTCATCAATGTCGCTTGGCACTGTATCGTCCACTTCTATAACTGACAGCAGCTTGTCAATCCGTTGTTCATAGGGTTCATATGGGTTTGGACTTGTGTAAGGTTTTAACGTTTCTACCCCGGATAACTCCTTCAACGTATTGACGGGATGGAAATCGTAATGTCTCAAATATTTATCTGCCATACGATCGATGTCGTCTTTAGGACCGATAATGTTCACGACACTCATTTTTGTGATCACATTTAACACTCCTTTCTATAATTAAGAAATATGGAATCCCACATGCTCAATAATACGAATCAAAGGTAGGATTTCGTTTTGTCGTTTGTATTCAAGATAGTTAATCGATGGGAATAGGGAATTCGGCATCTGTCGGATCATACGTTCTTGAATACTTTGAAGCCATTCGTTCTCTTGCTTCCTAGAAATAATATGTTCTGAATTTTGATCCACTAAGTCACCGTAGCCGGCATCTTGGACCAAGCGATTGTACGTCTGTAAATCCGGCGCTTGCAATAAACCTTCGATCACTAATTCGTTTAGTTTAGCACCATAAGGCAATAGCTCTGGACGAATCTCGTCAGCAGTTAGCTCATAGTAGAATTTCAAACGATAGGTAATCGCTAAATTATCAATATCGATTCTTGTGCCAAACAGCTTCAACATTTCTTTTTGTTCTCTGCCTTCCAAACGTTGCTTAATCTTTTTAAGGATTAATGTATAGATGTAACGTTCAAAAGATTCTTCGAAATGGTGGTGATTATAATTATCTTCATTAAATAATTCACGTGTCTCTTCGAAAAAAGCTGAGAAATCAGTTTCCTGAAATGTTTGGACTAATTGCTGAATATTAGAACTCAACAGCGCTTGTGTGGTGTCAAATCCGCCGTGATGATCAAGATAATGAATATATTTCGGATGAAGCAAACGCAAAGGCAGGCCAGCTTCCTTATATTTCATCACACGATGAATAAAATCTGATTCCATAGTTAGGCCATAGATGCGGAACGCTTCTCTTTGTCCTTGATCAGCGAAGAGATACATCTTATGAAAGTCGATGAATAACGCTTCAATAATCGCTTCTGTCATCAGTGGTACGGATAATCGCTCTGAATTCAAATAAGATAAGACTTCTTGGTAGGTCGCATTACTAGAAAGAATCTGGTGAATCGTACGCAAAGAATCTGCTTGATGCAGTTGCGCCCATTGTTCTTCCTCTAATAGATGACTGATCATTCCACGAATCTTAGTGTTAAGTGCAGTATATCTATTCATCTCTAGCGACTCCTAACTTCATCAATCCTTCTAAGAATTGATCCACAAAGCGATATTCGTCTTCGTCAACGATACGTTCGATACTATTAACATTCTCTTCGTATTTCTGATTAATGGCCGCTTCGCGATGCTGTCGTTCCACTTCAAAATCATGCTTCATCTCATCGAGTTTGGCATTTAATTGTTGACGCGTAGAGGAGAGATATTCTGCTTTTCGCTCATCGTACTTGGCTTTCAACTTTTTCTTTTCTTCAGAGAGGCGAACAGCCACTTCATCTGATTCACGTTCAATTTGAAAAAGTCGGTTAATCGTTTTATCCATTATCATCCCACCTTTACCTGGAGATTAGATCAATCGATCCATCATGATTATAGTCTTCATTTTTATAATTACAATCACCTTTCTAAGATTATCTAAAAATTTTTCACTATCGGTTCTATTTTTTTGTTAATGTTCCGATTTATGCTATAATTCGGTTATTCTATAGAATTGAGGTATCTATGACATGGACATTTATTTAGCCTGTTCTAACTACAATGACTACCAGGCAGAGTGGGTCAAACGTGCGATTGAGGCCTTGGAACAGAACCCAACAATCGGAAATATCTACAACCCATGGGCTAACCAATACAAGGACGTTGACATCGATGACACCACTGGAATGTTCGGTTCTTTCGAATGGCAAGTAAAAACTTACCAAAACGACCGTAATGGTATGGGAACTGCTGATTTAGGTGTGTTCTTAATGGATGTTGATGAACAAGATGAAGGTTGCAACATGGAATTAGGTTTCATGACGGCCAACCACAAACCAGCCGTTGTAGTATTCTTATCTCACGGCGATTCCTTGGATAAAGAAATCCACATTAACTTGATGGTTGCCCAATCTGCAACATATTTCATTAAACAAGATATCGAAGAATTAGCAGACTACAACTTTAACATGATGAAGAGCAATACCATTGAAGACTTGGGTGAAAACTTCAAGATTATCTAATTTCGAAACTAATTGATCATCTATTATTAATAACAACTGTAAAGAGGGAATGGTGCGAATCATTCTCTTTTTTAATTGCTGAATGATAGAAGATAGTAAAATAAAAAAACTGATGAGCTATTGTTGTCCATCAGTCTAGTTAGTAAATATTCAATTGATCATATTAATCGAGTTTGAAAAAAGTTTTCGCATTGTTAAATAGGATGGCTTGTGTTTCTGAATGATTGAATCCAGCGTCTGAGATATACGTTGCTGCACGCACATATTTGTCATCTTGAAAGTAAGGAAAATCACTACCCATGAATAGGTGATCTGTTCCTAGGTTATCTGCTATATTTTTGAGTGCTAACGTCGAGAAATTAGCAGCATCAAACCAAAAGTGCTTCTTTAAATTTTCAATAGGATCTTCACTAAATGCCTGCCAATCGGTATAGTTGTCTTTAATACGTTGTAATTGGAAGCTGATACCGCCTCCTAAATGTGCAATATGGAATTTAAGATTTGGATACTTCTTTGGGAAATCAGCTTTAAGTAATTGGAGCGTGACTAGCATATCTTCTATCGGCGCGCCAACGACCCATTCCAACCCAAAATCATTCACAAGAGGACTGCGTGCCCCAGTGCCAGTGGGGTGGATATAGATTGTTGTTGCTAGCTGATTCATTGCTTTAAAAAATGGCGCAAAACGATCATCTGTTAGCGGGATTTCATTACGAACTAATGTAGGTAAGGCGATCCCCTTAAAGTAAGGCTTAGAAAGGACACGCTTTGCTTCATTGATTGCCGCTTTAACATAAGGAAGTGGCACAGCTGCATATGCCACAAAACGCTCGGAATAAGTTTCACAAAGCGATGCATATTCATCATTTAAGAATTGCGCAAGCTCAAAAGCTTCTGCTTCATCTCCCCATTGAGGAACCTGTGGGGTAGCAGAGAGGATTTGCTGCTTCACCCCCGCATCATCCATCATTTTGAAACGTTTCCTCAAGGATGCTTCATCACACCCAGCGCCGATATCCCTTGCTACAGCTGTATCCGGTGCACCGAGTGCTTCTAGTTTATCCAGATACGTCTCTGACCATAAATGCGCATGTGTATCAATTGTTCGTTGTTCCATAGTTGACACCTCAATCTAATCCGGTTCTACCAATATCTTCATTATACAAAAAAAACGTGTATATCTCTATACACGTTGCATGATAATATTAATTAAAAGACAATTGATTCTCTTTGGCTCCAATAATATGACCGATAAGAAATGCGATAATCATAAATGGCAGCCACTCTAACTGCATTTCAAATAACGGTAATGCTGTCAACCATTGGAAACCTGGCATGCCATGTCTCGTGAGTGTGGATAAGATACTAATGATTGTTACTACAGCAATCGCCAATTGCATGCTTAATTTTGATCCAGGTATCCAACGCAAAACTAATAGAGCAAATACGATAGTTATAGTAATAGGATATACAATCTCTAACATTGGTGTGCTGATTTTAAGGATTTGATTTAATCCGAGATTAGCAAGGATGCAAGATACAACGGTAATACCTATTGCGAGTCCGCGATAACTCAATTGTGGCAATAACCCGTGAAGATAACTAGCAACAGATGAAATTAAGCCGGTAGCAGTGGTGATACACGCAAGTAAAACAACTAGACCTAGCACAATCATACCAATATACCCAAAACCTTCTGTTGCTGCATTAACAAGTAAATAAGTACCTGCGTTCTGACCAGATGGGATATTCATGACATTCGTATGATTTCCAACCCATCCCAATGAGAAATAGATAATACCCAATAGGCCACTAGCCAATAGTGATGACCAAAGCGAACCGATGAACGCTTGCTTTCTATCTGTTACGCCAAGCTGTTTAATGGTGCTACTCAATACTAAAGTAAAAGCAAGAGCAGCGATTGAATCCATCGTTAAGTATCCTTCTGAAAAACCAATTGTCATTGCTGGTGATTGGTTAAATCTCTCGCCAGCTACTGATGAACCGTTTGTGTGGTAGATCATAATGCTGCGAATGATCAAAATCGCAATTGTAAGTAATAATGCAGGCGTTAAGTATTTTCCGATCGCATTTGACAAGTCATCAGGCGATAATGCAAGAAACAACACAATCGCAAAGAAAATAACAGAAAAAATAAATAGTGGCCAACGTCCGAAATCACCAATCAAAGGTATAACACTCATCTCGTAGGAAGTTGAGGCTGTTCTTGGAATTCCAGAAAATGGACCAATCATGATATATACAATTGTTAAAAATACTGTTGAGAAAATCGGATTAATCTGTTTCAGAATGGCAGGGTATCCGTTAGACGCAAAACTACCTGCAATCATCGTCAGAAGAGGGAGCCCAATCCCCGTAAGCATGAAACCAATAATTGCAGTCAAATAGTGATTTCCTGCCTCATATCCTAAACCAACAGGAAAAATCAAATTTCCAGCCCCAAAAAACATAGCAAACAACATAAATCCAACAACAAAAATATCTCGTCGTTTCATTGTGCTACCTCAACTCTCTAATTTCAGAATATTTTGCCTATATTATAAATGACAACGATTATTCTAACAGATACGTAGGGAAAATTAAACTCTTTTTATAAATTTTCTGAAAATTGCTGTAATACAGCTAACTGTTAAAACAAAACTATCAATAGCTACACTTTATGACTTGTAAATTAATTTTTTCAATAAAAAACACTTCTGATAACTCAGAAGTGTTTTGACTTTGATTCTATAAACTCTCTACCACACGAAAACCGGTGTTGCTTGTTGAGGAGAGCGCAGTATTTGAATTTCGTCCAGCGATACGATAGCGCTGGCAGTAGGAACAATGACAGAGGAACGAGCCACCTTTAAGCGCATATAAATCCTCACTATACTGATGATTTTCGCGAATAAAATCATCACGACTCTTCTGCTGGAAAGTTTCCAATGGGATACGTCCTGGATTTAAACACCATTCCCATACATTTCCAATCACTTGATATAAACCATAGTCATTCGGTTCGAAGTGATGGACAGGCGCAGTCCCTAAGAAGCCGTCTGATTCAGCATTGTAATTGGGGAATTTTCCTTGGAAGGTGTTAGCCATAAATTTGCCATCCTGTTCCAATTCATTGCCCCATGGAAAAGTGAGGTTCTCCTTACCACCACGTGCGGCAAATTCCCATTCCGCTTCAGTTGGAAGACGTTTGCCAGCCCAGGCAGCATAGGCATTCGCATCATTCCAAGAGACATGAATCACTGGATGATCCATACGATCAGAGATATCAGAATGTGGACCTTCAGGTTTACGCCAATTGGCTTCTGGTACTTCATACCACCAGGGGGAGTCTTCACTAATCGGTGTCAGATTTTGCTTCGTTTCTTCATCTAACAGTAGGTGAAACACATTTGAGCTACCGAAGCGTTCTGCATCTGTGATATAACCCGTATCTAAGAAAAACTGTAAAAATTCTTCATTAGTAATCGTATATTTTGAAATCGCAAAAGGCTCCACGGTAACCTGCAATCTCGGATTTTCACGATCTGCTTCAAAGCCAACAGTGCTATCTGTCCCCATCATGAATGTTCCACCAGGTAGGGCAATCATTTCATTCGTCATGTCATTCACTCGCTTTTATTACTTGTCTGTCTTTTGATTCAATTCTTTAATATACTCGTCGTAACCATCCATCCAGACGATCTGTTCCCAATCGCCTGTCGGTTCATCCGGTGCATTATCTTGCTTCGTACCTTCTGTCGAACGACCATTTTTAATGTAGTCACCCAAGGACGTCATCAGTTCTTTGACAACGTCAGGATGTTCATCAATGATATTATTTGTTTCGCTAATATCATCTCGCAAGTCGTATAACTCAGTTGGCTTAAAGGTATCTTCATAAGACTCACGTGTACGCTCATAGCCACGATTGACACCACCATCTGTCACTAGGATCAGTTTCCAAAAATCGCGACGAATGGAGAAGCCACCGTTACCGCTGGAGTAGACAATATCTTGGCGAACCGGTTCATCCTTACCTTGCCATAATGCATAGTTAGAGTAGCTATCCTCTGCGACATCATCGCCATAAGTTTCACCTAACATTTCAGCAATCGTTGCATAGAAATCGGCGTGCGATACCATGTGATTGGATGTTGAGCCTGCATCAATCATCTCTGGGTAGGAGACGATGGTTGGTTCACGGTGTCCACCTTCCCAAATTTCCATCTTGTGTCCACGATAACCGGCGCTAGAATCATGACCTTTTTCTTTCAACTCATCGAGTCCAATGATTGAGCTGACGCCGTTGTCTGACGTAAAGATGAAGATCGTATTATCAAAGATGCCTTTTTCATCCAAGAAATCAATCATCTCTCCGACATAGCTATCCAACTGCAATACGAAGTCACCGTAATCACCAATACCTGATTTACCGCGGAAACGTTCCTGTGGGATAATTGGGCCATGTACTAAGTGGTTAGGGTAGTAGAGGAAGAACGGATCGTCTTTTTCAGATAAATCTTCTAATACTTCCATCGTTTTATCCTGCATGATATCTGGAATATGATATGGACTGAATTCTGGTGCAGCTACTGCCATTTCTACTGAACGTATCGTATCCGATTTCACACGCGAAATATTCGCATTTCCCATGACATTAGCAGGTGTACTTAATACTTTGTTATTTTCAATAATGACGAATGGCCCTTGATCGAGGGAGGCTGGTGTTCCATAGAAATAGTCAAAACCATATTCATTTGGACCAAATTGAATAGGTTTTGTAAAGTCGATATCTAACCCACGAACCGCAGATTCACCAGTAGAGTTACCAAAGTATTCGCGACCTTTTTGAAGTTTTGCAGCTTTAGCTTCATTAGATTCACGATCCAAACCATACGCTTCATAATCTCTATTACCAGTGAGTTCCCATTCTAGACCTAAATGCCACTTACCAACAGCTGCTGTATTGTAGCCATTATCTTTGAGTAGTTGCGCAAGGGTACGACGATCTTTTTCGATAAGCGTCAGAGCATCACCAGGAGCTACGATACTTTTCAGACGGGAACGCCAGTTGTAACGTCCGGTCAATAAACCGTAACGAGATGGTGTACATAATGCGGAAGTTGCGTGAGAATCGGTAAATTTCATACCGCGTTCTGCTAACTTATCAATGTTCGGTGTTTTGAATTGCGCTTCTGGATTAAAGGCAGAAACATCACCAATACCTAAATCATCTGCAAAAACTAATACAATATTTGGATTCTTGTTCGTCATAATATCCTTCCTCTCATGACTATTATAGATTAATCATCGTCAGGGCTCGTTTGGAATGGTTGTTTCTTAAAGTGAACAGGTTGACTATGTGGGTGACGTTTGTTTTGGTACACACGTGTCGCGCGTGATTCGCGGTGGTACGAACTGCTTGCACCGATAAAGTCATCTTCTTGGTCCGTATGACCAGACGTTTCGCCAGTCCAATCATATGCTTTCTTAGAAATAAGGATCGCAATAATTTCGTTAATCAATGCAGCAGCAGGAATAATTGTTCGTAGCAACACGGCATATTCTGGTACAACAGCACTTAGCGCTTCTGCTGCCACACCACTGTGAACGAGTGAAATACCAGAATGTGGGGTGAGTGTGATACCAACATATTTTTGAACATTTTCATCGGCTTTCACAGCTTTACCACCAATGAAACCACCGAGCCAAGAACCAATAAAGCGCAAGACAACATAAACGACTGCCCAGATACCTGCTGTCAACAATAAACTTGGATCGAGTGGGGCGGCGAGTGAAACAATAACTACGGCTAATCCTAGCGTCTGAATGTCATCGAAGTAGTCGCCGATATCCTCCTGCTGCTCATCTTCAGTAAAGTTAATGAAACCTGCAGCAAAACCTGCACCCGCCATAATAAAGTTGGTCGTTGGATCAGGATAAACATTATGATCCAAGAACATGAGTACCGCACCGTACACGATTAATACGATCGTAAAGATCACGGTCTCTAATCGACTGTTCATTGCGTGTGGTGTCGTTTTTGCGAGTAAGAAACCGATAAGGAATCCTGCAAAAATCGGCACAATTAACTTTAGTCCTAATGTCAACAAGATAGACTCATCAGAACCAGAGAATGCGGATTGTACGATTGAGGTAATTGAGAAGAATATTACCGCACCCAAAGTCGTATTCATCACACTGGCTGGAATGGTCGCTTGCGTCAATGGCCCATCTGTCTCGTACTCATTGATCATAGATAGTACTGGTGCTGGCGCAACGGCAAAAGCAACCAAACCAAACGCTGCTGCCATGATCAACGGCACACCTTTAATAACTGCTACAACACTGAATCCTGCAGTTACCACAATGAAAATCATGGCGATATGCCAAAGTGATAATTGTAGTATTTGGCCACCAACTTTTTTGATTTTCTTCCATTCTAGGTTCGAACCGATCATGACACCGACGATCATCTGTCCAATGGTCTCTAAAATGCCATACCAATTCGCGTCCATTGTTGATTCCGAGAGAATATTTAATACATTTGGACCAACAATAACGCCGGCAATCAACCATCCTAACAGCGCTGGAAGGTTTAATTGCTGAATGAGCTTACCAGCCAATAGTGCTAGACCTATTGCCAGTATAAACATGAGGATATTCATTTAATCATCCTTTCTAAATATCGACTGTAACTTCTTATATTAAATCCTTATCCTTTATAGTAAGTTAGCGCTAGCAAAGATGCAACTTTTTGTACCTATAGAACCCAATTTAATCTTTAAGTAATAAAAAAGGTTCACGATAAGTAATAAGAGGTTGTCTCAAGGTTTTAGCTTATAAACTACGGGAAATAGCCGCAACAGTGACACTGTATGATGTTATTGGTGCATATACAGTCGTTATAGCTATGAAATGATATCGATATAGATATTATTGGTTAAAATATATTAATTTAATGAACAGCAATTAAAGATAAGTATAAATGCAGCGCAAACTTATTGATATGGCTTAAATAGTGATATCAGATATAGCTATTTATATATTTAGATGAAGAATAAGATAAAACATCATCAAAAGACATATCCAAAAGTTAGCGATGATTGCTGATCAGTGTAATTAATCAAATGAGGGCGGTTGGAGGACAAAAATACTAGGAATTTATAGGCTTAATGATTGCTTACATTTTTCATTTCTTTTAGTTTACATAATATACATTATTGAAAGTAATTGAATAGAAAAAATAGTAATAATATTCCACTAAATAGCTCGTTTTTGACACTCCTCTCTTGGCTGTCATACCATAAATAAGATAAAACAGTTTTACAACAAAACGAAAGGTTTTAGATAATGACAGATGAAATTATTCTGCGTGGCCTACGCGAAAATAATTTAAAGAATATTGATCTGACGTTGCCTAAGGAACAGATTATTGCATTTGCTGGATTATCTGGCTCCGGAAAAAGCTCCGTAGTCTTTGATATTCTAGCTGCTGAGAGTCAACGACAGATGGAGAAAAATTACTCACAATATCTTAGACGTCATATGGAACTACATGAGCGTCCGGAAGCTGATTTGGAAGCTGATTTAATGAAGAATTTAACATCAGCGATTGTGATTAAACAACGCCAGATTCAAGGAAATCAACAATCAAACGTGGCGAGTTATATGGAACTCGGACCATTGATTCGGTTAATTTTTTCACGAATTGGTAAACCGCATGTCGGTGAAGCAATTGATTTTTCTTCAAATAGTTCGTTTGGAAAATGTAAGCGGTGTTACGGAAATGGTGAAGTTATCGAACCCGATCTCGATAAACTCGTGGATTTCAATAAGAGTTTAAAAGATTATGCGGTACAATTTAAGCCGCTCTCTCCTGCTGGTTGGCAAGGTCGTTGGATGATTACTGGCGATTTATTTGACCCTGATACACCAATTAAAGATTGGCCAAAAGACAAACGCGAATTATTCTTATATGGCGATCCTGACGGTAAAGAAGTGATTATGCCATTTAAAACTAAAAATGGTGATCATCAGAGTAAATGGGACGGCTTAGTCCCACGTTTTGAACGTCTATACATCAAACGTGATATCTCTAAACTTAAAGAGGTCAATCAGGATGATGTCAAATCGATGAGCAAAGTCACTCTCTGCCCTGTATGTCAAGGAACAGGATTAAATCCTGAAGTGCTCAAATCAAAAATTTTAGGATATAACATCGCTGATTTCTATCAAATGGAACTCACTGATCTACTCGATGTAATGAAGCAAATTGATGAACCGTTCGGGGTATCACTCGTTGAACAAGCACTCCCAATTATTGAACAAATTATCAATATGCGTCTCGGATATCTCACACTCGATCGTAAAATAGCTACACTCTCCGGTGGTGAAGCACAACGATTAAAAATTGCTAGTCAGTTGGGCTCAAATTTAAATAATCAAACCTATATTCTTGACGAACCGAGTGTTGGTTTACATCCTGAAGAGATTTCGCAATTAGTAGATATTTTGATGAAACTGAAAGAACAGCACAATACCGTGATTGCTGTTGAACATAACACAGAAATCATAAAACAAGCCGATCAAATTGTTGAAATGGGACCAGAAGCTGGGAGTCGCGGTGGTGAAGTGATTTATCAAGGGGATGCAGCACATTTAAGTGATACCCCTACTGGAAAAGCATTACAAGAAATCCGTCAACTGAAAGAAGATACACGCGAAATTACTGATCACTTTACAATTGAACATGCGAATAGTCATAACTTGAAAGATGTCACGCTGGATATTCCTAAGAACGTATTAATGACGGTTTCTGGCGTTTCTGGCTCTGGAAAAAGTTCTTTGATGATCGACGAATTTGCTAAGCAACACCCAGAAGCGATTGTTGTGAGTCAAAAAAGTATAGGAATCTCTACTCGCTCTACTCTAGCAACTTACATGGGGATTATGGATGATATCCGTAAGCAATTTGCTAAAGCGAATAATCAAGAACCAGGCCTTTTCAGCTTTAACTCTAAAGGTGCTTGTCCTGTCTGTGGTGGTAAAGGTTATATTGAACCAGATACCGCCTTTGCAGATCCCGTCACATTGGTCTGTGAAGCGTGTCATGGCACGCGTTTCTCTGACGAAGCGCTCTCTTATACTTTCCAGGGTAAGAATATTGTTGAGATGCTTGAGCTCACTGTTGAAGATAGCTTAGACTATTTCAAACAAGATAAAATTGTTCGTAAAGTTCAGGCATTAGATGATGTTGGACTCTCCTATTTAACACTCGGTCAGTCCACTAGTACTTTATCCGGTGGTGAGTTACAGCGATTGAAATTGGCGAGCGAATTACAACATCAAGGTGAAATTTATATTCTTGATGAACCTTCGCGTGGTTTACATCCGCAAGATAACGATCACTTATTGAAGCTATTCAATCGTCTTGTCGGTAGAGGCAATACTGTCATTCTAATTGAACATAATCTTGATTTCTTGGTTGCCAGTGATTGGGTGGTTGAAATGGGCCCTGAAGGTGGTAAAAATGGTGGACAAATCGTTTTTGAAGGTCGACCTCAAGATATGCTCAATGCAAATACATTGACTAGCAAATGGCTAAAGTATGCTTTGGAAGATTAAAAATGAATACATACTATAAGAAAAAGCCTATCAGATATCAAATTACGATGTCTGATAGGCTTTTTAAGTAAAATTATTCTTCTACGGTTGTAGCTTTCGTTTGGTTTTCTTTAGGTTTGATGTATTTCTCATATACACGGTCGACCGCCACAGCGATTGCATTATCACCGGAAACATTGGCGGCTGTACCAAAGCTGTCTTGCGCAATATGTAATGAAATCATGAGCTGCTGCATGGCGTCAGTCGTAATTCCCACCATCGGCAAGAATGGTAAAGCTGACATAATTGCCCCACCTGGTGCACCAGGTGCAGCTACCATTACCATACCTAATGTAAATACGAACGCCAGCATGACCTTGTTATCTACCGGAATGTTAAATAACAGTAAAACAGCAGTAGCATTCGTCGTTATGGTAATGATGCTACCAGAAAGATGAATTGTTGAACATAACGGAATAACGAATTGACGAATCATTTCTGATCCCCCATTTTTTCTGGCACACTCTAAATTAGTAGGAATTGCAGCGGCTGAAGATTGTGTCCCGAGCGAAACCAAATACCCTGGAATTTGATTTTTCATTAGAACAAAAGGATTCTTACCAGCATACAATCCCATAACAATGAATAAACCCCCAATATAGAGGGTTTGTAACAAGATACCGATTAAAAGTACTTTCCAGAATACGGATAGAATGGTGAATACAGTGCCACTGTAGCTCATGCTCGCAAAGTTTATGCCAATATAGAACGGCATCAATGGTACGATAATAGTATCTAGTACTTTGACAATAATACTCCCAAAGTCATCAAACGCTTCAAAGAGAACGTTACCGCGATTGTTACGTCGAAAAACAGAAATACCGAGTCCCATAATAAATGAGAATACCAGCGCGGCAGTAACGTCTAACATCGGTTCGAGTGGTAGCGTAAAGAATGGCTCGACACCCTCTCCTACACCGACAATTTTTTGTTGAACCTCTGGGGTAATGAAATAGGGAAACAAATTAGTTACGACGACGAAGGCAAACAGCCCTGCAAGCGTTCCAGAAAGATAAGAGATGATGGCAGTTAACCCAAGCAACTTTCCGGCGCCTTCTGCCAGCTCAGCAATCCCCTTAACAACAAAACCAATAATCATCAGTGGGATAATAAAGCTTAAGAACGTGCTGAACATTGTAGATAAGGTGACCAACCCGCGCATGATCGGCTCATTAATAAATGGCAATTGTCCAATCAAAATACCAATAACAATTCCTAATATGATTCTCGGAACTAAACCGAGATAAATATGACGACGCTGCAACGATTCTCGCTCCTTTAAATTGATTTTTTTTTTTACATACCAATAAACGATTATACTGTTAATTTATTTAAAGATAAAGAAAAAGTGGCCGCCAATTTCGTTTGGCGGCCACTTAATGAATGATGAGCACACATTTACATGTTATTGGTAGTGATAGTTGAAATTGTTGTGCATACTTGGAAATGCGGGAATTAATTTTCCAAAATTTTGTCTAATAAAACAATGTATTATTGTTTACTAGAAGTTGTTTTCTTTTAATGCTTTAAGGATATTATCGTGCAATTCCTTCTCTGGATCATTGTTGATGCTGTTGAAGTATTGACTTAATACCTTGTATACCTTATCCGTACCAATCTGTTTCAATAACTTAAATGGTCCGAATTCTACTTCGAAGGCAATCTCCCATACACGATCAATATCTTCAAACTCAGCAGCGTCTTTAACGAATAATTCTAATCCACCGTAGATGATACTGCTAGCAACAATCGTGTAAAGCGCAATTGCTTTATCCTTATCTTCGTCGCCGGTCTTCGTACCATAGTCTTCAATAGAGATATCTGGCGTATCAGCCAAGAAATCTCCCTTCAAGAATTCTGGTGTTGTATCGTTGTAATGGTAGAAGCCTTCACCAGCAACTTTACCAGCACGACCCAATTTCACGTTGTCATTCAAGAAACGAATAACGTACTCTGAGCCTTTGCGATGTTCATCAGTCAATGACGGATTGTTATCGATACGTGCTTGCATGACTTGTGCCGGTGTACCAAACCCTGCGGTATCTACCGAAGCGAATGGGCCATGAGAAGTCCCAGTGGTCTTCATCCATGCACGGTCAATATCGAATGGCTGCGCTTTGCCTTGACCAAAGAGATTCAAGCTGACTTCGAGGAACGGAATGAACAAGGTATTAATGACATACCCTGGCTGTTCTTTCTTCATGACCACAGCATACATCTCAATGTCTTTTGCAAATTGAGTCACTGTTTTTACGACGTCATCGCTTGTCTTAGACGTTGCCATAACTTCTGCAACATTATGGTTCCAGATTTCATTCTGGAAATGCAATGCTAAGAATCGATCTGGGCGTCCGGTAGCCTCCATAAAATCAGATGGTCGCAAGGATGATGTATTTGTCGCAAAGATCGTTTCTTCTGGAATATCAATTTCAGATAACTGCTTGAAGAAAGCTTCTTTTACGGATTGCTTCTCCATGATTGCTTCGATAATTAAATCGGCACGCTTTGCAGCTTCTTCTAAATCTGTTGAGAACGTTACATTTTCGTCATAGGCTTTCTTAACGTCTTCATCATCATGATCGACGTTAGATTCCTCTTTGTAGCGTGGAATGTAACTCTCCATTTTCGCTTTGGCACGTTCGATACTCCCATCAGAACGGCCATAGACAATAACATCAAACCCACTAACGGCTGTCTGCAATGCGATCTGTGAACCTAGTACCCCACTGGCACCATTAACTAAAACTGTTTTAATCATTGCATGAACCTCCCTCAGTTCAATTCATTAACTTTTTATCTAATATGCTACTTGTATGCTACTTGCGCTAAAAGTGAAGATTTATTGAACTAAAACTTATTTTCTTTCAATGCATAAAGCATCTTATCGTGTAATTCTTTCTGTGGATCGTCTTTGATGTCGGCGAATGATTTGCTTAGAACGTCGTAGACTTTATCCGCACCAATCTTCTTGATTAAGTCGAATGGACCTAAGTCTGATTGTGAAGAAGAACGCCAAACTTTATCAATATCTTCAACGTCAGCTGCATCAATAGCGTAAAGCTCTAATGCACCAGAAATCAAAGCAGTAGAAACACGTGTGAAGAGGTAAATCGCTTTATCCTTATCTTCATCGCCAGTCTCTGTTCCGTAATCTTCAATTGAGATGTCTGGATAATCCTTCAAGAAGTCATCATCCAAGAACTCAGGTTTATTGTCACCATAGTGATAGAAACCTTCACCTTGAACTTTACCCCCGCGACCCAATTGAATAGAATCTCTTAGGAAACGCGCAGCATAAGTTAAGCCTTGACGATCTTCATCGGAAAGTGAAGGGTCTTTCTCGACCAGCTCTTCTGCGATTGCTGGTGGCGTACCAAAACCAACAATATCGATAGCGGAGAACGGTGCTGGACTTTGCGGATTGTCAGTTGCTTTCAGCCATGCACGGTCAATGTCGAACGGTGTAGCTTCGCCAGTACCGAAGAGACGTAAACTCTCATTAACGAATGGAATAAATACGGTATTGTTAATATATCCAGGTTGTTCTTTCTTCATAACAATCGGATCCATTTCAATATCTTTAGCGAACTGTTCAATTGTCTTCACAACATCATCACTCGTTTCGGATGTTCCCATAACTTCAGCAATGTTACGTTTCCAAATTTCATTCTGGAAATGAAGTGCTAAGAAACGATCCGTACGTCCCGTTGCTTCCATGAAGTTAGATGGACGCAATGAAGATGTATTTGTTGCAAAGATTGTTTCTTCTGGAATATCAATTTCAGATAACTGTTTAAAGAAATCTTTCTTTGCTTCTTCTTTTTCTAAGATAGCTTCAATAATCAAATCAGCTTCCTTAGCAGATTTTTCTAAATCTGTTGAGAAAGTGACATTTTCTTCATAAGCTTTTTGAACATCTTTTTCGTCGTGACTAACGTTTGATTCATCTTTGTAACGTGGAATGTAACTTTCCATCTTTGTTTTAGCACGTTCGATACTGCCATCTGAACGACCGTAAACAATGACATCAAAACCACTAACGGCTGTTTGTAAGGCAATCTGTGAACCGAGTACCCCACTCGCACCATTAACTAATACTGTTTTAATCATTATATGAACCTCCTTGTTCATTGCGTTAAGCAATCTTAATCACTAACTAAAAGTAAGTATAGTGCGTAAGTCAAAATTAGTCAAGGGTAAATTAGCATTTCTTTTTATAGAGTGCTAACCCTTATTAATTATAATAACGCTTACTTACTGAAAATGCTCGTGTTTCGTTTATAAAAAAAACAGTTGCCAATTTATTCTCTGGCAACTGTTTAATAATCAATTAATTCTTTTGTTTACGGCTAAGACTCCAAACACCAAGTCCATAGCAAATCATTCCTACAATAATCAAAGTGAGAATACTGACGATATTAGACACCGTATACTCACCAAAATGATATGTCATCCCCATTGTTTCTGAGAGACGATCGACAATTGGCGAAGCGGTAGTCCCAAGATTCTCTTCAATCGGTCGCGTCATCATAATCTGACGCAATAGCGATGCTGCATGTGAGGTTGGGAATAATTTGATCAACCACTGTACCCAATTCGGTAGGAAGCCGATCGGAATATAGATCCCCGTAACAAAACCAATCAACATTCCAATCGTACTCGATGCCGCTGCAAATGCTGCATGACTTTCGAATAGTGAAGTAATAAAGAACATCAACGCAGAGTTGGTAAAGTCAGCAATTAAAACAATAATGAAAACGAGTAACAGTTCTTTGAAGTTCATCACGACGCCTCCGCGGAAGAAAACAAAAATTTCCCCGAGCATAAAAGTAATCGCTGTGATGATCAAACTAATTAAAAAGGCACTGGCGATATATGAACCCGCAATAGCTGTCTTTGATACTGGCGCAGAATAAAAATCTTTGTTAATTCCATTCAAATTATCGTCAATTTTAATACCGAACACGCTTAATGACGTAGTAAGAGATGTAATGGCCAGCAATCCAGCAATTAACCAATTATCCATAATATCGCGCGCATCTGAGAGTCCGCTGAACTGTGAAGTGAGATTATCTCCTAAAAACAGGAAATAAATACCAATCATTAGTAAACTCGATAAAATTGAAAAGAATACTGCTGATTTATCTCTAAAAAATAATTTTAAATGTCTTTTAGTTAATGACCACATATTAGTTCAACTCCCTTCCCGTAATTTCCAGGAATACATCATCCATCGACCCTTTAACTACTTCAAAACTGGTGATATATTGACGCACCCGATCGAGTACACTTAACGCGTCCTTTGTATAATCCAATTTCACGATAATCTGATCCACTTGCATATCGTATGGAACACCCAATGCTTCAAGCTGTTGCGTGATTTTTGTCAGATAATTACCAGATAGTTTTAGCACATTCTTCGCGTACTGGTCTTTTAATGCTGTCGGCGTACCATCAGCAATGATTGCACCATGATCCATAATAGTAATAAAGTCAGCATTGGCAGCCTCTTCCATATAATGTGTCGTTAAGAAAATTGTCATCCCCTGCTCAGCTTTCATTTGCATAATTGTCTGCCAAACCATCTGACGCGCTTTAGGATCTAAGCCTGTCGTTGGTTCATCTAAGAAAAGAATTTTTGGATCATGAATTAAAGCCCGCGCAATATCTGCACGACGTCGTTGACCACCGGAAAGTTGTCCATATTTTTGGTCTTTGAATTCACTCGACTGTGTGCGTTCTAACGCTTGTTGAACGGCATGTTTTAATGTCTGTTTACTTAAACCATAGAGTTGTCCTCGCAATAATAGATTTTCCTCAACGGTTAGCTCAGCGTCCAAGACACTTCCTTGGAAGACGACACCAATTGTCTCTCGAATTGCTGCATCCTCTTTACCAACTTCATGTCCATTTACAGTAATACGTCCACTATCTGGGGTTAGGAATGTACAAATCATGTCGATCGTCGTACTTTTACCGGCACCATTCGGACCGAGAAACGCATAAAGATCTCCCGCATTGACATGCAAATTAATACCTTTGACAGCTTCGATCTCACCATATGATTTATGAAGGTCCTGAATTTCAATAATTTTTGTCATAAAGTTTTCCTTCTTTACTTTTGAATTGATCTCAATTAAAAATAGACCTCACTGAGTCGTTTGTCAAATAAATTTATTTGCATATTAAAAAACAGCACTGATCCAGTACTGTTTGGCTTCCTATTGATTATTTAGCTAAAGCGTCTGTTAATGGTGGTACTACCTGTTTCTTACGAGATACAACACCCTTTAATGGTAATTGTTGATCAGAAACGGTTATACCGAAAGCTTCTTCCAATCCAGGGATAATAGCTTCGTTACCGACAAACAATCCTTCTGAATCATTCGTTAAGATGTTAGTCACAATGAGCAAGAAACCATCGTAGCCATTAGCCGCAGATAGTGATGTCATCTCGTCAACCATTTCCTGTTTGCGTGCCAATACATCATTAACGTCAACAACGTTCACCTGGCCAATACGCATCTGGTAGTCACCCATTGTAAAGGATTTCGCGTCACCTTCTGCGATCATTTCCGCACTCTTGTCATCAACGCTTGCGCCAGCTTTAAGCATTTCTGTACCGTAAGCTTCACTATCAACGCCAGCAATCTCAGCTAATTTCTTACCGAGTTCTTTATCATATTCTGTGCACGTTGGTGATGAGAATAGCAATGAGTCAGAAATTAAACCTGACAACATTAAACCAGCGATCTCTGGTGTTACTTCAACATTGTATTGTTCATACAATCCGTAGGTAACACTCTGGCAGCAACCTAAAGGCTTTGCGGTAAAGTAAAGAGGTTGCGCCGTTTCAAAATTAGCGATACGGTGGTGATCAACAACAGAATGAATGGTTAAATCTTTAATATCACTTACAGACTGTTGGAACTCATTATGGTCTACCAATGCCACCGTATCTGTTTCGTCACCCGCTTTTTCAATCACACGAGGTGCTTCGAAGCCGAATTGCTTCAGTGCATACGCGGTTTCCTTGTTAACTTCACCCAAAGCAACTGGTTCAGCGGTTTCTCCTAATTCATTCAATAAATGGCTATAAGTAATTGAACATGTAATCGCATCTGTATCTGGATTTTGATGACCAAAGACTAAAATTTTACTCATATAATCTCCTTCTCTCTACGTATTTACTCAAAGTATAGCACAATTCAACACTAAGTCGTGTAGTAATCACATGTGTTATTTTTTATCTTCCGGCTGATTAAACAACGGTGTGACAGCGATTAATTCACCAAAACTTTCCTCATCAATAATCGAGCTACCATTACTATAGCGTTCATTGATTGGGACATCACGTGATTGAATAATCTTGAGATCTCCGTTCGCACCGTATAATTCATAATTCTGATCGAGACGTTCAACAGGATATGCGTTAGTCACACGATGAGGTCTACCCTTCAGTTCTTTGAGTACCACTAATCCACGTTTTGCGCGTTTCAACAATGACACTTCTTCCCAACGCATACGCTTCATATTACCGCGTTGCGTCATTAACAACCACTGATCATTGCTAGATGGTTTTGGATTATACAACGCCGCAACGACGTAGTCTTTGTCTTTAAGGTTAATTGCTTTAACCCCTTTTGCTTTAAGACCGAGTGTATTGATTTCTTCAATTGTGTAGCGCAACGCAAAGCCAAATCGTGTAATCAATAATACTTCTGCCTCAGTGTCCATATCCGTTGCTTTCACGCGAGAGACGCCGACGAGCTCATCGCGACTGCCACTAAGCTTCATGATCTGCGCAGTCTTATGTTTGTAGCCTTTGAAAGCATGACATTCACTCAGTGCGGAGCGTTTAATTTGTCCCGCTTTAGATGCTAATAGCAACTCATCCTTAGTATCTTTTTCGACTGGAAATACTGCAATAATCTTTTCGTCATCCTCTAGACTAATTCGCTGTGAAATATGTTCCCCGAGATCTTTCCATCTAAGATCATTGATTTCATAGACAGGTTGGAAGATATAATTTCCGCGATTAGTGACCATTACCAGATTATCAAGCGTGGAATGCTCTGAAAGATACAGAACGTGGTCGCCTTCACGCAAACCAAAATCCTCAAAGTTAGATGAAATGTAACTGCGCTGACTAACACGTTTGATATAGCCATTCGTTGTTACAGCTGCGTAGACTGTCTCATCAGGAATTAAGAACTCTTTCTTGATATTAATTTCCTGAATTTCATCTTCGATAGTTGTCAGACGATCAGAGGCGTATTTTTTCTTCACATCACGTAACTCTTTCTTGATCTGTTTTTCAAGAATTTTGGCATCAGATAACAACGCTTCATAGTCTGCGATCGTCTGTGTCAACGTTTCCTTTTCTTCCTGCAAGGATTGAATATCTGTATTGGTTAAACGATACAACTGTAATGACACAATTGCTTCCGCTTGAATCTCTGTGAATTGGAAAGCATCGATCAAATTCTCTTTTGCCTGCTTTTTATTATTGCTAGCACGAATAATACGAATTACTTCATCTAACGCTGAGATCGCCTGAATCAACCCATCAACAATGTGCAAGCGATGTTTGGCTTTATCTAAATCATAGCGCGTACGACGAATAACCACTTCGCGTCGATGTTCAATAAAAGAAGATAGCATCGGTACTAAGCCAACCTGCTCTGGGCGGCGATGATTGATCGCTACCATGTTGAAATGATAGTTAATTTGAAGGTTCGAATGTTTGTAATAGTACTGCATGATTTGTGATTTATTCGCATTTCGCTTCAATTCAATCACAATACGCAAACCGTTACGATCCGTTTCATCACGAACTTCTGCAACACCTTCAATCGATCGATTCAAACGCAATTGATCCATCTCGCGTACTAATTCAGCTTTATTAACAGCAAAAGGAATTTCAGTAATCACAATCTGTTCGCGACCACCACGTAATTTCTCTACTTCATGACGCGCGCGAATGACAATACGTCCTTTACCTGTCTTATAGGCCTTTTCCAAACCTTTTTTGCCTTGGACGATACCACCAGTTGGGAAATCGGGGCCTGGTAAATAGTTCATTAGTGTGCTGACTTTTGCGGTTGGATGATCAATTAAATAGATTACCGCATCAATGACCTCACCCAGATTATGCGTTGGAATTTCGGTCGCATAACCTGCTGAAATTCCCTGTGCCCCATTAACGAGTAAATTAGGAAATGCAGATGGTAATACGGTTGGTTCTTCTTCGGTATCATCGAAGTTTAGAATGGTATCGACTGTCTTTTTGTTAAGATCGTTCAATAATTCGATCGCGATAGGACTCAAGCGCGCTTCCGTATAACGCATTGCGGCTGCTGGATCGCCGTCTAACGATCCATTGTTTCCGTGCATATCGATTAACGGTTCACGATTCTTCCACGATTGACTCATACGAATCATAGCATCGTATACCGAGCTATCGCCATGCGGATGGTAATTACCAATGACATTACCAACTGTTTTGGCTGATTTTCGAAATGGCCGTTCAGCCGTATTATTGTCCATAAACATCGCATATAGGATACGACGCTGTACAGGCTTTAACCCATCGCGAATGTCAGGTAACGCGCGATCTTGAATGATGTACTTGGAGTATCGTCCAAAACGATCCCCCATAATTTCTTCTAAATTAAGTTCTTGAATATCAGTAGCCAACAGCTATTCACCCTCATCCCATAATGATGCTTGTATTTCTGTCTGTGTCAGTTGGGCATCGTCCGATTTTTCAAGCAAGTTATCGGATTCATCCATCGTAAATTGGACATGTGATTCAATCCAATCGCGACGTGGTTCCACTTTATTCCCCATTAATACTGACACGCGGTTTTCGGTTAATGCCTGATCAGAAACTTGCACACGTATTAATGTGCGATTTTCTGGATCCATTGTCGTTTCCCATAACTGATCGGCGTTCATTTCACCGAGACCTTTGTATCGCTGCAATGTGTACCCTTTGTTTGCATTTTGAGTAACTTCTTTTAATTCTTCGTCTGTCCACGCATAAGTTGTCCGTGCTTTCTTACCGCGACTACTGCTGACTTTA
Organism: Aerococcus vaginalis; assembly: GCF_053762225.1. Classification (NCBI taxonomy): domain Bacteria; kingdom Bacillati; phylum Bacillota; class Bacilli; order Lactobacillales; family Aerococcaceae; genus Aerococcus; species Aerococcus vaginalis. The sequence continues at coordinate 342,543 of NZ_JBSMYC010000001.1, forward strand.
TAGAGAGGTGGCATCGCAATATAGACACGACCGTCTTCGACAAGCGGACGCATGTAACGATAGAAGAATGTTAATAATAGCACCTGAATATGTGCTCCGTCCGTATCCGCATCGGTCATGATGATGATTTTATCGTAATTGGCATCTTCTAGATTAAAGTCAGCACCAACACCTGCACCGATCGTATAGATAATCGTACTTAATTCTTCATTTTTTAGGATATCCTCAATCCCAGCTTTTTCTGTATTGAGCACTTTACCTCGAAGCGGCAAAATTGCTTGGAAGCGACGATCACGTCCCTGTTTAGCTGATCCTCCGGCTGAGTCTCCTTCGACAAGGAAAAGTTCATTACGCGAAGCATTTTTGCCTTGAGCTGGCGTTAATTTACCCGATAATAGGACATCTCGCTTCTGCCCTTTTTTCCCTTTACGAGACTGTTCACGCGCTAAACGTGCGGCTTCACGCGCTTTTCTTGCACGTAATGACTTGCGAACGAGCGACTGAGCCATTTCACCATTTTCGGTAAAGTAAATCGTTAATTGCTCGGTAATCAGATTTTCAACCGCAAAACGTGCCTCTTTCGTTCCGAGTTTTCCTTTAACCTGGCCTTCAAATTGGAGGATTTCTTCAGGAATACGCAAAGATAGAATAGCAGTGAAACCTTCACGGACATCGCTACCTTCTAGGTTCTTTTCTTTTGGTTTAATCAGATTAACCTTTCTGGCGTATTCATTGAACACCTTGGTAATTCCCGTCTTCAATCCTGTTTCATGCGTCCCTCCATCCGGTGTACGCACATTATTGACGAAGGATAGAATGGTTTCAGAATAACCATCGTTATATTGAATAGAGGTCTCCATTTCAATGCCTGTCGCTTCATCTTTGTCACTGAAGTATAAAGGTTCGTGCAAGCTTTCTTTATTCTCATTCAAGTATTTAACGAAAGCGACAATCCCCTCGTCATAATGGAAAGATTCTTCAATCATCGGTTCAACACGTTCGTCTTTAAAATCAATGGTCAATCCTTTGATCAAGAATGCTTCTTCACGTAAATGTTCAATCAACAATTCGGAATTAAATTTTGCATTGCCAAAAACATTATCATCCGGAATGAAACGAATGGTGGTTCCCGTCTTATTGGTTTTCACTTTGGCATGTTTCGGTTTTTGAGGCTCGCCACCATTCACAAATCTTTGCTGGTAACGCTGATGATCACGGACGACATCGACTTCTAATTCTTTAGATAACGCATTAACAACGCTGGAACCAACCCCGTGTAACCCCCCAGACGTCTTATAGGCATTTTCTGTGAATTTACCACCCGCATGAAGTACCGTTAAGATGACTTCAACCGTTGGACGTCCTGTAGCATGTTTCCCGATTGGCATCCCGCGACCATTATCCTGAACGATACACGCACCGTCTTTATCAATTGTGACACTAATATGATCACAATAACCGGCAAGCGCCTCATCCACAGAGTTGTCGACGATTTCATAAACAAGGTGATGCAATCCACGGGAATCGGTTGAACCGATGTACATTCCCGGACGTTTCTTCACCGCATCTAAACCTTCAAGTATTTGAATCGAATTCTCGTTATATTGTTCCGTATTCGATTGTTGAACCATACTGTTCGCTGTTCCTCTCTTTGAATAGTTTCTCTGACATACTACAATAATTCATTCGCATAATGCAAAATCTCAATTATTTTTCCTTAAATTCTGTGAAGTACGGTATACTACTATCAGAATTATGACTAAAGGTGGTTATTATCACATGACACAATTTTTACTAAATATTGTTTTTGTAATTTTTTCATATTTAATGGGTTCCATTCCTTTCGGTGTGATTGTCGGTAAGAAATTTTACCACAAGGATCTGAGAGATTATGGATCCGGTAATATCGGTACAACCAATGCGTTTCGTGTTTACGGTCCTGCTGGCGGTTTTCTCGTGTTCTTTTTAGATATGATGAAAGGTAGTTTGGCTATTTGGATTGCACAGCTACTGTCGATCTTCACATGGAATCCATTGATTTTCGGGATTGCGGCAATTTTTGGACACACCTTCTCTTTCTTCTTGAAATTTAAAGGTGGCAAAGCCGTTGCAACAAGTTTTGGTGCCGCTTTCGCTTACGCGCCACTATTTGCAATTGCTGCGATTAGTGTATTTTTCGTTGTGCTCTTTTTGAGCCGAATGGTTTCACTGGCAAGCGTTATTGCGTTGATTGCCGCAAGCTTGATGGCAACTTTTATCCCAGGAACATCATTAATCTTTAGAGTAATCGTCTATGTCATCACGGTGTTAATTATCATTCGCCATAAGGATAATTTGAAACGCATCATCAACGGTACTGAATCCCGCGTCTTCTCACAAAAAAAGAGGAGATAAACATTATCCCCTCCATTCTAGGTGTAGAACCGATTCGTACTAGAAGTTATTCAATTGCTTTTTAATTTCAGCAAAGTTATCTTCATTCAAGGCATCGATGAATGTTCCTTTCATACCTAATGAATGAGAAACGAGAACCCCAGCAGATTCCATTTTACGCAATGCGTTAACAATTACAGAACGTGTAATCTGTTCTTCTTCAGCAATACGTGAAGCAGTGATACGGAATTTTGGTTGGTCGCCGTGACGGAAGATTGCTTGTAACGCTACAATTTCAGAGAAACTCAACGATTGAACAGCTGAGGCCACTAATTTTTGTTGGTGCTCAGCTTTTTCTTCAATCTGTTGGTTCAAGAATTGCATTTCAAGTGCTAATACTGTACCAACATATTCAGCTAGAATAAGGTCTTCAGTAGTAAATTCTGGTTCCGGACGTGCAAACAAAAGATAGCCTAACTTCTTATCTTCGCCGTAGATCGGAATAATCGTCGTAATCCCCTGAGATTCTCCACGTTTTTCTAATGCAATGACTGTACGATCATCGTCAATCGCAATATTGGATTCTGTTTCATCAAGGTGTCTCAGACCATCGATATACTCTGGGGCGAGTTGTCTTGCTTCGATCATTTCCTCCGTACGTTCACTATTCAATGATAAGTATGCTGAATAGTGGCCGAGTACGCGTCCTTTTGCTGAAATCAAATAAACATTAGAATCAATGATTTCACCAAAAAATGACACTAAATTTTGGAAAGGAAAATCTTTTTCTAATTCAATATTTTTGACACTATCATCACGAATCACTTCGTTAATACGTCGGATTTTTGCTAACAATGCTTCCGTGTTTGCCATACGTTCACTCCGTTCTCTATCTGCTGCGATTCTTGTATTTACTGTCTTTTAGCGCGCGGAAAAGCATCTAAATAGCTCTTCCGCAACGATTCATTCGAAATATGTGTGTAAATTTGCGTGGTTGATAAGCTACTGTGTCCAAGCAATTCCTGGACTGTGCGAATATCTGCGCCATGATCCAATAAATGCGTCGCAAAACTATGACGCAATTTATGTGGATGAATCGATAAGTTCGATGCACTTCGCTTAATAATCTGATTCAGAATATAGGATATACCCTGACTCGTCAATGGCTCACCACGATAATTAAGAAAGACATGTTGTTCTTCCTCATCTTGTGTCAGTTCACGACGTCCGTTTTCCAAATAGTCGTGTAATGCATCCTGACAAAAGGAGCCAAACGGGACATATCGATCCTTATTGCCTTTACCGTGTAGAGACACAATACCAGTTGTCATATCTAACGCCGAAAGTGTTAAACCTGTACACTCACTCACACGCGCACCTGTTGCATACATAAACTCAAACAGCGCACGATCTCTCAAAGCTAACGGTGTACGCTCGGTAAAACTATCAAAAATGGGCTGCAACTCGCTCTCATAAAAGAAACTCGGTAATTGTGTACCCGCTTTTGCTGTCTTAACATAGATAAACGGATTATCAGTAATCATCCGCTGATCCATAAAGTACTGAAAAGCAGTACGCAAACTACTCAAATGACGACCGATACTGTGTCGAGACAGCTGTTTCTCATAAAGCTCTCCGAGATACAGACGAATATCTCGATAAGTCACATCATTAAATGATAAAATTCCTGCATTATCCATAAATTGTCCAAAGTGCTTGAGATCGGCCATATAAGCGATAATCGTCTGTTCGCTATAATGTTTCTCGTCTCTCAAGTAACTCTCAAAGCGATGATAAGCCTCTAACATATCATTCTTCTTCCTCCACAAACCTACTTTATCACAGGAAATAATAATAAGCAATCAAATGTCTGAACAATTAACTATCATCCAATTGTTCAAAAAAGACTCATTATACACTAAAAACTGTACAATTATGACACTATCGTACAAATAAAAAAGAAATCGCTAAACTAGCGACTCCTTCTTCTCCTTTAGTCATCTCCACGCTGTACAGCTTCTTCGTAATCGCCATTTGGACAAATCACTTGTTTACTACCGCGTTTTTTCTTCTCGACGAGGAAGTGTTCACATTTCGGACAATTACGACCAACAGGTTTGTCCCAACTGATGAAATCACAGTCAGGATAACGATCACAACCGTAGAATAGACGATTCTTCTTTGATTTACGCTCAACAACCTGTCCTTTTCCACATTTTGGACAAGTCACACCAATTTCCTTAACGAACGGCTTCGTATTACGGCAATCAGGGAAATTACTACATGCGTAGAATTTACCGTAACGCCCAACTTTAATCACCATCGGATGACCGCACACATCGCAGTCGAAACCAGCAGGTTCATCTTTGATTTCGACTTTCTCGATATTTTCTTCTGCTTTTTGAACTTCTTTAGAAAATGGTTGATAATAACGATCAATGATTTCTTGCCACTTAACATCCGTAGATTCGATTTTATCTAATTGATCCTCCATCTCTGCAGTGAATTTAGGATCAACAATCTCTGGGAAGTATTCAGAAATCAAATCATTAACAATCATTCCTAAATCTGTTGGTTCAAAACGACGCGCTTCTAAACGCACGTAGTAACGTTTCAGTAACGTCTCAACAGTTGGTGAGTAAGTCGAAGGACGACCAACGCCCAATTCTTCTAACGCTTTAATGAGTGAGGCTTCCGTATAGCGAGCTGGCGGATTGGTAAAGTGTTGTTTCGGGTCAATTTTGACACTTTTTACCGTATCGCCGACTTCAAGCTCAGGTAAGATATTATCTTTATCCTTAGAGTAGGAATAAACCTTTAAGAAGCCATCAAATTTAATTTTTGAACCGTTTGCACGGAAAACCACATCGTTCTGCTCAATATCTGCTTTCACCGTATCGAAAACTGCCGGTGCCATTTGACTAGCCATGAATCGTGACCAGATCAATGCGTATAATTTAAATTGATCTTTTGTCAGATACTGTTCGATATCTTTTGGCAAGCGTGAGGGATCAGTTGGTCGAATGGCCTCATGTGCATCCTGCATGCCCTGCTTACCCTTCGCTTGTTTTTGACTACCGAGATATTGTTTACCATACTGCTCAGTAATCACTGCTGCTGCTTGTTCAGCTGCACCTTGTGAGATACGTGTAGAGTCCGTACGCATGTATGTGATTAACCCTTGAGATGAACCAGATTTGATTTTAATCCCTTCGTACAACTGCTGTGCAATCATCATCGTCTTTCCAGTACGGAAGCGTAAGTGCTTAGACGCTTCTTGTTGCAGTGAAGAAGTAGTAAATGGCTTCTGTGGGTAACGACGGCGTTCACTAGCATCTACCTTAGAAATCGTAAATTCATCCGAATCTAAAGCATCTAGTACTTCATTCGTCTGTTTTTCATTTTTAAGATCCAACTTCTTGCCTTTAAAGCGTAAGGCATTTGCTTCAAATTGTTGGCGTCCTTTTTTGAATTTCCCATCAATCGTCCAGTATTCTTCCGGTTTGAAATTTCTAATTTCTTTCTCACGGTCAATAATCATCTTGAGCGTCACAGATTGCACACGACCAGCAGATAAGCCACGTTTGACTTTCTTCCATAACATTGGAGATAAATTATAACCGACAAGTCGATCCAGAATACGACGTGCTTGCTGTGCATCCACTAGCTGTTGATTAACTGCACGTGGGTGTTTAATCGCATCCTTAACCGCGTCTTTAGTTACCTCATTATAAGTCACACGGATGGGATCATTAGGATCTAACCCTAAAATGTAAGCTAAATGATAAGCAATTGCTTCACCTTCGCGATCCGGGTCAGATGCGAGATACACATGATCTGCTTTTTTAGCTTCTTTTTTTATTTCTTTAATCACTGGACCTTTACCACGAATCGTGATGTATTCCGGTTCATAATTATCTTCAATCGCAATACCCATACGACTCTTCGGTAAGTCCCTCAGATGGCCTTTTGAAGCCATCACTTTGTATGAGCGTCCGAGATATTTACTGATGGTCTTTGCTTTAGTCGGTGATTCCACGATGACTAAATTCTTTGCCATAGCTGACACTTCCTCTCAGCATAAATTGTTGTTGCACTGATGTAAACGATGGAAATATTAGGTTATTTTTACTGAGTTGTCAACTATCATCCCAGTCACCATCTAATTCAAAATAAGATTTTCTAGTGTCTGAAGGATGTCTTCTGGCTGATTAATAGTCGCAGCACCTGCCTGAATTAATGCATTACATCCCTCAGAATATAGATCTGTCAAACGACCTGGAACAGCCATCACTTCCCGATTGTATTGCAGAGCGTAATTCGCGGTAATCAAACTGCCACTCTGTAGTTTTGCTTCAATAACCAATGTCGCAACTGAAATTCCCGCAATCACTTGGTTACGAAACGGAAAATGATAGCGCCTAACGCCCGCGTAGTAAGGAAGCGGACTGATCAGACAGTGATTTGCTGCGATATACGCTTGTAATGATCGATGTTCACTCGGATACGTTTTAGCGAGTCCTGTACCAATCACTGCTATAGTTCTCCCCTCCGCGTGAATGGCTGCACGATGTGCATGACTATCAATACCACGCGCTAGCCCACTCACAATCGGCAATTGTCTGGAAAGCTTTGGAATGAGTTTCGTAATGCAAGGCTTACCATAAGCTGTACATTCCCGACACCCTACCACTGCGAGTGATGGCAGAGGTAACCACTCTTTATGTCCTTGCACAAATAAAACGGGTGGTGCTTGATAAATCTCCAATAATCGTTTGGGATAGTCATCGTCTAATACCGTTAACGGGTAGATGCGTTTAAGGCGATATAATTCCTCAAAATGATGTCTCGGATATTTCGCTTGCCAGCGATAAAAGAGCTCTTCCCGTTTTGTGCGCACCAATAAATGATGAACGGCTTGCACTAAGTCTGTATACTTAAGTTCTTCCAAGAATTGATATAATTGTTTTGGCGTAAACAATCCGCTCTCATATAAATAAATTAACCAACATCTCGTATCATGTAATGTTTCCAAAAAAGACAACTCCTCTCGCTTATTAAATACGAGAGAAATTGTCCGATTAGTGTCTATCCAATATTTTTTTGACCGGTGCGAAACTGCGGCGATGAATCGGCGTAATGCCATAGCGTTCAATAGCTGTCAAATGTTCTTTGGTCGGATAGCCGGCATTCTGATCAAAATGATACTCTGGGTACTCTTTAGCATACTCACACATCAACCGATCACGATATTCTTTTGCGTAGATACTTGCTGCAGCTACACTATAGCAAGTAGCATCGCCCTTAATAGGGTTAGACTGCGGGATAGTAATTTGTGGCAGATGTACCGCATCTGTGATCACATAATCAGGTGTGGGATGCAATGCTTGAACAGCACGTGTCATCCCCAATCGTGAAGCTTCTAAGATATTAATTTTATCAATAATCTCATTATCAATCACTTGAATTGAGATATCTTCCGCCTCTGCTTCGATCGCTGCAACAATATCCTGACGTCTCGCATGAGACAATTGCTTTGAATCATTAAGATAGATATGCGGTAATTTCTCGGGAAAAACTATCGCGCAGACAACCACTGGACCAGCCAAAGGACCGCGCCCCACTTCATCTGTCCCTGCAATCCAATGATAACCGCTCTGATGTAGCATCTCTTCCGGCTCTTGCAATTTTTGAATCATTGACTGTTCTTCCTGCCATCGCGCGTTTTGATTGCTCAGACGCTTAGCCAGACGTTGTGCACCCGCGCGTTGATCATTTTGAAGCTCTTCAATAATCGCTTCAGAAATTGGAACTTCTAACGTCCGTGCCCATTCATCAAGCGCCTTTAAAGAAAGATGTGCTAACTGATCATTCGACATAATCAGTAGCCTCATCAATCTCAAGATCTTCTGGATGTTCGAGGGTTAGACGGCCTAATTTTCCTTTTTGAATATCACGGATTAAGCGCTCTGAGGCACGTTCATAGTCATCTTTCATGCCCAATTTTTCAGTCAAAGTCATCAATCCCTCTGGATAAGATACTGAAAAATCATCCGCCGATATTGGATAACGGTCAAACAACGCATCTGCATAGTACTGATATAGATACTCTAATGAGAACAGTGCAATATCATCACTGTAATAATGATCTGGTTTAATTGCCCCCATAAGTGCTAGACGGTTCGCAACGTTCTGATCTTCAAATTTTGGCCAAAGAATCCCTGGTGTATCCAATAATTCAAAATCCTGATCAATTTTAATCCATTGTTCCCCTTTTGTCACCCCAGGGCGATTACCGACAGAGGCAATGCGTTTGCGAACTAATTGATTAATAAATGTTGATTTTCCTACATTCGGCACACCCATAATCAATAATCGGACAACTGATTGCTTCATCCCTTTTTGCTGCCATTGTTCACGAATAGGAGCTGTCATTTGTTTAACCTTATTACGGAATCGCTTCATGTCACTTGTATTCAAACTGTTTACAGCGATTGCCTCCTGTCCGTTCGACTGATAATAGTCCAACCAATCCTCCGTTACCTCCGGATCAGCTGCATCAGCCTTATTAAGTACCAATAAACGTAATTTGTTCTCAGTTAATTCCTCTAGCATTGGATTCTGACTGCTATGTGGTAAGCGTGCATCAACCAATTCAATGACTAATTGAATCGATGAGAGATTCTTTTGAATCGTGCGCTTAGCTTTTTCCATATGTCCCGGATACCATTGAATATCTGCCATAAAGATCCTCCTCCCAGTATTTTACGCAGGTTGTGATCGTGCCACTGCTATTTCATTTGGACTAACTGGTTCAATACCACCGATTTTTCGCAGTGGCCATATTCTCAATGGCACATTCCCCTGAACACTCGATTGATCGATAAATCCAAATTCTTCGCCATCCTTGGAAATTGGGCGATTGTCACCCAAAACAAAAAGCTTCCCTTCTGGCACGCGTTCAGCTTGTGTCGTTGGTAAGGTTTCAAGTGATTCATTCGGCATCAGCTGTGCATTGGGGTTAGTTGAGCGAAGTGCTTCTAAATAGGGTTCTTCGACTGCCTGTCCATTAACATACAATGTGTCATCCTGATACTCTACCGTATCACCAGGAACACCGATCACTCGCTTAATATATTCATCGCCAGAACCGTCTGGTGCATCGAACACGATAATATCCCCATGCGTATAGGTGTTTGCCAGCTTATTAAGCCAAACGCGTTCACCGTCCTGCAATGTCGGCGCCATGGATGCACCGCTTATCGTTACAGGCGCGCCGACAAACTGCCAGATACCAAGGAAAACGAGCAATGTAATAACCATTGGCAGGATAAACGATGTAAAAAATTCTTTCATTTTATTCATTAGTGTTGCCTCCGACTGATGCATTTAATATTTCGATTGCTTGCTGTGTTTGTTCATCATTCGCAAAGAGCGCTTTTTGAGCTGCTTGCATTATGGCCTTAGCTGTATCAGCATCAATAGTGCCCGATACTTCTAAATCCTGCTCCGATTGGAAAGAACGAACAACCGCTGTTAATGATTCATCAAATTGCTCATTCACTTCGTTACTGTCCAAACGACCGATTGTTGCAAACATTTTTTTAATATTTTCGATCGCTTTGGATTGATCCCCCTGCTGATAAGTTTGAGAGGTATCAATAAGCCATAGCTCTTCATCGTTGCCCATCGCCGGATGATCTGGAGTAATTCCTTTTTCATTGATCCATTCACCATTCGGCGTCATCCAGTGGGCTGTCGTTACTTTTAGTTCGCGTGATTCATCGGCTTCATAAGGAATAACGCTCTGAACCGTACCTTTACCGAATGTCTGTGTCCCCACAATCGGTATATTCGCAGATTGCTGTAACGCCCCAGCAATAATCTCTGACGCACTGGCGCTTCCTTTATCGACCAGTACAACGCTTGGCTCAGTGATTTTAAACGTTCCGTATTGTTCGTCATCTGCTCGATAAGTTTCCTTATTTTGATACTTATCCACCACAGAGACAATCGTTTCACCATCTTTTAAGAACATATTAGCAATATGTAATGCAGATGCCAGTAACCCGCCAGGATTACCTCGTAAGTCAACGACAAAACGTTTAGCACCCGATTGTCGCATCGCTTCAACAGCTCGTTTAAATTCATCCGCAGTATTTTCTGAAAAAGTTGTAATTTGAATGACAGCGACCTCTGAATCATTGTCATCTATCGCACTATGAACAGTCTCAATCGGAATTTCTGCACGCTTAACAGAGACATTAAATATTTCCTCACTGCGCTGAATTTCCAATTTTACCGTTGTTCCGGCCTTGCCGCGAATATGCTTGACCGCTTCTTCAGTAGAAACATTGTCTAACGGCTTGCCATCAACAGATAACAAAATATCATTAGGTTTCAGACCAGCTTTTTCAGCAGGGGAATCTTTGACCGGACTTACAACCACAATTTTACCGTCTTTTTCTTGTACGGTTGCGCCAATTCCTTCAAACTTTGCATTAATAGAAGATTGAAGGGCAGCACTATCACTATCGAAATAGAATCCTGTATAAGGGTCGTCAACTGCCTCCGTCATCCCAGCAATCCCTTGATTGATGAGCTTTTGATCATCAATCTCTCCGTAATAATTAGAAGAAAGTAAACGATAAGTGCGTTGAAAATCTCTAAAATCGTTATTGGTCAATACATTTTGCGTATGTCCCCACTCCCAAGGCAGACGCCCTGTCGCTATATAATTTGTGATACTAAAAGTCAATAAAACACTAACGATTAATAAAACAATCCAAAAGAATGTCGGCAATCCCTCACGACGTTTATAAACGATAGACTTTCTTTCAGAGTTTGGAGTGTCTTTTTCGACTTCTGCTATTTCATTTTCGGATACATCTGTCATCTTAGTTACCACTTTTCTATTTATTGGTTATATATGTCCCACACATCATCAAAGACATCAACATAGTGAATATAACGATCGTCCATCTCGATATGGCGACTGATCGGATCGAATGCTGTTTCTGAACGTGGGAATTCACCATCTGTATACACCAGTTCCGCAAATTCAGCACGGCGATCCACGACTTTGCTACTATTACGGTACCGCTGAATAAATTGATAAAAAGGAATAGTCACACTTATGCCCCTTCTCTATCTGTATTAAAATATTGAGCGATTATAGCACATCTCGCTACACCCTCATAATTTCCGACGCCAAAATTCAAAACGGTGTGGGTATTTATTTTTTTCATCAACGACACCTTCAATCACCTGATAACATTCAAATCCAGTTAAATTGGGGTTAAAATATGTATCCCCTTCAAACGTGCCATTAATGTGTGTAATGCGTAATTCATCTGTTTCGTCCCACAACGCTTCAAAGATTTGGCGACCACCGCTGATATATGCTGTCGTATCCTTAAAACGATCTGCAAGACCTTCTGAACGCGTTACTACTTCCAAATTGTCGTACATTGCGATTTCCTTAGCATACACTTCAGGATGATGTGTAATAACGATATTATGACGATTAGGTAATGGTTTACGTCCCATACCATCAAATGTCGTACGTCCCATGATCAATGGATGCCCTGTTGTTTGGTCTTTGAAGAATTTCATATCATTCGGCAAGTGCCAAGGCAAATGTTTTTGATTTCCTATTATATGGTTTTGATCATATGCAAATATAGCAATTAGCATTTTATTCCCTCCTAAACTGCAACTGGCGCTTTAATTAGTCCATCAGACACATAATCAATCAATTGAATATTAAATAATGAGCGATTACTACTAACTGATAATGTTGATATCCTTTCTGTCATGGCCCTATGCTACACGAAACAATTTAAGACCGCGCTAATTCACTTAATTCTTCCCAGTAAGTCATCTTTTCAAGCAAATCGTTTTCTTTGCTATCTAATTCTGATTGCAACTCAGATAACTTGCTGTAATCATTGCCATTTGCTTCCATATCAGATTTAATTTGCGCGATCTCTTCTTCTAACGCCGCAATCTGATCCTCGATCACTTCCCAATCCTTTTTCTGTTTATAATTCATTTTCTTCTTTTTAGGTTCCGAATTATCAACAGTTACAGCATCCGCTTTTTTGACTGAAGTCGTACGCTGTGTCTTCGTTGCTTCTTTCTTCGAGGCCATAAATTGCGAATAATTACCATAGAAGAGTTGCCACTGCCCACTAGCATCAATATATAGCAAGCGGTCAATCACTTTATCTAGGAAATAACGATCGTGGCTGACTGTTATAACCGTACCATTGAAGCTATCAAGATACTCTTCCAGAATATTTAATGTTTCAATATCCAAATCATTCGTCGGTTCATCTAATAACAATACGTTCGGACGCTGCATTAAAATACGAAGCAAGTATAGACGCTTTTTCTCACCACCTGACAGTTTATAAATATATTCACCTTGTCGATCACGTGGAAAAAGAAATTGATCCAACAACTGCGATGTGCTCACTTGACGGCCATCATCGTAATGATATTCCTTAGCAACTTCGTCCAAATAAGTAATCACACGCTTATCCTCGGGGAGGACTTCTGGAATTTGTTTGAAATAGGCCATTTTGACAGTTTCCCCAATCGTTACCTCGCCTGATAATGGCGTGAGATCTCCAGAAATCGTATTGAGTAATGTGGTCTTCCCCAAACCATTGTCCCCAATGATACCTAATTTTTCTCGTTTTTGAATTAAAAGATCGACTGATTGAATCAACGGTTGATGCTTATCATACCCTACCGAAACATCTTTCAACTGAATAACCTTGTCGCCCAGACGTGATTCCTCGAGATCGATGGTGAGATGCGACACCGTATTGTCTTGTTTGATTTCATCTTTTAAGTTCTCAAAGCGATTAATACGCGCCTGTTGCTTCGTTGTTCGTGCCTTCGCACCACGGCGCATCCATGTCAGCTCTTGCTGATAAAGTTTTTTCTTATTTTTGAGCGTCGCATCAGCAATTTCCTGTTCGATCACCAATTTATCTAAATAATCCTGATAATTACCTTCGTATTGTTTAAGATAACCATTATGCAAGGCAAAAATATGATGGCTGATACGATCCAAGAAATAGCGGTCATGCGTGACAACTACTACTGATTTCTTGTACGTTGCCAAATAATTTTCTAGCCAATCGACCATTTTGAAGTCCATATGGTTGGTCGGTTCATCTAGCAGCAATAAATCTGGTTCATCGATCAACACTTTCGCAAGACTGACACGCTTGCGTTCACCACCACTCAATGTACTTACTTGACGATAGACATCGGAGAAACCAAGTTTCGTCAAAATCGTACGAATCGTTGTATCGAGTTGCCAGCCATCCGTACGTGTCATTTCAGCTTCTGCTTTACTGTAGCGTTTCTCTGCTTTAGGATCATTACTATTTGCACTGAATAATGCGGTCGCTTGTTCATATTCAATCACAGCTTTGATTTTAGGACTATTACCGGTCGCAACAGCCTCAAAAATTGAATGCTCTGGATCCAAGGCAGTCTCTTGATCAACTAAGCCGATAGTAAAGTCGTCCGCACAGTTTACTTCGCCGCTATCTAGGAGTTCTATATCATTAATAAGTTGCAACAATGTACTTTTCCCAACCCCATTCGGCCCAACTAAACCAATATGCTCTCCTTCACGAATTAAAAAAGACGCATCTTTTAAGATTTGACGTTCACCGTATGTTTTATTCCAGCCGATTGCTTTGAAATCGCGCATAAATTTGTTCACTCCATTTGTTAAATTCATTGTCTATTTTAGTGGAAGTATCCTAAACTATTCAACAACTGTTACATAATCTAAAGCATAAATAAAAAAAGAGTGACTGCTTCCTACAGCCACTCCTATATCCATATTACTGTCTGTTTTTTAGAATAATCCTGTAATCGTTCCGTCGCTATCAATAGCCATATTCATTGCTGCAGGACGTTTTGGCAAACCAGGCATTGTTAAAATATCACCAGTAAGAGCCACAATAAAGCCGGCACCAATTTTCGGTTCTAGAGAGCGAACATGGATCTTAAAGTCAGTCGGACGACCTAGCAATGTTGCGTCATCAGACAATGAGTATTGTGTCTTCGCCATACATACTGGCAAATGTCCCCATCCATTCCCTTCAAATTTCTTCAATTGTCTCATCGCTTTCGCTGAAAATTCTACACCAGATGCACCGTAAACCGTCTGTGCGATGGTTTCAATTTTTTCTTGGACTGTCATCTCTCCACTGACAATCGGATGGAAGTTGGATTGGTTGTTATCGATAGCCGCTAATACTTTTTCAGCGAGTTCAACACCACCATCGCCACCATTTGCCCATACATCACTAAAAGCAAATTCAACACCAAGCTCTTCGCAGGCCTTAGTTACCACTGCGACTTCAGCGTCCGTATCCTGAGTAAAGTGGTTCAACGCCACAACAACCGGTACGTTATAGGATTGCATCGTTTCGATATGCTTCTTGAGGTTTTCAACCCCTTCTTCAACAGCTTCAATGTTTTCTTCACCGTTGTTGACCTCTGCTTTAGAAACTCCCCCGTGCATCTTCAATGAACGAATCGTAGAAACAATAACCACAGCTTCTGGCGCTTGCTTCAACTGTGGAACCTTGATGTCCATGAATTTTTCGCCGCCGAGATCTGCGCCAAATCCTGCTTCCGTCACAACATAATCAGCAAGTTTCAATGCTGTCTGAGTTGCAATAACTGAGTTACAACCATGTGCAATATTTGCGAATGGTCCGCCATGCACTAAAGCTGGCGTATGTTCGAGCGTTTGTACTAAGTTAGGAAGGATTGCATCCTTCATTAACATCGTCATTGCCCCTTCACAGCCGAGCTCTTTAGCTTTGATGTACTCACGCTTAGTGTTTTGACCGATCACAATATTACCGAAACGTTCTTGCATATCGTCTAAATCTTTAGAGAGGCAGAGAATAGCCATAATTTCAGAGGCTACAGTGATATCAAAGCCATCTTCACGCGGGTAACCGTTACCTGGTCCTCCAAGGCCAATCACAACATCGCGAAGTGCGCGGTCATTTAAGTCAACCACACGTTTCCAAGTGATGCGACGCACATCAATATCCAATTCATTCCCTTGTTTGATGTGGTTATCGATAATCGCTGCTAACAAATTGTTAACAGTCGTAATAGCATGCATATCGCCGGTAAAATGCAGATTGATATCTTCCATCGGTACAACTTGTGCATAACCACCACCGGCTGCACCACCTTTTAACCCCATCGTTGGTCCTAATGATGGTTCACGCAATGCCACCATGGTGTTTTTACCCAATTTCGACAATGCATCCGACAACCCAACGGAAGTGGTCGTTTTTCCTTCACCAGCTGGCGTTGGGTTCATCGCTGTTACTAGGATGAGATGACCGTTTTCCTTATCTTGAAGATTATTGATTGCTTCTTGGCTAACTTTTGCCTTGTTATGTCCATATGGATTAATATCTGCCGGGGTTAACCCGACCTGTTTAGCAATTTCTTCAATGGGTAAACCTTGATTCTGTTGTGCAATTTCAATATCTGTTAACATTCGCGCATACTCCTTATCTATATCCCACATCCAACGAGATTCGATACACCAAGTATACTAGAAACAAAAATAAAAACAAACGTTATTTTTATAAAAGTGTTATATATCTATTATATAAGTTAAATAAAGAACATTTTATTTATCAAAATAAATATCGTTCGTTTTTATTATAAAAATAAAGACCGCTGATACCAGCGATCTCTACTTTTTAGTGCCTATTATTCAATATTTAATTGCTCTTTGAGTGATTCGTCTTCGATTGTGTAACGTTGGCTTTGTTCACCTTCTGCGAGCAACTGCCCATCTATCGCCAAGGAAGATAAATGGCCGCCCTCTTCAATGTGTAAGGTCGTTACTTCCGCACCTTCTGTCGATAGATCACCTTTGATTTCTATTGCTTCAGCGTCACCACCATCTTTGACACTGAGAGCGTAAGCAGGTAATTCCATATTAACACCTTTAACAAGAGAATTACCGACACCACCCTTGGTATGAATACCACCATCAATAGTGATCTTACCAACATGTTTAGAAATCTGAACACCGACTGAACCATCACCGAATGTACGTACAGCGTGGAAGCGTCCCTCTTTCAATGTGCCATCGTATTGATTGTAACCACGTGCGCCTAGACCATACGTTTCAATTGGAGCCTCAGCTTCAAATAACTTCACTGTTCCGAAGTTAACAAAACCGATACCAGAAGGACCGTAGGAAGTGACGCGATCTTTGGCTAACCAGTGGTCAACCATGCCCCATGCATCCAATACCATGTCATTTACACCGTAAGTGACAGTTTCACCAGTATGAATGACTTCTTTGGCATGTACACCATCTACAATGAAGACCGCTGCAGTAATAATATCTGCGATACCAGCTGGCAAGCACCCCGTACTGTACACCGTTGTGGTTTCCAGCAGTTCTACTTCTACGCGGCCACCTTTATCACCAAATCCAGCAATAAAGATACCTGAACCAACGACTGGGTTTTCTTTAGCACCGATAGCGATATTTGTGGCTGATACTGTAATCAAACTCTCTGGATCCGGATTAAAGTTATAAATTGTCAATGCCCCTTGCAGAACATTCACACCGTACTTCTGAGGTTGCTCTAGATAACCGCGAGTATCTGCAGCAAAAACATGTACATCGTCCATCTTAATATCTGCAGATTGACTCATATCACGCATAATAAATGAAAATTGACCACTCACCATTAAATGACTAAATTTAAAATGGCCCAGTTTTTCAGTATAACCCGCATTAAACACGGCACGTTGTGTTATTGGTGTTTGGATAACGAAATCTTTGATTTCGTTATCGGCCGTTACACCGACCCCATCACCGCGTTCAAACATAAGTAATGGACGCATACCATTTTCTTGTACTTTGCCTTCGAGTGTTGTATTCGGAGGTAGAATGATACTATGTGTTGCTGTCATACTACGTGTAATTGAAATCACATCTTCATGCGCCAATAGCGCTTCTTCTAACGCAACAAAACTATTTACTTCCATTGCCAATTCCTCCTTTGGCAGTTGCCATTAAAGCAAAAAAGTATCTTCATATGTAAGAGAAGATACTTTCACCATACGCTTATTCAGCAATTAATACAATAACGTTTACACACACTAAGCGTTTACTTTTTTATTAGTACGTTTCGCAATCATCGGTAAAATAAAGCCTAAACCGACTAATGCAAGCGGCATAAGGATATTTAGCGATAATTGGAATATCCAACCCGATGGATCGGATTGAAATTCAATTTTTGGCAGAATACCCATAATTCCTGCAAACGCAGAGAATAAGAAACAGCCTAATCCAACGAAATAAGCAATTTTAGTATTTTTAATGAATTTAAATTTCGAATCAAATTGATCAGCGTGCTTATTGATTAACATATAAGCAAAGAATACAAACAATCCTGGTAGTGGTGTGAGAATCGAATTAAGATTCATCAACCAATTGTAGACTTCATTCATATTCTTAATTCCAAACAGTGGTAATAATGTCACCAATGACACAAGGATTCCTGTCAGCCAGTAACCATTCACTAGTGTACCCTTCTTGTTCTTTTTCGCTAATTTATTTGGAATAAATTCACTATCCGCATCCGATAATAAAACTTTTAACGGTGCATCGATAGTCAAAGCTAATGCTGAGCTTTGAGATAAGGCATTCGCAATGGAATAAAAAATGACAAATAGGTTACCGACCCCGTAGAAATTACCGAGACGATCAAACGCTTCGTAGGCACCATTGGCCATTAAGTCATTTGGAATATTTGTTGCATCAAACAGTATCCCCATCGCAACGGAACCAAAGATTGCACTCACAATCACCATACCAGCCATCACTAACATGGCGAGTGGAAATTCGCGTTCAGAATTCTTTGTATCCTTGACGTATGGTGCAATCATTTCTACCCCGGCCAACGCAAAGGTCATCATTGACAGCGTAGAGAAATAGTTAACATCAAAAGTTGGTAGGTATGTTGATACCTGGTTCATCCCTTCCGTTTCAATCGGAGCCCCTGTCAATCCAGGTGCCGCCACCGTAATGAGAATGAAGAGAATAGACATGATAAACATGCTAGTACCTGCCATACTACCGATAATCTTTAATGCGGAGACCCCTTTGGAAGATATCCATAAGAAAATTAAGAAGATCGCTAATGACATCAAAGAAAGTGTTGTCGTAGGAAGATCGTGGATTAAATTACCATTTCCCGTAAATAACCACCCTAAAGCAATTAGAATCATCTGTGGTTTCTGAGCGATATACGGAATATTGATCACCCAGAAAATCCAGGCAGCGAAGTAAGCCATCCATCGGCTTGATGTGGCACGCACCCAAGCGGATACCCCACCTCCTTCACCTTTAAACGTTGAACCGAGTTGTCCAACCGCCATGGTGTATGGGATGAAGTAGAGAAGCATTACAAGTATCCAGGAAAAGACGACTGGAAGGCCTTGTTGTGCATAGTTATTGACTACATTCCCAATACTCCACACAGCTGTAAATGAAATAAAAATCAGGTTATACCATCGCAACTGCTTGGTATTCATGGTTCTACCCCTTTCGAGTAAATGAATTCGTAAAGTAAAATTCTATCATTAAAATTATTAAGTTTAAACAATTTTCACAAAGTAAATTTATTCAAAATTGTTCATACATTACGTACAATAAAAAAGCATCTCACGCGAGATGCTTTTAGAGATAATTCTTTATAGAAGTTATTTGGAACTATCGTCTTCACCCATGTTTAAAACAGCTAAGAAGGCATCTTGTGGCACTTCAACCGATCCGATGGCTTTCATACGTTTCTTACCTTCTTTTTGTTTGTTCAAGAGTTTTTGACGACGCGTCACGTCCCCACCGTATAGCTTAGCAGTAACATCTTTACGATAGGCTTTAACGGTAGAACGCGCGATAATCTTATGCCCGATTGCTGCTTGAATTGGAATTTCAAACTGCTGACGTGGAATAACTTCCTTCAATTTAGCAGTTAATTGACGCCCGCGTTGATAAGCAAAGTCTTTGTGGATAATCACACTCAGTGCATCGACAACATCACCGTGAATCATTACATCCAATTTAACTAAGTTACTTGTGCGGTAACCGATCAATTCATAATCGAGCGATGCATAACCTCTGGTACCTGATTTCAAACGATCGAAGAAGTCATAGATAACTTCTGATAACGGCATTTCATAAATGACATTCACACGCACATCATCAAGGTATTCAATCGTCACAAATTGTCCACGTTTTTCCTGAGCTAATTCCATCACTTTTCCGATAAATTCTTCCGGAACCATGATTTCAGCTTTGACGTACGGCTCTTCAACATGATCAATTAAAGTATTATCAGGTAACTCAGAAGGGTTCGTCACCGTCACCATTTCGCCATCTGTCTGGTAAGCATGGTAGATAACACTCGGTGCTGTGATAATCAAATTAATACCAAAGTCGCGTTCCAAACGTTCCTGTGTGACGTCCATATGCAGCATACCGAGGAAACCACAGCGAAAACCGAAGCCTAATGCTTGCGAACTTTCTGCTTCAAAAGTCAATGAGGCGTCGTTAAGCTGTAATTTTTCCAGCGCTTCGCGTAAGTCACCGTAGTCTTTAGAATCTACTGGATAGAGACCGGAATACACCATTGGAACCATCGGACGATATCCTTGGAGCGGTTTATCTGCGGGACGATCAGCATTGGTTACAGTATCACCGACCTTAGTATCCTGAATGGTTTTAATGGACGCAGTAATATAGCCAACATCCCCCGCAATCAATTCATCGCGAACAATCGCATTAGGTGACATAATCCCGACTTCAGTAACTTCGAATTTCTTACCGTTACTCATTAGTTGAATGCGGTCCCCCGCTTTCACCATTCCGCTCTTAATACGAACACTCAACACGACACCGCGATATGGGTCGTACACTGAGTCGAAAATTAATGCCTGTAAGGGATCATCGATCTCTCCCGATGGTGCTGGGAACGTTTGAACAATTTGTTCAAGTACTTCATCGATTCCCTGACCTGTTTTAGCACTGATTAATGGTGCATTTTCACCATCAATGCCGATAATATCTTCGATTTCTAATCGTGTTTCTTCAGGTTGCGCAGATGGAAGATCAATTTTATTAATCACTGGCAAAATCTCTAAGTCATTGTCTACCGCGAGATAAGCATTGGCGAGCGTTTGAGCTTCAACACCTTGCGTAGCATCCACAATTAAAATGGCCCCTTCACAGGCTGCTAAACTACGTGACACCTCATACGCAAAGTCGACATGTCCCGGTGTATCAATTAAATGGAAAATATATTCTTCCCCATCATTGGCTTTATATCTCAATTCGACAGCGTTCAACTTAATGGTAATCCCACGCTCTTGTTCCAATTCCATAGAATCAAGCATTTGGTCATGCATTTCGCGTTCCGAGATCGTTCCTGTCTTCTGCAAGATACGATCAGCTAGTGTTGATTTCCCATGATCAATGTGCGCAATGATCGAAAAGTTACGAATCCGGCGTTGGCGATCCAATAATTCGTCTCTGTTGGTCATTTACGTTCTTCCTTTCTGCTACTCTATCTAGTCATTGTACCATATTTCTAACAATACTTTAGTAATAAAAAGAGGTTCTAAGGCGAAGTCGCCAGATTAGAACCTCTACTTTCGTTAATTCGTGAATTTATCTTTGAGTTTATCCCAGAAATTTTTCTCTTCTGGTGTCACACTATCTCCGGATGCATTTGCGAAAGCTTTTAACGCTTCTTTTTGTTCACTATTCAATTTCTTTGGTGTAATGATTTTAATCGTTACTCTCTGGTCCCCCGTACGATCGCCATGAATTTCAGGAACCCCTTTGCCTTTGAGACGAATGACAGCGCCCGATTGTGTCCCGGCCGGAATCTTCATATTGACCTTACCGTAGACAGTAGGCACTTCCAATTCATCGCCGAGAGCAGCCTGAGCAAAGTTAACCGGCAGCTCAATCTTAATATCGCGGCCTTCACGCGTGTAGAGATCCGATTTCTTAATCTTGAAGACCACGTATAAATCGCCGTAGCCGCCACCGTTTTCTCCAGCACTTCCTTGACCTGAAAGACGCATGGATTGACCATCATCAACACCAGCAGGGATATTGACTTTGACCGTATGGGTTTTACGTTCATGACCTGAGCCTTGGCAGTTGGTACATTTATCTTTAATTTCTTCACCTGTACCATCACAGACAGGACATGTGGTTTGCGTCTGTACTTGACCGAGCGGCGTTTGACGTGTCTCACGAATGATTCCCGAACCGCCACAACGTGAACATGTTGTCTTTCCTGTACCCGGTTTTGCACCATCACCGTCACAGACATGGCATGTTTCGTCACGTTTATATTTAATTTTTGTTGATTTACCAAAAATGGCTTCTTCAAATTCTAATGTCACAGTGTATTGTAAATCTTCACCACGACGCGCACGGTTACGACGTTGTTGACCGCCGAAGCCGCCAAATCCACCACCGAACATATCATTGAAAATATCTTCAAAGCCGCCGAAACCACCTGAACTGTATGATTGATAGTTTCCTTGACCGAAACCACCGTTACCGCCCATACCTGCTGAACCAAAACGATCATATTGCTGACGTTTTTGATCATCACTCAATACTTCAAAAGCTTCATTAACCTCTTTGTATTTCTGTTCAGCTTCTGGAGAATCATTTAAGTCTGGATGATACTTTTTGGCAAGTTTGCGGTAGGCTTTCTTGATTTCTTGTTGTGAGGCATCCTTTGAGACACCTAAAATGTCATAATAATCTTGATTACCAGCCATTTACCTGTCCTCCTCATTGCACATATGCTATCTTAGCGGAATAAAACCCCGTCTGCAACGAGACGGGGTTATTCACTTGACATTTCAGCATTCAATACCGATTTGTACCGAATTGAAATGATTATTCGTCATCATCGTTAACTTCTTCAAAGTCACCGTCAACTGAACCATCATCATCATTAGTGTCTGCTGATGTATCTTGTGCTTGTTGTTGCGCTTCGTATAATTTCACGCTCAACTGTTGAAGCACTTCGAGTAGAGAATCTTTCTTCTCTTTCATTGCATCAACATCATTGTCGTCGAAGGCTTTTTGAAGTTCATCTTTCAATGATTTCGCATTTTCGATTTCAGAGGCATCTGCTTTACCTTCAACATCCTTAAGTGTGGAGTCTGTCTGGTGCAATAGCTGTTCTACTTCATTCTTGAGATCAGCTTCTTCTTTGCGTTTTGCATCTTCCTCAGCATGCGCTTCAGCATCTTTCATCATGCGATCAATTTCGTCATCTGATAATCCAGAGCTGGATTTGATCGTAATAGATTGTTCTTTACCAGTACCTTGGTCTTTGGCACTAACGTTAACGATACCGTTACGGTCAATATCGAAGGATACTTCAATCTGAGGTACACCACGAGGCGCTGGGTTGATGCCTGTTAATTGGAAACGACCAAGCGTCTTGTTGTCAGCTGCCATCGGACGTTCACCTTGAAGGACATGAATGTCTACGGTTGGCTGATTATCAGCAGCGGTAGAAAATACTTGAGATTTTGAAGTCGGAATTGTGGTATTGCGGTCGATCAACTTCGTGAACACGCCACCCATAGTTTCGATACCGAGTGATAATGGCGTAACATCCAACAATACGACGTCCTTAACATCACCAGAGATAACCCCACCTTGAATAGCTGCACCTAAAGCAACAACTTCGTCTGGGTTCACAGAACGGTTAGGTTCTTTACCCGTTAGTTCTTTAACATGGTCAACTACAGCTGGAATACGTGTTGAACCACCGACTAAGATCACCTGGTTGATGTCCGTGTTAGATAGACCGGCATCAGATAATGCTTGTTTCACTGGCTTAGTCGTACGTTCAACCAGATCCTTAGTCAGTTCATTAAATTTCGCACGAGAAAGAGAAGTTTCATAATGCAATGGACCACTTTCACCTGCAGAAATGAACGGCAAGGAAATTTCCGTAGAGGTTACACCAGAAAGGTCTTTTTTCGCTTTTTCGGCAGCATCTTTCAAACGTTGCATTGCCATCTTATCGGTAGAAAGATCAATACTATTCTGATCTTTAAAGTCTTTTACCATGTAATCAACGATACGTTGGTCGAAGTCATCCCCACCAAGTTTGTTGTCACCAGATGTTGATAATACTTCGAAGACACCGTCACCGAGTTCAAGGATGGAAACGTCAAACGTACCACCACCTAAGTCGAAGACTAAGATTTGTTCGTCTTGATCTTGTTTATCTAAACCATAAGCTAATGCAGCGGCAGTTGGTTCGTTAACGATACGATCAACTTCTAAACCTGCAATTTTACCTGCATCTTTTGTCGCCTGACGCTGAGAGTCGTTAAAGTAAGCAGGTACAGTAATCACTGCATGATCCACTTTTTCACCGAGGTAATCTTCAGCGTAGCTTTTTAAGTGTTGAAGAATCATCGCTGAAATTTGTTGCGGTTTGTAAGTTTCACCTTTAATTTCAACAGTGTAATTGTCATCACCAATGTGACGTTTAATTGAGCTTACACTGTTAGGGTTGGTTACAACCTGACGTTTCGCCACCTCTCCGACTTGTGTTTCATCCTCTTTGAATGCAACAACAGAAGGCGTTGTACGATTACCTTCAGGGTTAGGAATGATTTTCGGCTCGCCACCTTCTAATACGGCAACAGCAGAGTTTGTAGTCCCTAAGTCAATACCAATTACTTTACTCATTATTTGTATGCTCCTTTACCTTTAAAATAATTAAACGATTCAGTGCCAATTATTGCGCAATGATAACCATCGCTGGACGTAGCACACGTTCATTCAAGACATAACCTTTTTGATAGACTTGAACAACCGTGTCAGCAGGATGATCATCATCTGCTGGTACTGAACTGACAGATTGATGATAATTTGGATCGAAAGTTTCACCAGCTGGATCAATCACTTTGATCCCTTCAGCGTCAAACGCCTTTAAAAAGTTAGTATGTACCAACTCAATACCATGCTTGAGTTGTGTTGAAGCTTCATCAGCTGCATCAATCTCTAATGCTTTTTCTAAGCTATCAATCACTGGTAAGAGTTCCTTCGCAAGTGATTGTGAGCGAAATTTTGCAGATTGTGTACGTTCTTTAGCTGCACGTGCTTGCATATTTTTAATTTCTGCGGATAAGCGAAGCACTTGATCTTCTTTTTGGTTTAATTGATCTTCCAATGCCTCAATACGCGCAGTTTCTTCATTTGTTTCGTCAACTTCTGAATCAACAGTTTCTTGTGCTTCAATTTCTGCATCAACTGCTTCTTCTTCAGTCATTGCTTTTTCTTCGTCTTTAGCCACTTGATGCACTCCTTTCATTATGAATAGTTTTCAAGATATCGGTTAATTTCATATTTAACAGCTTTGAATAGCTGGGCAGTTCGAACATAAGACATATTCTCAGGTCCGATCAAGGCAAGCGTGACTTGTTTACCTGGAGATTCATCCTCGATGACTAACTGGGATGCGATCGTCATTTCTTGCAATGCATCACCAACGATCTCATCACCCATCCGAAATTGGATACCAGACTTATTCATTGGCATGAGCTGAATGACCGCATCACGGCTCTTCAATAGTTGATCAAAGGCAATCGCCTGGTGTATCCCTTGACGATTGACAAGATAGCTGAGAAAAGCCGTTTTGCCATGAACCTCAACCTGATGACTTGATAACTTAGTAATCAAGTGATTCAAGAACGGATAAACAAATGCTTGATCTTTTCGTTCATGATCAATCATCTGCTTTAATTCTGCGAATGCCTCAGTCAATGACTTCGAAGCTAGTGACTGATTGATCCAATAAACCACTTCCTCTACTTGTGCCATTTTGACACTACTTGGGAAATGGATAATTTGATTTTCAACCGTCCCTTCTTCGGTCATTAAAATCAATACAGCTTGACGATCTGTCAGTGGCACAAAACGATAGGCAGACAAATGGTAATCATCCAGTGTCGGTGCCACCGAAATGGCCACATAATTCGTCAATTCTGCTAACGCAATCGTTGCGCGATGAATCACTTCAGCCAATCCAAGATATGGTTGTGCAAAAATCTCGTTCAGCCGTTGTCGATCGCTAGGCGCAATCTCTAAATCAATGTAGCCACCAATTTGTGGAACGATATGATTTAGATAATAACGATATCCCGCTTCGGTCGGCACACGCCCCGAACTTGAGTGCGTCTTCTCTATGAGATGCGCACTTTCGAGCTTAGCCATATCATTTCGAATGGTCGCAGGACTAGCAGAGATATGATAATGCTCTTTAAGGAACTTTGATCCTGAAGGTTGACCGCTGCGTTGATAAGCATCGATAATTCCTTTCAGAACCTGATGTCGTCGTTCCAATGACATATAATCACCTCTTTTAGCACTTGCCAGTTCCAACTGCTAACAGTCTGTACTATATCATGCGTCTTTACTAATGTCAATGAAAGTCAAACTATTTTTTGACTAAATTTGCTCAATAAAAAATCGATAACACAAGGTTACCGATTGGTTGATTTACGTCATATCTGAATTGTATTCATCGCGATAAGCTAGACTGTTCGCTTGATCGTTATGCATTTGCGCAATCAATGCCTCTGCACTATCAAATTTTTCTTCACCACGTAAGAAATGATGCCAGTATACTTTCAGATATTCGCCATATATTTCTTCATTAAAATCAAATAGATGTATCTCAACAGTTTGGCGTTGTGGTTCATTAAACGTAATATTATAACCGACCGACGCCATCCCCCAATAGACCTGATGATTTAATACACATTCAACAGTGTACACACCGACATCAGGAATTAATGTATTCTCGGGAACCGATAAGTTGGCAGTCGGGTAACCCAACGTCCGTCCGCGATGCTCTCCGTTGACTACACGTCCCGTGAAGAAATAAGGATAGCCCAACGCTTCTTTTGCCTGATCAACATCTCCCGCTAATAACTGTTGTCTAATATGCGTACTGCCAATTTTCTCATGATCTATCGTTTGACGCGGTACTGTAATAACTGAAAATCGTCCCTTCGCATACTCGGGAAGTGTCTCCATATTAGCGATTGTACGCTTTCCGTATGTGTAATCAAAACCCGCCACTGCGACGACGACATCTAAATCAACGAGATAATTGTCCACGAACGCTTCGGGCGATTGCACTGAAAACGCACTAGTCATTTCAGCAACATAGAAAATATCAACACCCAATTCTTTCATCAACTGTTGCTTTTCTTCCAGCAACGTTAAGTAATTAATATCTTCTGGTTTAATCTCTTGATAAATGGTTTTAGGTGATACATCGAATGTCATCACAGCGAGCGGCAAATTTCGCTTCGATGCTTCCTGACGCGCACGTTTGATGACGGCTTGATGCCCACGATGCACGCCATCGAAGAATCCGAGTGCCATGACTATTGGGCCTCTACTCACCGCATTTTTATCAATCGGATGATGTAATCTGATTGTTTCCATGAAATTCCCTTCTACTATCGAAACATTTTAACTGGTTTAACTTCTGTTACCTGCGTCGGATGCACATCATAGATCGCTTTGAGATGCTCACCAATATATGCACAAACAGGTAAAGTGTCTGGTAATTGATGTCTATGTAGCACTGCACCATTTTCTACTAAACGCACAAGCGAGTCTGGAACGTGCCAAACGGGATAATCGGCTAACGCCTGTTCAACAGGGTGAAGGAACGACCGATCATTGTTCGCCATTTTGTCTGAAATATCATCCAATGTTAGGCAGTCTGCTGCATCAAACGGTTTAACCCCTTGTCGTGTTAAACGAGTCATCGTTGCTGGGATACCTAATTTATTTCCTAAATCAGTGGCCAAGGTCCGAACATATGTCCCTTTACCGCACACAACATGAAAAGAAAATGTCTGACGGCCTTTTGATGAATCGAAGATCGAGACATCAGTCTTGTCAAATTGATGTACAGTAATCTGCCGCTTTGGGCGTTCAACTGTTTCACCATTGCGTGCATAATCATAAAGTCTGCGTCCGTTGACTTTGACGGCAGAGTACATGGGCGGAATCTGCGTAATCTCACCGACTAGCGTCTGCATCTGTGATTGAATTGTTTGATCAGATACTGGTACATTCAATGGTTCAGACGCAATGATTTCACCACTTGCATCCTCAGTATCAGTACTAAACCCTAACGTAATCTCACCGACATATTCCTTCACTTTATCAGTCATCAATGAGACTAACTTGGTCCCTTCACCGACACAGCATACCAGCACACCATCAACAT
This sequence comes from Aerococcus vaginalis, assembly GCF_053762225.1. Classification (NCBI taxonomy): domain Bacteria; kingdom Bacillati; phylum Bacillota; class Bacilli; order Lactobacillales; family Aerococcaceae; genus Aerococcus; species Aerococcus vaginalis. The sequence continues at coordinate 370,325 of NZ_JBSMYC010000001.1, forward strand.
CTGGATCGAGTGTACCCGTATGACCAATCTTTTTCTCATGTAATATACGACGCAATTTAAAAACTACATCATGGCTCGTCATACCACGTTCTTTCCACACTGGAATGATTCCATCCATCTCGTTCCCTCCGTATCGTTTCACCATTTTATTATAGTTTGCGATAACTTTCAAAACCACTATCGTGAATAATATACAAATAAAAAACACGGAACGCACCGTCCCGTGTCCTTCTGCATGTGACGTCCGTTATTAGACTAAATGTACACCCTTATCAACATAAATAATGTCACCAGTAACACCACTTGCTAAATCACTCAATAAGAAAGCCGCCACATTACCGATCTGTTCTGTCGTGACACCTTTATTATCGATGGTACGTTCTTCAGAAGCCTTCAGCAACGTACTATGCTGTTTGATTCCTGTAATTGCTAAAGTCTTCACAGCACCAGCTGAAATGGCATTAACACGGATACCTTCCTGTCCTAATTCCGAAGCGAGGTAACGAACGTTTGATTCGAGTGCTGCCTTCGCAACCCCCATCATGTTGTAGTTCGGAATGGCGCGTGTGGAACCGAAGAACGTCATGGTCACTAAACTACCATGTTCATTCAAGATCTCACGTGCATAACGTGCCACAGCGATGAAGGAATAAGCACTGATATCCTGCGCTAAGTTATAGCCTTCTTTGGTCGTATGAATGAGCCCCTGTGTTAAGGTATCGCGATCAGCGAACGCGATGGCATGCATAATACCATCAACCTTACCATATTCATCTTTAATTTCACTGAAAGCTTTCTCGATATTTTCATCTTCAGCGACATCACATTCAATCATCGGAATATCTTCTGGAACAAAACGTTTCAAACTCTTTAGTAAACGTTCATTCTGATATGTCAAAATAACCTTACCATCTTGTGCTAAGATTGACTGCACAGCTCCCCATGCAATACTTTTCTTATTAGCGACACCCATTACTACAAATGTTTTTCCAGATAAAAAACCACTCATTTACAGTCCTCCTCAAAATTGACTAAAACCGTCTAAATCGCTGATATCTCTGCGTTAATAATTCTGTTTCTGATAACTGTCCCAGTTCCTGTAATGCTTCTGTTATTTCTTGTTTCAGCACAGTAAAATCATCACCATTATGATATTCAGGAATCACCTTTTCAATGATTTGATCTTTGAGTAAATCCTCCGGTGTTAATTTTAGTGTGCTGGCAGCCTCCTCAACGCGCGAAGCATCTTTGAAAAGGATACTCGCATATCCCTCTGGAGAGATCACGGAGTAGATACTATCATCAAACATCCAAACACGATCTCCTGACGCCAATGCCAACGCGCCGCCACTACCTGCTTCTCCCACAATAATTGTAAGGTAAGGTACACTTAAGCGTAGACCTTCTTTTAAGCACTGTGCGATAACAGATCCCACACCTTTATACTCCGCATCTGCATCAGACCACGCACCGGGCGTATTGATAAGCGTGAGTACCGGACGATGAAATTTCTCAGCTTGCTTCATTAATCGCAATGCTTTTCGATAACCTGCAGGCGTTGGGCTACCACCATGACGTTCAATCGTTTCAGCTGGTGTTTGCCCTTTTTGAATGCCTATCACTGTCAATGGTTGATCATTTAAATAACCGAGACCGCCAATAACCGCAGGATCATCTGCGTACGCACGATCACCATGCAACTCAAAGAAATGATCGACTAATTGATGAATCAGTGCTTGGGTTTGTATTTTCTCTCGGCTGCGTGCTGCGCACACTTTATCATACGCATGATTACTCATCCATCGCCACCTCTTTCTCGTGATGAAATTGCAACAACTGCACAACTGCTGAACGGATATCTTCTCTCGGAAGAACAGCATCAATGAAGCCGTTTTTCAACACGGTTTCCGCAGATTGGAAGTCATCAGGTGGTGTGGTGAGTGTCGTTTGTTCAATGACACGTCTTCCCGCAAAACCAACTAGTGCCTGCGCCTCAGCCAAAATAATGTCCCCCTGCATGGCATAACTTGCTGTGACACCACCAGTGGTCGGATCACAAAGCACAACGAGATAAAACAGTCCTGCTTCGTGATGCTTAGCCACCGCTTGCGATGTTTTTGCCATCTGCATCAGTGAATGGATGCCTTCTTGCATGCGAGCACCACCAGAAGCGGTGAACATTACGACAGGTAAACGCTGAGCCGTCGCCGTTTCAAACAATCGAGTAATCTTTTCGCCTGTCATGCTACCTAAACTTCCCATGACAAAAAATGGATCCATAATCCCAAATGCTGTTGACAAACCGTCGATACTTCCAATGCCTGTCATGACACTTTCATTAAGTGCTGTCTTATCTTTGCCTACAGCAACTTTTTGCTGATAGGCACCGTCTTCTAAAAACTGCTCAGGTACCGTTAACGCGTCATCCATCACTCGATAGTTATCGAATAACCAGTCTGCACGCTCGTAGGCTGTTAATCTAAAACCGTAACCACAGTTAGGACAGGTTTTATATTTACCTAGCTCTCTAGTAAAACAATCCTGGTGACATTTTGGACAGCGTGTCATCATTTCATCAGGAACTTGATTCATCTGCGTTTGTAACTGTTGATGATCCAATGAAACATCTACATTATCTACTAACAGAGGTAACGATTTTAGTGTCTCAATGGTTGTCGTTAAGTGACGACCATTCTGGAAATCATCGGTCATCAATAGCTGTGAAAGATAAGCTTTATTGGTTTTCACACCATCGATCGTCGTTTCCTGGAGTACGCGTTGCATCTTAGCAATGGCTTCTTCTCGCGTCTCACCGTGTACAATTAATTTTGCAATCATTGAGTCATAGAATGGTTGAATCACATCACCAGCAACAATCCCAGAATCAATACGTACACCGAGCGTACCAACTGGGAAATAGAGATGCTGAAGCTTCCCCGGCTGCGGCATAAAATCTTGTGCTGGATCCTCCGCATTTAAGCGACATTCAATCGCATGACCTGACAGTTGAATATCTGATTGTTTAAATGGTAACGGTTCCCCGGCTGCTACTAATAGTTGTGCCTTAATCAATTCTAAGCCTGTGACGGCTTCAGATATCGTGTGTTCCACCTGAAGTCTCGTATTCATTTCCATAAAATAGAACTGATGCGTGTCATCCATCAAAAACTCAAATGTTCCTGTATTAGTGTAGCCAATATGTGCTACTGCACGAGAAACGGTCTGCATTAATCGCTGACGTTCATCATCTGTAAGGAGTGAACATGGCGATTCCTCAATGACTTTTTGATGTTTGCGTTGCATTGAACAATCGCGTTCCGGCAAAGTTACAATGTTACTAAAAGTATCTGCAACAACTTGCACTTCAATATGCTTCGCTTGTGTGATGACTTTTTCGATATACATACTATCGTCGCCGAAAGAAACCAATGCTTCTTGTTGCGCTTCTTGGAATGCAACTTTCAACGTTGACATATCTTCAACACGACGGATACCCTTACCACCACCGCCAGCCGCTGCCTTTAGCAATAATGGAAAACCGATCGCATGCCCAATCTGCTCAGCCTCTGCTACAGAACGAACTACACCCTCACTCCCTGGAATTACAGGTACACCTGCTACTTGCATAGTCTCACGCGCACGTGCCTTATCTCCCATAATAGCCATCAATTCAGCATCCGGACCAATAAAAGTTATCTGACTTTCCGCACATCGTTCAGCAAATTTAGGATTTTCGGATAAGAAACCATAACCTGGATGAATGGCATCACAGGCCGTCAGCACGGCAGCACTCAAGATATTCTGCATATTCAAATAAGAATCTTTGGGCAATGCATCGCCAACACATATTGCCTCGTCTGCCAAGCGTACAAATAAACTGTCGCGATCAGCTGTTGAATACACTGCAACAGCTTTAATACCCATATCATGCAGCACGCGTATAATTTGTACAGCAATTTCACCACGATTAGCCACTAATACTTTGCTAAACATACTTCACCTTTTATCTAATAACTCCGTTATTGATCAACAATAATAAATGATAGATCCGCTTCACAAATGATTTCTTCATCACGCGTGACCGTACAGTGTCCTGTCCCTACTGTGTGACGGAATTTTTGCATTTCGACTGATAGAATCAGCTCATCACCGACTCTAAAATCATCATGAAATACAGCTTTTTTAATCCCTCCGAAGAATACATTCTTCTCTTGATTTTCAGGAAGGGAAAGAATCGCAGAAACGCCAGTTTGTGCCAATGCTTCTAGGATTACCGGACGCAAAAGTGCCTTATCATTTGTAGCTGTATCCGCTAAAAAGTAATCATTTTCTTGAACAACTTTTTTTGCTTTAGCACCTTTACCTGGTGTTACTTCTAAAAACTCATCAACCATTCGCATTGGATATTTCTGTGGTAAATCCTCTGCTGAAAACGTCATGCTCACTTTGTCTCACTCACTTTCATTAATGGTTGGTCATATTCCACCATATCACCATCTGAAACGAGAATTTCTGTTAATGTGCCTTTTATAGTACTTTTTACTTCTGTAAACATCTTCATCGCTTCAATGGTACATAGCACATCGCCAACTTCAACGGTGTCACCAATCGCTTTATACGTAGCATCATCTGGTGATGGTGACAGGTATACCAAGCCAACCATTGGCGAATTGATCATCTGACCAGTGTCTAGTTCCTGATCATCAACTACCGATGTCTTTTCATGTTGCTCTAAAGCACCAGATTCAACGACCTCTGCTGTCGAATCGCTAGCGGATGCTTGATGCAATGTATCACCTGAAATCAAAGTATCGCTCTGTTCACGTTTACTTAAATGAATCTGAAAATCTCCCTCTGACCAATCGAGCGCCATCGCATCTGATTGGTCAAATGTCTTCAATAACTCTTTGACATCTTTTAATTCCATGTTATGCCTCATATTTCTTGAAAGCTAACACAGCATTATGTCCACCGAAACCGAGTGAGTTACTCAACGCATAGCGAACAGGAGATTTTTTATTTTCATCATTGACGAGTGTGATTGGGCAGGCATCATCTTGCTCGTTGACGCCCACATTGACTGGTAATTGCTGATGAACAAGCGCACCGATTGTCGCAATAGCTTCCAATGCACCAGCGGCTCCCAAGGCATGTCCCATCATCCCTTTTGTACTGCTGACAAGAAGATGATCATTATCTATAAATAATTCATGAATACCCTGTGCTTCGGTACTATCATTCGCCTGTGTGCTTGTTCCGTGTGCATTGATGTAGTCATAATCTGTCAATGATACGCCTGACTGTTCAACAGCCATCGCCATGGCGCGTTTAGCACCAGCTGCTTCAGTATCCGGTGCAGTGACATGATAAGCATCGCTCGTTGAACCATAACCTGTGATTTCCGCTAAAATATTGGCACCACGGGCTTTTGCATGTTCGTAATCTTCTAATATTAATGTTCCCGAGCCTTCACCCATTACAAAACCACTACGATTTTTATCAAAAGGAATCGCTGCTTTCGTTGGGGCTGATTCAGTTGTCAAAGCTGTTAATGCCGCGAAACCAGCGACGCCAGCTTTACCGATCGGCGCTTCCGATCCTCCTGTAATCATGACTTTAGCTTTGCCTGCTTTGATCCATTCATAGGCATCCCCGATCGCATTTGTCGCAGATGAACAAGCAGTAACAATGCCTTGTGAAGTATTTTTTGCATTGTAAGCGATGGATAACTTACCCGCAGCCATATTAATAATGGCATTAGGGATAAAGAATGGTGAAACGCGTTTTGATCCTTTATTCAACATCTTGGTTACCTGTTCTTGGATAGTTAGTAAACCACCAATACCGGATCCCCACATCACACCGAGATCTTCGGGCGCTACACTATCCTCTGTTAAACCAGATTGTTCCCACGCTTCTGCAGTGGTATATAGAGCGTAATTGATAAATTTATCATTACGACGCGCATCACGTTTATCGAGTCGTTCACTTGGATCGAAATTCTTTACCTCAGCAGCAACCGTGATACCTGTTTCTTCATAATCATCGAATGCAGTGATGGTATCAATACCTACTGTCGAATCGAACAAATTATTTAAAAAAGTTTCTCTATCATTACCAATTGCGCCAATTGCGCCCATACCAGTAACTACGACTCTGTTCATAACCTACTCCTTTAATTACTAAATCGTTACGCCGCCATCTACTGTAATCACTTGACCTGTGATGTAATCGTTATTAGCAAGAAATACCACCGTATCTGCAATATTTTCTGGGGTACCAAAATGGCCCAATGGCACATTATCCAAAATTTCTTGCTGACGTCTATCGTTCATCGATTCAATCATTTGCGTCTTAATCATACCTGGGGCAATCGCATTTGCACGAACACCACGGCGCGCACCTTCTCTGGCCATTGTTTTTGTCAAACCAATGACACCAGCCTTACTAGCTGCATAGTTTGCTTGTCCCATATTACCGTGTAACCCAACAATACTTGCAAGGCTAATAATGACACCAGTACGGGCACGTTGCATTTTTTTGAAGGCGTATTTACTCATTAAGAAAGTACCAAACAAGTTTGTATCGATTACCGCCTTAAAATCTTCTGATTTCATACGTGGGAATAGCATATCACGTGTGATGCCTGCATTATTTACCAAAATATCAATGCGTCCATACTTATCAGTTGTTTCATTGATAATTTTTTTGACATCATCTTCTTCAGTCACACTACCCAAAATATTGGTATATGAGCCTTCGTATTCGGCCAGTTCTGAAATAGCTTCGTCACTTAATTCATGATGGGAATTGATCACAACAAAGTGTCCATCAGCTAATAAACGTTTTGAAACGGCTAAACCGATTCCTTTTCCGCCACCTGTAACAATGGCTACTTTTTGTTCAGTCACAATGACTCCCCTTCTTCCGTTCGTTTGCTATCATCATTTACGATTGATGTCACAACTCCTTTTTTAAGAAAATTTGTCTTCTGATGCATTTCTCAATAAAAAAGAGTTATATGCACAAAGGAGAGTATCCCAAACACCATTACGGTTGAATACTCTCCTAATTTTGAATCGCTCGCTACATCCAAATTGAAACGTTTATGCATTCACACACGTAGAAAATTCAAAATGAATGTGGCAATCGCTTTTGATCATTATTTGTTATTAATTTGGGTTAAAACGTATTCTGATAATTGATCCAATGTTTGAAGATCTTCGTTTTCATCAGTATCAATTTCGATATCGTATTCATCTTCTAAACTATCAATCACATCAAAGAGATCTAAACTATCAATTTCTAAGTCTTCTTGAATATTAACGTCTGGTGTAACTTTTTCTTCTTCAACGTCTAACTCTTCTACCAAAATTGTTTTAATCTTGCTGTATACTTCTTCTTTAGTCATTACAAATACCTCCAAAAAATTTTTATTTTAACAATTAGCTATCGCTAAGCGACAACGTTGTTTACCATAACATATTGTTCTTAATCATTCATATCAAACCGTTCAAGAATGATTTACAATGCAAGCTCAGATAAACGTTGCTGAGCAATTACTCTCTAACCTCTTTGATGACTTTTTCGACATCAATTAATGCGTTTTTGATATTCGCAATATTATCGTCATCAAGCCCTCTGAGATAAGGGGTCATAATCTTTTTATGTATCGCATTATGTGCGCGATACAATAATCGCCCCTTATTCGTTAATGCTAGAAAAGTTACACGACGGTCATTTTTATCGTGTACGCGTTCAACGTAACCTTTTCGTTCGAGTGAATTTAATTTAGCTGTTAGGGTCCCCTTACTCACGGATAGGCGTCTCGCGACATCAGTGGAACGTTTATCACCGTGTAATCCAATCACATGAATCACATGTAACTCTTTCGGTGTGATGTCATTGAATTGGCTATGCCTTAATGCATATTCTTCCGTTCGGATCATTTGATCATAAACTTCAAGCCATAATTGTTTGACTTCTGTATAACTTTTCCACCGCTCCCAATCGTTTTTCGTCACACTAACCGTCCTCTTTTCTCCACTCTTACTTATCTGAAATCGCAAACGTTAATACGGCGGAACACGCGGTTTGATTATCAACTGTTCCTTCACAGTTAACTTTCACGGTGTCCGCTGTTGCTTCCCGCACTGTTACATTGACAGTCAACACATCGCCAGGCAATACGACATGGCGGAATTTGGCACGATCCACCGACTGTAGTGAAACGGCTTTTTGACTGTTATCTTCCGTCTTTAAAATCAAAATTGATGCTGCCTGAGAAAGTGTTTCAATAATCAATACACCAGGCATTACAGGATTATCAGGAAAATGCCCTTGAAAGAATTCCTCATTAACTGATGCATTCTTCACACAAGTAATCGATTCGCCTGGAACCAACTCATCAACGCGATCAATAAATAATGTCGGATACCGATTTGGAAGCAAAGTCATAATCTCGTCTGCTTTCATGACACTCATCGTCTAACCACCTTTCTATACGCTATATCTCGCTTGCTCAATAGATTGTTATTTTCATCAATAATCAATGACGTGGTTATCGTATCTTAAAGTAGTTTGTAAGTCAAACAGTTTAACTATAGAACTATATCTGATACAAAAAAATAGGATCAGCCAATGGCTGATCCTATCAACTAACTATTCTTCATTATTGTCATCTTTATGAATTTGATTTAATAATTCATCAATACGTTGTCCGTAAGCGATCGATTGGTCACGTTCAAAACGAATATCAGGGGTTTTGTAAATATGAATGCGTTCGCCCACCTTACTACGCACGAGACCTTTAACCTTATCTAAAGATTCCGCTACAGCACGCTTCGATTCTTCATCATCGTTCAGCGTTGAGTAGTAAACTGTCGCATCTTGTAAATCACCCGTTAAATGTACATCAGTAATCGTGACATCCTTAACGCCTGGATCCTTAACCTCATGCATTAAAATATCTGTTACTTCACGCATAATCTGTTGTGATACACGCTCTACACGATATTTGGCCATTAGCTGCCTCCTATTGTTTCACTTCAACCATGTGGTACGCTTCAATTACGTCATCGACTTTGATGTCGTTATAATCTTGGATTGTCAAACCACATTCGTAACCTTTTTTAACTTCTTTCACATCATCCTTGTAACGACGTAATGATGCTAATTCACCTTCGTAAATCTTCACATTGTCACGGTATACGCGGATCTGACTCTTGTTGGTGATGTATCCTTCGTTAACGATACCCCCGCCGATCGTACCGACTTTAGAGACTTTATACGTTTCACGAATCGTTACTTCACCTGTTACTTCTTCACGGAAGGTTGGTTCTAATTGTCCTTTCATCGCGTGTTCAATATCTTCAATCAAATCGTAAATGATATTGTACGTACGGATATCAGTCTCAGTTGTTTCTGCTTCTTGGCGTGCATTCGTTGTTGGACGTACGTTAAACCCAACAATAATGGCATTGGAAGCACTTGCCAAAGAAACGTCGCTTTCATTGATCGCCCCGACAGCAGCATGGATGATATCCACCTTAACGCCCTCAACATCAATTTTGTTCAACGAACCTTTGATTGCTTCAACCGATCCCTGAACATCAGCTTTCAGGACGATATTAACTGTCTTGAGCGTACCTTCTTGCAAGGTATCAAACAAGTTGTCGAGCGTTACCTTAGTAGACTGGTTACGGCGCGCTTCTTGTGCACGCATTGCACGCTCACTACCGATCGCACGCGCTGTTTTTTCATCTTTAACAATGACAAAGCGGTCACCGGCAGATGGTGCTTCCTGAAGACCTGTAATTTCTACTGGCGTTGAAGGTCCAGCTGTTTGGATACGGCGTCCCTGGTCGTTGGTCATCGTACGTACACGTCCGAAAGTATCCCCAGCAACAATCGCATCACCGTGATTTAATGTCCCGTATTGAACTAATACTGTAGCTACAGAACCACGATGTGGGTCTAAACGCGCTTCAATAACAGATCCCATAGCGAGATGATCATGAACCGCTTCAAGCTCTTGGACATCGGATACTAACGTAATCATTTCAAGCAAGTCATCAATACCTTGACCGAATTTTGCTGAAATTTCAACGAAGATAGTATCGCCACCCCATTCTTCAGGAATCAATTCATATTCCATTAATTCCTGTTTCACGCGATCTGGGTTAGCATTTGGTTTATCAATTTTATTCACAGCCACAATAATCGGTACTTCAGCTGCTTTGGCGTGGTTGATCGCTTCAATCGTCTGAGGCATTACACCATCATCTGCAGCGACGACGATAACAACAACGTCAGTAACATCGGCACCACGTGCACGCATTGTCGTGAAGGCTTCATGTCCTGGCGTGTCCAAGAATGTTACTAAACGTTCATCATCAACGCGCACCTGGTAAGCACCGATATGCTGAGTAATTCCGCCCGCTTCACCTTCAACAACATTGGCTTGACGTAAATAGTCAAGTAAAGTCGTTTTACCATGGTCAACGTGACCCATGATCGTCACAACTGGTGGACGTGAATCTTTCTGATCAGCATCAGCATTCTCAGCTTCTTCGAAGTAAACATCGAAATCAGCTTCATCAATCTGGACTTTTTCTTCAGCCTGTACGCCATAGTCATCCAAAATTAATTCAATGGCATCACTTTCAAGTGAATCATTCTGCGTTGCCATCACACCCATGCCGAATAATTTTTTAACGACTTCGGCAGGTGAACGGTGTAATTTCTTCGCTAATTCCGCAACCGTCATGCCTTCAGTATATTCAATCTTGTCTGGGAGTTCTTTCGGTCCGTTAGCTTTCGGTTGGTCACGGTGAATAGTTTTACGCATGTTAGGATTGAATTTTTGCTTGTTACGCTGTTTTTTATCCTTTTTATTGCGTTTCTTCTTGTTATTTGATTTATTATTCTGCGCATTGTTGTCAGAACGATTACCACCCTTGTGGCTATCTTGGTGATTTTGATTTTTCTTGTTTTTCTTATGATTATTTTTGTTTTGGCGATGGTCATTGCTATCCTGCGTTTTAGATGAGTGAGCCGCATCTTTCTGTTGGTGAGAACCATTTGTATGTGTTTTTTTACCATTGTTTGCATGTGATTGATGTGAATGTCCGTTATTATTCTGACCACCGTGCGCTGCATTTTTGTTTTTAGATGATTGATTGTTGTTCTCTGCATGCGCAGTTTCTTGTTTAGGCGTTCCATTTTGATGAATGAATGATTTTACTTTATCCATCTCTTCATCCCCAATCATTGCCATATGACTCTTATAGGTAAAGCCAGCACGCTGCAATGCGTCTAGCATTTCCTTACTTGACATGTTATTTTCTTTTGCAAATTTATAAATTCTCTTTTTGGACATAACATCACCTTTCCCACTCATTAATTCATATCTGATACCTCAATATTCTTTGACTTCTCTAAAAACGATCGTGAAAAACCGCTATCTGTCAATGCACAGACTTTACGTTTCTTTCCGAGCGCATGACTCAATTCTATCGTTGAAAAATCGTCATTCAATACGATATGCTGTCGCTCGCACTTCAACCGAAAATCTTTTTTGGTTGATTCTGAAGCATCAGATGCTATGATCACAAGTTTGGCTTGTCGATTTAACAAGGCTTCGACGACTTGATCGTTACCGCTCACTAAACCACCTGCAACTTGCGCTAAACCTAATAAATTTAAACGTCGATCATTCATGGCATAATCTCTTTACGTGCCTTTTGGTGATCAACATATTCATAGAGTTCCTGATAAAACTCATCAGAAATTTGAACTTTTAAATGACGATCTAAAATATGTTTCTTTTGTGAGGTTTTAACAACCTCAGGCTCCATTACAATATAAGCCCCTCGACCGTTCATCTTTCCAGTCGGATCAATCGCCACCTCTTGTTCTGGTGTACGAACGATGCGAACGAGATCTTTCTTAGGATACTGTTCACCCGTTACGACACACTTTCGCATCGGTATTTTGCGTTTTTTCATTAGAGATCGCTCCCCTAATCTAATGTTTCCTCATCAGTAACCGTTGAATCAATCAAAGCCTCTTCATCAACTGTATTCTCTTCCGCAGATTCATCAAATAATTCATCCAGAGAAATATCATTCAGTGAGGTTTCAGTCACCTCTGTATCGGACTGAACTTCTGCATCCGTAGCTGTAGCATCAATCACCACGAACAATTCATCATACTCTGGTGAATCTTGGAAAGTTTCCCATTCGCTCGCTGATTTAATATCAATCTTGTATCCTGTCAATCGAGCGGCTAGACGAACATTCTGACCGCGACGACCAATTGCTAACGATAAATGATCATCAGGCACGACAATGACAACTGATTTTTCGTTCGGTACGAAATGTGCTTCTAAAACTTGTGCTGGATTTAAAGCATGACTAATGAAAATTTCTGGATCTTCGTCCCATTCGACGATATCCATATTTTCACCACGCAACTCATTGACAACTGTCTGAACACGTTGTCCTCTCTGTCCTACCGCAGTACCTACCGCATCAATATTTGGATCATGCGAGTACACTGCAACCTTACTACGATCACCAGCTTCACGCGCAATGGCTTTGATTTCTACAGTACCATCATAAATTTCTGGCACTTCTTGTTCGAACAAACGCTTGATAATATTCGGATGGGTACGACTCACATAGATTTGTGGTCCCTTTGTCGTGTTTTCCACACGTTCAACGTATACCTGGATACGTTCATGTTGCGTAAACTGTTCACCAGGAATTTGACCTTCATGTGTCAATACCGCTTCAATACGTCCTAAATTGACATATACAAAACGACGATCATGGCGTTCTACAACACCCGTTAATAAGTCGTCTTCATAATCAACATATTCTTCGTAAATCTTCGCACGTTCTGCTTCACGTAAACGTTGTGTGATTACTTGTTTTGCAGTTTGTGCAGCTAAACGCCCAAAGTTCTTCGGTGTCACTTCGAAATGAATATGATCGCCAATTTCATAGGCTCTGTGAATGGCTAAAGCGTCTTTTAATGAGACTTCCAAATTGGAGTCCATCACTGTATCGACAACTTCTTTGACAGCGTATACTTTAAATTCGCCTTTTTTCTCATCAAATGAAACTTCAACGTTTTGTGCTTGGTCGTAATTCTTTTTGTATGCAAAAATCAATGCAGACTCTACGGCCTCAATAATCGTATCTTTTGAAATATTCTTTTCTTCTTGAAGAATATCAAAAGCGTTGACCAGTTCCTTACTCACCGTTTTTAAACCCCTTCTCTTAAAATTCGATCGCTAATCGGATTAATGACACATTCTTACGTTCATAACTCTTTTCAATACGTTGTGTTTTATCTTTTGTTTCGAGGGTGTATGTTGAGTCATCATAGGCTAACAAACGCCCTTCGACTTCCTTCACCCCATCGATTTGTGCATAGAAATTGAGATGCACCCAATCGCCAATCGCTTTCTGAAGTGCGCGGTCATCTTTCAATGGACGCTCTGCTCCAGGTGAGGACACTTCTAAGAAATAAGCACTCGGGATTAAATCTGGTTTCTCATCGAGTACAACAGAGAGACGTTCGCTCACTGCCACACAGTCATCTAAAGTAACACCGGCGTCATTATCAATGAAAACTCTCAGATAATGATCACCGCCTTCTTTGGCAAACTGCAAATCAAATAATTCAAATCCCATCGCCGAAAGCTCCGGCTCAATCACCGTTTGAGCAGCTTCCGTAATTTTTGACATTCCCAACACCCCTCTCATTGTGTTTTCAATAAAAAGAGCGAGCGTCTCCGCTCACTCCTCTCGCCTTCTCTCAGCTAATCATATCAAACTATTATGTGAAGTGCAATATCAAGACAAGTGTTCATCCGCTGAATGAATACTACTGATACCAAGTGACCCATTCACCGGTGTTGTGAACTGAATGCCGTGCCCTGGGGTATTCAACGACAAAGCAGTATCGATATGATCTGCAATATCAACTAACATATCAGACGGAATCACTTGTAACACGATATCGCGTTCCAATTCGATTGGAATACTAAAAATCTTACGTGCATTCTTATCACCTATACCGCGTCCATGCAGTACTGTCGCACCTCTTGCGCCCTCTTCAGTCGCCAACTTAACAACCTTAGCCCCTTGATTACGGTCAACAATTGTCCAGAGTAATTGATGATCTTCTTGCTCAGCACTATCATCGAAGGCGTAGTCGTACTCACGCTTACCATAACAACTGGTAACATCTAAAGAAAAGAGAATACCGTGACCTTTTGCTGAAATATGAAATTTTTCTTCAGCAACTTGATGAATTTTTTCTTCATATTTCTTCTCAATTAACGTAATTACCACTTCACGACTACTATCGTGGACACCTAAACGGTTAGTAAACGCATCGGCAACGGTGCCTTTACCCTGAATCACCGTTGCTCCGTGAAAGTCCACCGATTTCAGATGCTTAACAAATTTTGCAGTAATTCCTTTTTTGATAATTGCGATAAAGGCAACTAATGATGACGATTGTTCTGCCATTATTCCGCCTCCGTTTCATTTTTTGCTTGTTCATCTTTTTTCATATTAATCGTAAAGATTAATCCTAATAGTAATACCATGGTAATTGGAACCATTGCAACCATCGCAATAATTCCGAAGCCATCTCTGACCGCATCAGCTTGTGGTAAGTATTCAGCAACCCCCTGAGAGAATGCTAGAATAAACGTTGCTGTCATTGGCCCTGACGCTACCCCACCGGCATCAAATGCGATACCTGTGAACAAATCATCTACGAAGTATGTCAGGATAAGTGATAAACCAAAGAATGCGAGAACAAAATGCCAGAGTTCTAACGCAGGAATCATGATCTTCAGCATGGCCAACGCACCAGCGACGCCGACAGAAAGACAGAAGGTGCCGATCAATAGTTTCTGATTGATGAAACCACCTGTAATTTCTTCAACTTGATCTCCGAGAACGTGGACAGCTGGTTCAGCTAATACAGCCACAAATCCTAATACTGCCGAGACAACAGGTAGCCAATTCTCAAACCCTTCAGATAACTGCTCACCAAGATAATGCCCCATATCAAAGAATCCCTGATTGACTCCTGTTAAGAACAGCACTAAACCGATGAATGTATAGGCGATCCCTTTGAGAATATCACCAAGTTCTTCCTTTTCGGTATGGAAATAGAAGTGATTCATCGCCCAAAAAATCAACATAATCGGTGCGAGCGATAATAATGTTTCTAAAATGGTTGGACCAAATGAGTTGATATATGGTTCAAAAATGCCTTGTGTATATTCATAGGCGGACCCTGTACCACTCAGATCTGTAGCCACAAACAGCGACATCAGCATCACCGCAATAATCGGTCCTGTACTCATCGCCCCAACTAGCCCGAACGAGTCTTTTTCAGACGATTCGCCGGATTTCAATGCGGATGCACTCGCACCGATTCTCAAAATAAATGGTGTGGTTAATGCACCTGTCGTTGATCCTGAAGAGTCAAATCCCATGGCAATAAAGTCAGTGGATGCGAGTAGGCAGATGACGAAGATCAATCCATAGGTCGCTGTATAGAAGTATTTCAATGGGATCCCCTTTAAGACACGAACCATCCCCATCGATACCATAGCTCCGACACCGATACCAACAACTGAAATAATCAATCCTGCTGATAACATACCTCCAGTTGCCTCAGCAATTTGTTCACCGAGAACAGCTAAATCTGGTTCAGCAACTGTCACACTGAATCCAATCAGGAAAGTCAGAAACAGTATAAATTTAATCGACGAACTTTTGACGATTGACTCCCCCATCTTTTCACCGATTGGCGTCATCCCAACGTCAATACCGAGTAAGAAAATGGTCAAACCGAGGATTAAACATACCGCGCCGATGATGAATCGAATCATCATATCGCCAGGAATGTCAACCATGAAGAGTGACAAGAGAAACACAATGACGACGATCGGAAGTACCGATGTCATCGTTTCTTTTAATTTATCGTAAAGTAGTTGCATTAAAATTCCTCGATTTCTTCGCTAATCCCTTTGTTATACAAACCAGTTGCTTGGTTAACCTCCGCACCGAAGATAATACCTGTACCAGGTTTTTCGAAATCTAATGCTTGGCAGATACTTTTAGAAATCGTGGACGCTTGACTTTCTGGAACAACCATTACGACAATATCTTTTTGTGGATCAATTGGGACGTGTAATGCGTTATCGACATCAGCCATTTCTAACCCTCCACGTCCATGAAGACTGGTTGCGCCGACTGCACCTTTTTGACGTGCAACCTTAAGGACATCACGTCCAATTTCACGGTCAACAATTGCGGTTAACATGACATTTTTCTCCGTCATATGGATCTCCTCTCTAATTCTTGCTACAAAAAAGCAGGATTCGTACCTGATACTCGTGTACGAATCCTACTTTATAACCTATTACTACTATAACGAAAGCTAGCAGTAACCTCAAATAATATACTAATTACATATCAAATAAGCTCAATTGGTTCTCATCTGGCAAATTATCCACCATATGATACTGTGTCATGAAGTCAATGGTTGACTGTGATACATGCGCACGTTTTTTGAGGTCTTCTTTGGATAAGAATGGTGATTCTTCGCGTGCCGCAATAATTTGATGTGCAACACTCGTCCCGAGACCTGGGATTGCGCGGAACGGAGCAATCAATGCTTTATTTTCTTCATCAATGATAAAACTTTCAGCATCGGATTTCTCGAGATCTACCATTTCAAATCGATAGCCACGCTCCCACATTTCGTTAACAAGTTCTAACACAATTTGTAGATCCTGCTCTTTCTTCGTCGCATCATTGCCTTTTGCCATAATCTCTTTTAGACGCCCTTTACATGTCTCAAGTCCCCCTGACATGTTCGGCAGATCGAAATCATACGCACGAACACTGAGGTACGCACAGTAATAGTAAAGTGGTTTGTGTACTTTAAACCATGCCACACGTAACGCATTCAAAACATATGCTGCAGCGTGCGCCTTTGGGAACATGTACTTAATCTTTGTACATGACCACATGAACCATTCTGGTACATTATGTTCCTTCATAATCGCACGGTGTTCCTCTGATAAACCTTTACCCTTACGTACTTTTTCCATGATTTGGAAAGAGTCACTCGTCGGCACGCCCATATGAATTAAGTCCATCATGATATCGTCACGACACCCGATAACTTCCTTCAATTCCAAACCTTTTTCACGCACAAGCACCTGTGAGTTCCCAAGCCATACGTCTGTACCATGTGATAACCCAGAAATTTGCACGAGTTCCGCAAAGGTGCTCGGATGCGTATCTTCTAACATTTGACGGACAAAACGTGTCCCAAACTCTGGAATACCAAATGTTCCTGTTTTAGAGAAAATCTGTTCCGGCGTCACTCCCAACGCATCCGTACCATTAAAAATCTTATAAACTTC
The DNA here is from genome assembly GCF_053762225.1 of Aerococcus vaginalis. NCBI lineage: Bacteria > Bacillati > Bacillota > Bacilli > Lactobacillales > Aerococcaceae > Aerococcus > Aerococcus vaginalis. The sequence goes on from NZ_JBSMYC010000001.1 coordinate 387,798, forward strand.
CGCATCATCGGTCGGAATAGCTGTCGGCGCAATGCCTGAAAGATCCTGCAATTTACGAATAACCGTTGGATCATCGTGGCCCAGACAGTCTAACTTCAGCACATTATCATGGATAGAATGGAAATCGAAATGCGTGGTCCGCCATGAGGCATTCTGTTCATCAGCTGGATACTGTACAGGAGTAAAATCAAAAACATCCATATCATCTGGAATAACAATAATCCCTCCTGGATGCTGTCCTGTGGTTCGTTTTGCACCTGTCGCACCTTTCGCATAAAAATCACGTTCGGCTGGGCGTAAGTTTAAGTTATTATCGCGATCATACCCAAGTACATAACCATATGCTGTTTTTTCAGCCACTGTTGAAATGGTTCCAGCCTTAAACACATGATCTTCTCCGAACAAGACTTTGGTATATTCGTGCGCATCTGCTTGATACTCCCCGGAGAAGTTCAGATCGATATCCGGCACCTTGTCACCATGGAAACCTAAAAATGTTTCGAATGGAATCTCATGCCCATCTTTCATCATCAGTTCGCCACACTCCGGGCACTTCTTATCCGGTAAATCAAACCCTGAACCAATTTCACCATGCGTGAAAAATTCACTGTGATGACAGTTTAAGCAGACATAGTGCGGCGACAGTGGGTTAACTTCGGTAATTCCTAACATTGTCGCCACAAATGATGACCCGACAGAACCGCGACTACCAACGATATAGCCATCATCATTCGATTTAGCTACCAGTTTCTGCGCGATATAGTAAATCACAGAGAACCCATTACCAATAATACTTTTGAGCTCACGTTCCAAACGCTCACTCACAATTTCTGGCAGTTCATCTCCATAAATATCATGAGCTCGTTGGTAAGAATCATCTCTAATTGCTTCCTCGGCACCGTTAATATGCGGTGTATATAACTTATTATGGATTGGTTCGATCTCATCGATCATATCCGCAATCTTTTGGGAGTTTTCAATAACAATACGATGTGCGGTTTCCTCTCCTAAAAAGCTAAAAGCTTCTAGCATCTCATTAGTTGTTCTGAAGTGTGCTTCTGGGAAAGATTTCATCGGCGGATGACTCTTATCTGAGTTTTTCAAGATCTCGCGATAAATCTTATCTTCTGGGTTGAGATAATGCACATCACCTGTTGCAACGACTGGAATGTCCAGATCTTTTCCAATCTCTAAGATATTTTTAATAATCTTTTCCAATTCTTGTTCATTATGTACAAGATTCTTATCAAGCAACGGCTGATAAACTTCTTTAGGCTGAATCTCAAGAAAATCATACTTTTTAGCTTTATCACTCGCCTGTGATTTTCCTTTTTGCATGGCGGCTTCCCACACTTCACCTTCGGCACATGCAGAACCTACGAGGAGATGTTTTCGATATTTATTCAATACAGATCTCGGAATACGCGGCACACGATAGAAGTATTTCACGTTCGAGGCACTGACGAGCTTGAACATATCCTTTAATCCCTCTTGATCCTTTGCGAGTAAGGTGACGTGGAAAGGACGTCCGTTTTTATACGCATCATTTTGACCGAGGTCGTTATTCAATTCATCGTGATAGCGATAGCCATGATCTTCCTTCGCTTCATTAACGAAGATCCAAGCCAACGCCCCCGTTGATTCTGCATCGTAAATCGCACGGTGATGTTGTTCAAGATTGACTTTGTAATGTTTAGCGAGTGTATTCAAGCGGTAAGATTTAAATTCTGGATGAAGGAAGCGTGCAAATTCTAACGTGTCGATCACCGCATTATCCGCTTCTGGTAAGCCATAGCGACGATAAGCTGTGTTTAAAAAGCCCATGTCGAATGTGGCATTGTGAGCGACAAGAATCGTACCCTCTGCCCAGTTTCTGAAATCATTAATGATATCTTCTTCTGGTCTGGCATCCGCAACCATATCATCCGTAATACTTGTTAAATCCGTCGTAAATTTTGACAGAGGATGACCAGGATTGATAAATTCACTAAATTCATCAATCACATTGCCCTTTTCCATTTTCACGGCTGATAGTTCGATAATTTTATCGTAGATCGCCGATAAGCCTGTCGTTTCGACGTCGAAGACAACATAGGTCGCATCTTCCAAATTGATGTGTTGTGGTTGGTAGGCAATTGGAATACCATCATCCACCACATTGGCTTCCATTCCATACAATACTTTGATGCCATTCGCTTTTGCAGCACGGCTCGCCTCCGGAAAAGCTTGCACTCCGCCGTGATCTGTTAAAGCTATCGCAGACATTCCCCATTTTTTAGCTTGTTCGACATAATCGGTAATGGTATTCGTCGCATCTAACGCACTCATCTTCGTATGTAAATGTAATTCTACACGTTTCTCTTCAGCCGTATCCTGCCGTACGTCTTTGCTGATTTCTTCAAGATCATACACATTGAGTACTAAATCTCTAAGGAAGCGGTCATCCATACGAATGTCACCGCGTACACGCAGCCACATTCCCGTCTTAATTGCTTTGAATATAGCTACTTCTTCATCATTTTTTGAGAATTTAGAAATACTAAACGCACTCGTATAGTCTGAAATTTTAGCATTAAGGATACAGCGTCCTGTCTTCAACTCTTTGACTTCAACTTCAAAAACGACCCCTTCCATAATGACACCACGTTCCTCTTCCTTGAAAGAGGACATCGGTTGAAGTGGTGTGTCATTCGGAATATCACGACCGATATTGATTTTATCAGGGATAATCGTTTCAGGTTCTTTTGCTTGCTGTTCTTGACGTTCAATCGCTTTTTTCGCAATTTCTTGTTGCTCTTTTTCAAGTGCTTCTTTACGCGAGTTAAAGTTTTCCATGCGATCATTGACCGTCTCAGTATCAACAATGACATTTAAACGAAAATCTGGAAAGCCCAGTTTGCGATAGCCTGACACTATAGATTGAGCATAGCGATTTTCAATCGTTGCTTGTACTTGTTGATTTTCAGCACGTAATGTAATGGCGCGCTGTTCTAGATCAATGGTCGGCAGCTGCTGACACAATAATTGCTTAGCGACGCCATCATTTAAAGCTTCACGCTCAACAACCAGTGGCCAATAAGCCTCCCATTCTTCTTCCGTAGGGAAGCGCTCATCCTCATAAGTGAGTTCAACTTCAGTCGCCGCAATACCTAAAAATTTCTTTTGAATCCCGTGAATCAAACGTTTCGCTTGAGCCGCACTGAGTCGTCTCTCAAACCGCAATTGGAACGTATATCGTCTGGAATGCGTATGAATCGTTACATCGGCCACGCGACCACTCTGCATATTTTGGTCATCTGGTTGCCAGCCTAGCTGTGTCATCAAAACTTGAAATAATTGCTCTTCTGATTGTTTCATTCGTTTACTGAACTCTCCTCTGCAATGAAAAAAGTGATATGCCTCACTGTTGTTTGTGCTTGTACATATCACTTTCTTTAATACCTAAAAGAAACGCATAATATCGTTCCACGTCACGGCAATGAATAAGATCAAAATCCCAATAGCACCTGCCAAATTGATCATACCTTCTGTTTTCGCGCTCAATGGCTTACCACGAACGGATTCGATCAAATTAAGAACGACTTTCCCCCCATCAAGTGCTGGGAAAGGCAACATATTAACCATACCCAAATTGATACTTAGGTAGGCGAGTAGGGATAACACTGCCGTAAAGCCAATATCTGCGACTTGTGTGGTCGCTTGGTACATGTAGACAGGACCACCAAAATTATTGATATCAAATCCTGTTTTAAACATTGAAACGATCACACCAATAACACCTGTAATAATTGTCCAAGCTTGTGTGAAGCCATATTTAATCTTGCTCCAAAAACCTTGTTCAATGGTACGCTCAGCCCCCATCAAACCAACCGTCTCCCCGTTAGAAAGTTCTTGAGCTTTTGGCGTTACTGTGACTGTTTGGTTATCGGATAATGTCACCGTCACTTCTTGATTCGGATATTTTTGAATTTCTTGTTGAATCGCTGTAAAACTATCGACTGTGGTTTGATTAACTTGGATGATCTGATCGCCCTCCTTTAACCCTGCAGCTTGTGCTGGGGAATCTGCCTGAATATTCCCTAGCGTATTACTATTTGAGGGAACGCCACCCTGCAAGAAAGCAATCAGCACAAAGGCTAAAATTCCTAGAATAAAATTCTGAATAGGTCCTGCAATATTTGTTAATAGTCGATCAAATAATTTTGCTGATTGAAATTGACGTTCTGGCGGTGCAACACGCACAATATTGCCGTCCGATTCAATAACCGTCGCTTGATGACTAATCGTATAGGTGACAGGGTCGGTTTCACCATAAGGAATCGCTTTTAATGTAAATGCTTGATCCATATCACCTTCGATCGTCTCTACTGGCAATCCATCCACAATATCCTCATCTTCATCAAAAGATATGCGATCAATTTCATGCGCATCATTGAATCCAATGATGATCGGCTGTCCTGGGGTGAAATATTCACTATTTTCTTCTAAACCGGCCATCCGCACATAACCACCGAGTGGCAATAACCTTAGACTGTACGTTGTTTCTTCACCCTCATAATGGAAAAGCAACGGCCCCATACCAATCGAAAATTCGCGAACAAAAATTCCCGCACGCTTAGCCATAATAAAATGACCGAATTCGTGAAAAATCACTAAAATACCGAAGATAAGAATGAAAATAATAATTGCTTTCATAACTAACTCCTACTAAATCACTAACATTAATAGATAATGAAACATTGGCAATACTAAGAGCATGTTATCAAAGCGATCTAAAATACCGCCATGCCCCGGTAATAAATGTCCACTATCCTTCACATCATAGTAACGTTTTACGGCGGATTCTAGAAGATCGCCGAGCTGTCCGAAAATCGCTAACCCAATCGTTACAATCACTAACTGCAATAATGTCAATGTTGGGAAAGGATCATGAAAGTATGGGATAAGCATCAAAATAATACTAATCACGACAGCACCTCCAATACCACCGAGTGAGCCTTCGATTGTTTTGTTCGGCGAAATTTTAGGAGCCAATTTATGTTTCCCAGTCATCACACCTGTAAAGTAAGCGAATGTATCGTTAGCGAAACAAACAAATAAGATAAAGATAATACTAGACAGACTAATGTCACGTGTTTCAATTAAAAACCGGAATCCCATACCGATATACATTGCCCCACTCCCAAGCGCTGCCGCTCTAGGAAACGTAAATTGATCTGCTTTAAAAACAGTTACTGCAGCTAATGCCAAAAAACTCAAATAGGAAAACCAAGTTGGCATACTGTCTAAGTGATGTATTTGAATCACACCAAACGGAAAAAGACTGTAAATCATAACGATATAGCCGATTAACGCTTCGATACTGTGCCATTTAATAGCCATCATATGAATTAACTCTAAAAATCCAATTGATGCAATAGCCCAAACGAAGATCTCAAATGGTAAGCCACCGATAATTACAAACGGAAAGAAGATCGCTGCAGCAACAATTGCTGTGATGATACGTTCTGTCATCTGTCTATGCTCCCTTCATCGGTCTATCCTGTCAATCCGCCAAAACGACGCTTGCGATGCTGAAATTCGCCGATACAGTGCGTAAACAATTCCTGATCAAAATCAGGCCAAAAACGGTCTATGAAATACAATTCCGAGTAAGCGAGTTGCCACAAAAGGAAATTACTCAATCTTACTTCACCACTGGAACGGATAAGGAAATCTGGATCACTATTGTCTCCTAATTCCGCAGTCATTAAATGTTTAGAAATGAGTGCTTCATCGATTTGAGCTGGCGATAACTTTTGCTGTGCGATTTCCTGTCCAATATTCTGTACAGCTTGAACGATCTCTGCTCTTGCTCCGTAATTAAAAGCAATATTTAACAGTAAACCATCATTATCAACCGTTAAGTGTTCGGCACGATGTATAGCTTCTAAAGTATTTTTAGGAATATCCGTCGTAAACCCCATCATGCGCACTTGAACGTTATTTTCAATCAGTTCAGGTAGAACCTCTTCTTCCATATATTTCGGCAAGTTCATCAAAAAGCGTACTTCTGAAACTGGACGCTTCCAATTTTCTGTAGAAAATGCATAGAGGGTAAGTACTTCAATTCCCATTTTTGCTGCGACAGTTGCGACACGGCGAACTGCTTGCAGTCCCTCACGATGCCCGTCCGTACGTTTCAACTGGCGGGCGGTTGCCCAACGCCCATTCCCATCCATAATGATGGCCACGTGCTTGGGGATAACACCTTGTGGGTCAAATTCCCTCATCAACTAAATTCCTCTCTATTCTTGTTAACTTTTTATTCATTACCTTTCATTATAGTATAGTTGTCGCGTTGCAACAATAAAATACCCTATTTAAAGGGTATCAAATTCAAAAAGCATAATAAAAACGCCTGTACAGAGCGCTTCTCTGTTACAGACGTTTGACTAGATGAATTAGTGTTCACGAATTTCGTTATTTTTTGTTTCAGCGATTTCTTCTAAGTCAGCGATCGCTTTATCTGTTAATTTCTGGATATCATCTTCATAAGTACGACGGTCATCTTCCGTAATTTCGCTAGCTTTTTCCGCTTTTTTGATCGCGTCATTCGCATCACGACGAATATGACGAACGGCTACTTTTGCTTTTTCGAGAGCTTTACCGACAACTTTTGTTAATTCTTCACGGCGTTCTTTCGTTAAAGCTGGAATAATGATACGAATTTTATCACCATCGTTCGTTGGTGATACACCGAGGTCTGCTTGTTGTAAGGCATGATCGATCGCAGACAATGCGGTCTTATCGTAAGGTGTTACCATCAACATACGTGCTTCCGGAATCGTAATAGAAGCAATCTGATTCAATGGCGTTGGCGCACCGTAGTAATCAACAGTTACACCGTTTAATAAACTAGCGTTAGCCACTCCTGCACGAATCTGTGCTAATTCATCACGAAGACTTTGTTCTGTCTTCTGCATACGTTGTTTGGTGTCATTCATTGTATCTTTCATTGACATTTTTGATTATCCTTTCACAACGGTTCCGATTTCTTCACCAAGCATTACACGACGAATATTACCAGGTGTATTTAAGTCAAACACAACCAATGGAATTTCATTATCCATACTCAATGAGCTAGCTGTTGAATCCATGACTTGTAAATGCTTCTCAATGATATCGGAGTGCGTTAACTCTTCATATTTTTCAGCAGTTTTATCAATGTTCGGATCAGCACTGTATACACCGTCTACACCGTTCTTCGCCATTAAAATCACATCAGCATCGATTTCAGCGGCGCGTAATGCAGCGGTTGTATCGGTCGAGAAGTACGGATTACCTGTACCACCAGCAAAAATAACCACACGTCCCTTTTCTAAGTGACGAATCGCACGTCTACGAATGTAAGGTTCTGCAACTTCACTCATTTCAATCGCTGTTTGCACACGCGTTGAAACGCCGAGGTTTTCTAAGGAATCTTGGAGGCCAAGCGCATTCATAATAGTCGCAAGCATTCCCATGTAGTCAGCTTGTGCGCGTTCCATACCAATTTCTTCACCAGTACGCCCACGCCAGATATTTCCGCCACCGACAACAATCGCGAGTTCTGCACCTAATGCATGAACTTCTTCGACTTCTTTTGCAATTTTTTTCATGGTTTGTGGATCAATACCAAAGCCTTTTTCACCAGCTAGTGCTTCACCACTTAATTTCATAACCACACGTTTATATTTAACTTGTTCTGACATACTTCTCTCCTTAAACAAAAAGGTTGGGAATTCCCAACCTCATCAGCCTCATCCCATCAGATAAGTCTTCAATCTGACTAAATTATTTCTTCATCTGTGCTTCAACTTCAGCAGCGAAGTCTTCCTGGCGTTTTTCAATACCTTCACCAACAGCGTAACGACGGAAGTCAACGATTTCAGAGTCGTTTGCTTTGAGGTATTCACCAACCGTTTGGCTGTCGTCGATCAAGAAGTCTTGGTCAACTAATACTGTTTGAGAGAAGAATTTGTGCATACGACCATCAACGATACGGTCAATAATCTTCTCTGGTTTACCTTCGTTAATTGTTTCTTGAGTCAACACTTCACGTTCGTGTGCTTTAACGTCTTCTGGAACATCAGCTTCTGTAGCGTATTTAGGTGCAATACCACCAACGTGCAATGCAACGTTACGTGCTACATCTTCCTTATCAGTCTTCAACTGTACCAATGTTGCGTTTGCACCGCCCATATGTACGTATTGACCGAATAATTCGTCGTCGCCTTTTTCAAAGATCGTGAAACGACGTAATACTAAGTGTTCACCAATGACAGAAATCTGTTGTGTAATGTAGTCGGATAATTTGTCACCTTCAATAGTAACGTTTTCCAATGCTTCTTCAACAGATGCTGGTTTGTCAGCTAACAATGCATGCGCAATAGTATCGATCATTGTTTGGAATTTTTCGTTTTTAGCAACGAAGTCTGTTTCAGAGTTAACTTCCAAAATAACAGCGTCATTACCTTCAACAACAACTTTAGCTAAACCTTCAGCAGCAATACGGCCTGCTTTTTTCTCAGCTTTTACTTGTCCTGTTTCACGCAAGTGGTCGATTGCTTTATCAATGTCACCATCTGTTGCTTCCAATGCACGTTTAGCATCCATCATGCCGGCACCGGTACGGTCACGCAATTCTTTTACTTGTTTTGCACTGATTGCCATTCTTATAATTCCTCCCAAAAGTGTTTAATTTACTTAATTCTGTTATAAAAAATGCCTGATAAGTACCGGCCATTTTTCGCCAAGTCCCTATCAGGCAAAACCACCGTGATTCAATGATACAATGATTTATGTATCATCTCAACTGTCAATCGGCTTATTATTCTGCGTCTTCACCGTTGTCGGCTGAGTCACCAGATAATTTAGCAGCAACTTTTTCAAGATCAGCATCAGAAACAGCTTCTTCTGTCTGCTCTACTTGTTGATCTTCATCGCCTTGTTTACCTTCTAAAGCAGCGTCAGCCAATGTCTTCGTAATCAAACGAACGGCACGGATTGCGTCGTCGTTAGAAGGGATAACGTAATCAATGTTATCTGGGTCACAGTTAGTGTCGACCATAGCGATAACTGGAATGTTCAATTTACGTGCTTCGTTGATAGCGATCGCTTCTTTACGAGGATCAACAACGAAGATAGCACTTGGTTGTTCCTTCATATCGGAAATACCACCCAAGTTTAATTCCAATTTTTCGCGTTCTTTCATGAGATCAAGAACTTCTTTCTTAGGCAATGCATCGAAAGTTCCGTCCTCTTCCATTTTGTCAATGTCTTTCATACGTTGTACACGTTTTTGGATTGTTTCCCAGTTGGTCAGCGTACCACCGAGCCAACGGTGGTTGATGAAGAATTCACCAGCACGTTCAGCTTCTTCTTGGATAGCTTGTTGTGCTTGTTTCTTAGTACCAACGAATAAGATAGATCCACCTTCTGCAACTGTTTCACGAACAAAGTTGTACGCACGATCGATCAACTTAACAGTTTGTTGTAAGTCAATGATGTAAATACCGTTACGCTCTGTGAAGATGTAAGGTGCCATCTTAGGGTTCCAACGACGTGTCTGGTGTCCAAAGTGAACCCCAGCTTCTAATAATTGTTTCATAGATACTACTGACATAATATTCCTCCATTCGGTTTTTCCGCCCTCATTTCAAAATCGAACAACTCAATAGTGAGCACCGCGTTCGATCAATTCATGAGGTGTGATCTATGTGCTAAGCACACTTGATTATCATACTATATTCATGACTTTGATTGCAACTCTTATAGTGAATTTTTCATTCCTAAAATAAACTTCAAATCATCTATAGATAGACTTGGCATTTCGCGAATATCTGACTGATCCAATAATTGGTGGAAAAGTTGTCGTTTTTCCTCTTGGAGCTCAGCAATACGTTCTTCAATAGTGCCTTCAGTTATCAAACGATACACCATGACATCATTTTGCTGTCCGATACGATGTGCACGTCCAATCGCTTGCTCTTCTACCGATGGATTCCACCATAAATCATATAACAATACGGTATCAGCACCGGTTAAATTCAATCCAACACCGCCGGCTCGCAGTGAAATCAAGAAAATCTTCCGTTCGCCACGATTGAACGCATCCACTTGTTGCTGTCTGATCTCTTTATTGGTTTCACCTGTAATTTCAAAATACGGCACACCTATTTCATCAAGATAACCTGCAATCAATGTCAGCATCTTTGTAAACTGAGAGAAGATCAATATATGTCGGTCATTAGTCAATGCTTCAGACAACCATTGTTTTAGATGTTCAAATTTTGAGGATTCGCCTGTATAATCTTCATCCACTAATTTAGGATGACAGCAAATTTGGCGTAAGCGCGTAATTGCTGATAAGATTTCTAACTGAGACATCGCTTGTTGCCCCGATTGTTCAGATTGCGTGATACGTTGCTTGATATCTTCCAAATATGCAAGATACCGTGTTTTCTGATCATTATTTAATGATAGATAACGATCATACTGCGTTTTATCCGGCAATTGTAACGCCACATCTTTTTTCGTACGTCGCAAAACAAATGGACTACTCATATAGCGAATGTCGTCAATCGACAATTGGCTGTATGTTTTAGTATCTGGGAATAAACCTGGTAATACCGACTGCATCAATGCCCAAAACTCTTGTAGATTGTTTTCAAGTGGTGTTCCACAGAGGCCGATACGTAACGTTGCAGGCTGCCCCTCCACCGCTTGATAAAGTAGCGTTCTAGGATTTTTTAATGCTTGTGCTTCATCCATTACTAAGACATCAAAGTTTGATTGATGATATATCTCACGATCATTACGAAAACTCTGATAGGAAGCAATCCAAATGGCCTCTTGATGCGCTTGACGCAGCGTTTCGCGCATCTCTTGTGTGCCATCGATGATGACAGACTGCAGCGAAGGCGCGAAGCGTTCAATCTCATGTTTCCAGTTGTAAAGCACGGAAGCTGGCGCAACAATTAACACTTTGGCATCTGGATTTTTGTCGCGATACTCTAATAAAAACGCAATGGTCTGGACAGTCTTTCCTAACCCCATCTCATCTGCCAAAATACCGCCTAAACCATAACGAGATAACATGTTTAACCACTGCACCGCATACTTTTGAAAATCAGCTAACGCTGCTCTCAACGTTGAAGGTGGCTGATAATCTTCTGATTTAAAATGCGTAATATCATGATAAAACGCCTGGAAAGCCTCACTCTGACCTAAAGTATCTGCATAACTAAGTGCTTGATAGGTCAACACCGCATCACCGTTTTGCCATTGCTCTGAGTCATCCTGTAACGTTTTGAGCATATGGCGCTGATCATCCGTTGTTAATTGATCAACTGAAATAATACGGCCATCAGACAAACTAATATAATTATCGTCTTCCGCAATAGCCTTAAGAATGCGATTAATATCCCGATCGGTCACGCCTTCAACATCAAAGGTAATATTCAAATAACGATTGGAAAAGCTTGAAGTCGTTTGAATACTAGCCGTCAGCGTTTGTTTCCCTAACTGCGATAACCGTTCTGAATACTGCACAACCCAATCTCTCGGGCGAAGCTTCAAGAAATGTTCCAATCCAATCAAACATTGTCGTAATGACGAATAGGTTTTGTAGAAACTTTCAGTCCCTTCATTAAATCCATCTTTGATTAAAAAAGCCTTTGCAGTCATCTCGCCATCAATGTCACGTAACAACACACGATCCATTGATTGTTGAATATCATCATTAACCGTCACGTCACCATAGTCATAGTGTAAATTGACATGGAGCGTTTTATCGATAATATCTACCGAAACTCTAACTGTCAGTGGTTCGATCGGCTCTACCAGTGGCACAGATACGATATTTTTGATTAATGTGTGCTGCATCATCACAAAACCGAAATAGGATATGAATTGAAAGAACGCCATCTCAGGCATTTCTAAGCGGTTTTGATGTAAATAAAACAATTCATTGAGATTGTGAATCGCATCAAAATAACTGTCATCCGCTGTAATGGGATACCATTCATCATTTACAACAATCGCATGGTAATAACGATAAAAATGCACTTGATCCGCCATTTGAATTTGCCACTGTTCTGCATCTAATGACTGAATCGCAAATATTAATGGTCGATCATCGCAATCATGAACAGTGAGTGTAACATCCTGATCGTTAAGGTACCAATTAGTATACGGCTCATCTGCCTTAATACTTTGAAGCAAACAGTCTAGCATTGAGGCATTCAATAGTTGCTCTTTGCCTGAGGTATATGTCTGATCTCCTGACAAAGATGCGAGCGCACTAATCAACGCATAAGCTGACTGACTGAAAGCTTCTTTAACTAGCCAAACTGTTTTATCTCCCTGTTGTGTCAGTGAATAATTTTTCTCATGAATAAAGGTATCCATAAACAGCTGCCAATCACTAACTTCATACCAACGATCACTCTTGATCCATAAATGTGCATTCAACAATTTGGTATCTGATAACAATGCATGATTAGACGATTCATCACTCACATTAATTTTAATTTTTAATGGTTTAATTTGTTCCGGCAAAGTATTTTCAAAAGTAACGACACCATAACGTTCTGCATAGTTTCGATAGAGCGCATGAACATCAATAGTTTGCTGACCGAGTATTTCTGGATAGTAAAAAGGATCTTTCGTTTTTTCAGACAGATGACGTGACACCTTGTGTTCCTTCAAGAAGAGTTCCACGCTAACCGTATGCTTACAATAGCCTTTTTGTTGCCACATATCACACTGACAGCGATCTTCTTCGCGTGCTGTGCCATCTAATCCAACATAAAACCACTGTTCATCGAAAACTTCTGCATACCATGTCTGGCGATTAGTATCCGGAATGACCCGTTTAATTGCTTGCTCGTCAACTAACTGGCGTCCTGCTTCAATTAATCTTGTTGGGATACTCCATTTCATCTCAATTGTCACCTCCTATTTTTCAATAATCGGTATCTTTGGATACAAAAAAATGATTGAAGATACAGTGATCAACAATCATTTTTACTATGATTTCAACTTATGATTAGTGATTGAGTTGTTGCTTCACAACTTTTTGAACGACACTGCCGTCAGCGCGTCCTTTAGTTGCGGCCGCTGCCTTACCCATCACTTTTCCGAAATCTTTCATAGAATCAGCGTTTAACTCTTCGATAATTTCTTGTACTTTAGTCGCAATTTCCTCTTCAGATAATTGCTCGGGAAGATACGCTTCAACCACTTCAATCTCTTGACGTGCTTCATCAGCCAAGTCGTTGCGGCCAGCAGATGTAAATTCTTCAATTGAATCTAAACGCTGTTTACGTTCTTTAGCGATAACTGCTAAAGCATCCGCTTCAGACAATTCGCCACCATTATCTAATTCTTTCTTCTGCAATGCTCCTTTGAGCATGCGGATAACACTTAGGCGCTTTTTATCCTTGGCTTTCATTGCTTCTTTGAGATCGGAATTCAAACGTTCAGTTAACGTCATACCACTCTCTCCTCAATTCAAACACGCATTATCTCTTACGTTTACGAGCAGCTTCAGATTTTTTCTTGCGACGAACTGAAGGTTTTTCGTAGTATTCACGTTTACGTACTTCTCGTAAAGTACCTGATTGAGATACTTGTCGTCTGAATCGTCCTAAAGCATCTTCAAGGGATTCGTTCTTACGAACAACGGTCTTAGCCATGTGTGTTACCTCCCCTCGTGCATATCAATCGTTTCTTCACATAGAAACGTACAACGGACATTATAGCGATTTTCGCTCCTTGCGTCAATCAAGATTATGAAATGTGCAAAAAATTACGATTAACTTACTGCACACTCTGCACAGAGTCCGATCAACTGAAATTGATGTTCTTCAATTTGCACACCAGGTAATTGACGTTCATAGAAATCGAGCGGACATGTTTCAACCGGTAATGCCTTGCCGCAATTGCGACAGATAAAATGATGATGATGGCCAATTTCAGGATCACAGTGCTTACGGAACATCATTTCACCATCAAATTCCGTCTCTTCTAACATTTGCTCTTCAGTAAATAACTTCAAGTTACGATAAATCGTATCAAAACTCATCTTTGGGTACACAACTTTAATGCGTTGTTGCACTTCTTTTGCTGAGAAATAACGATTCTCGTCTTCGTCAAAGAGTGCTAACAAATCAGCACGCCGTTGTGTGTACTTATAGCCTTTATTTGATAATTTTGTCATCGATTCGTTTACAAAATCCGTCATGTGAATCGTCACATCCTTTTTATAAATCATAAGCATTCCTATTTACCTGCTTATAGAGAGAATAGTACGTTATATCAAAAACGTCAAGCATCTCTATATCAACGTATAATGTTCATAGAAATTTTGTTATACTAGTCACAAAAGGAGGACGATTGCCATGCGTAGTAATTATTCAAGTTTAAATGAACATCCCGATGATAAACCGTTCGAAGCTACACTTGTTTACTACTTACTCTCAGATGCGGCTGGCCAGTTGAATCAAAACTATTTGAATAGTGTCATGGTGCAATTTCCTACTGTACATTTTCAGGTTAAGAACTGTACATTTATTCAATACCATCATCAACTAAAAACAGCATTAGAAGAAGCTCGCGAGCAAAAAGCAAATGTTTTCGGAAGTTTTGTTGATCCAGTATTTGATCAATTCGCGAAATCATTCTGTGAAACTTATGATCTTGTTTATACCAGTGTCATGCAACCTGTCATACGTACCGTCGAAGATCAAACGAATATTCACGCACTACAGCAACCTGGTAATAAGACGCCACTGGATAATAGCTATTATCGCCGCGTTGAGTGTTTAGAATTTGCAGTAGCGAATGATGACGGCCAGAATCCCGATCGATTCGGTGAAGCTGACATCGTCCTACTCGGTATCTCACGTACAGGTAAAACACCACTCAGTATCTATCTTGCTTTCCAAGGATACAAAGTCGCTAATTTACCATTATTGCCCGAGTCACGTATTCCCGACGCAATTTTCAATGTAGATAAACAAAAGATTGTGGGACTGACAACTGATGCTGAAGTGCTAAACCGTTATCGAAAAGAACGGTTGCGCGCTTTCGGTTTAGAAGACTCTGGACAATACAATAATGAAGACCGCATTACGAATGAACTGTGTTATGCCGATGGAATCTACCGCAAGTTAAACTGTCCTGTGATTAATGTTGCTGAGCGTAGTATTGAAGAAACCGCCACATTAATCGCCTTACTACTAGATCTCAAACGTCCTGAACTATAATTTTAAAATCAATAAACCTGCTCATTGTAAAATCTCAGTGAGCAGGTTTTCTTATGTTATCTATTGTTCTTTAATTTCTGACATCAAGTTTGGATTGTATTGATTATTTCGGAACATATCAATCTCAAGTTTATACGGTGGTTTCTTATGCCGTTTATTATCGTCATATTGAACCCACGGCGTTTCTAAGATTTTCGGACAATCTTTAAGCGCTGGATGATTCACGATACGATTTAGCGCCTCAAAACCGATAGTCCCCTCACCAACATTTGCATGGCGGTCCTTATGAGCGCCACGTGGATTTTTCGAATCATTGATATGCATAACTTTCAAACGATCTAATCCAATAATACGATCGAATTCCTCTAGTACGTCATCAAAATGATCTTTGATGTCATATCCCGCATCGTTCATATGGCAGGTATCCATTGTGACTGACAGCGATTCATTATGTGTGACCCCATCGATAATCGCAGCAATTTCTTCAAAACGCACACCTATCTCAGAACCTTTACCAGACATGGTTTCAATCGCGATCTGAGCCTTCTCATCGCCTGTTAATACGGCATTTAATCCTTTTACAAGTGCCTTAATCCCTTCTTCAGTCGAAGTTTGCACGTGAGATCCTGGATGGAAAGTAATTTGCTTGGCTCCGATAGCTTCCGCACGCTTAATTTCATCTTTTAGAAATGAAACATAAAATTCAAAGTTCTCCGGTTTATTTGGATTTGCGAGATTGACAATGTATGGCGCATGAATAACGATCGATTCAATGCCTTTTTCGGCCATTAATTTTCTTCCTGGTTCAATCATTAAATCTTCAATCGGTTTACGTTTGGTGTTTTGAGGCGCACCAGTATAAATCATAAACGCTGTTTCACCATATGAAGCTGCTTCTTCAACAGCACCCAATAGCATTTTTTTACCTTTCATTGAAACATGTGAGCCTATGATCATTAATTATCAATCCTCTTTCATTGTTTGCCATTGCTTCACTAATTTTTGACGATGTTCTGAAACTACGCGAGTGTCGGTAAAGAAATCCATAAAGTTCTCACGTTGTTCACTGAATAGAACGATGATACCGAGAAAAGAAAAATGCATCAGTATCATTTTTCCAATGCCTTCGCGAACAAATGCGGTGCTAAATGATAACCGATCAGCATCTAAAGCAATTGTACGTAAGCCCATAATTGCCTTACCTACCGTCCAGCCATTTGTTAAATAAGTTAACAATGTAAAGTACGTGACAGCAATAAGCCCTTGGCAGACGGTCTCTATCCCACTAGCCATGGCATTGGATAACGACATAAAATCCACTGCAAACATAACAATAGATAGGAAAGCATCGATGAGTAACTTATCAATCCAGAAAGCAATCACACGTGAAAAGAAGCCTCCGAAGATCCCGCGTGGCCAATGTGAAATCGATAATTCTGAACGTGCCATTACTCTGTCACTCCTCCATAAATCGCCCACACAATCGGACTATGAGATTGATGTGTCAATCTGTTCAAATTCTGCGGTGATTCTTTCTCCGCATATGGTGAAACAATCTGACCTAGACGTTCTACTGCTTGCCCAAAGAGATTAGCAACACTGTCCCATTGGCTAGAAGTCATCGGCATATAAGAGACATTAGGTGCATCTAGATCTAAATCTTTAATCATTTGATCAATGACTTGACTTTGATCGCCAATTTCATCTACCAATCCATTTTCTTTTGCCTGTTTTGCGGTATATACACGGCCGTCTGCCAATTGACGCACATCAGCTTCAGGCATTTTTCGTCCTTTTGATACAATCTTGACAAAATTATCATAAGATTCATCAATAATTCCTTGGAAGATCTGTTTTTCTTCGTCAGTCGGTTCACGGAAGGCGTTCCCCGCATCCTTAACTTTCCCTGATTTATAGATATTTTGAGAGAGTCCGATTCTATCAGCTAATGCACTGTAATTCGGTTGTGTGAGGATCACTCCAATCGATCCCGTCAACGTTTCAGGATGTGCGTATAGTTTGTCGCCAGCCATTGAAATCATATAAGCACCGCTGGCCGCCACAGATTTCATATTCACATACACCGGCACATCGCGTTCTGTCTTGAGTTGTCTTATCGCATCGTACATTTCTTCACTGGCATATACTTCGCCTCCACCGGAATCTACCTCTAGGATAATTCCTGCGAGAGATGAATCACTTTTCAATGCCTCAATGCCCTCGAGTAAGCGTTGTTGATCATAGGCAGTGTTATCTGCCAAGAATCCGCCAGTACTCTGCGACGCGATGGTACCGTGAATAGGAATAACGACAACCTTTTGATCCATATTCCCTTCACGAATAGTGAGATCATCATTAACTGTTTGATTAATGGCTTTTTGAAAAGCATTACTTTCGGCTTCTCGCCATCCACTAAATAGCGCACCCAAAATCAAAACAATCACACCGAAACCGACAAGTAACCAACGCTTCCGATTCATGTTACTACGCCTCGCTTTCAGCTAATAAAGGTTCAATATCCTTCACAATTTTTTCAGGCGCAGTGGCCGGCGCATACCGTTTTACAATCCGACCATCACGATCAATTAAAAATTTAGTAAAATTCCATTTAATACTCTTGTTTAGTTTTCCTGGTGCTTCTGAGGTTAAGTACTTGAACAACGGCATGGCATCTTTACCGTTAACTTTTTCAACAGAATGCATTGGAAAGCTCACACCATAAGTTGTCCGACAAATAGCTGCTGCTTCTTCGCCATCTTTTACTTCTTGCATAAATTGATCAGACGGAAATCCTAAGACAGTTAGTCCACGGTCACGATAGGCTTCGTATAGTTTTTCTAAACCTTCAAATTGTGGTGCTAAGCCACACTTTGTGGCGGTATTGACAATCAGTAACACGTCACCACGATATTTATCGAGTGAATAGCTTTCACCAGTCTCTGTCTTCACATCAAAATCATAAATAGTCGTCATCATCATTTCCTCCATTCCCTATATTTAAATTAATTATAGCATTGTCAATACAAATAAGATAACGCATACAACGAAAAAAGCGCCCGCGAATCATCGTGGACACTTATTTTAGAAATTTCTTAATAATTTTAGTCTTTATCTAAGTCGATTGTTTGAAGACCCAAATCAGCTAATTGACCTTCAGATGGTTCACTAGGCGCACTTGTCAATGGATCGAATGCTCGACCATTCTTAGGGAATGCCATCACTTGACGAATGTTATCTTCACCTGCTAACAACATCACGATACGGTCTAACCCCATTGCACAACCGCCATGTGGTGGAAAACCGTAATCTAATGAACGAAGTAAGAAACCGAACTGTTCTTCAGCACTCTCCTTAGTAAATCCAAGTGCTTTAAACATACGTTCCTGAATATCACGTTCGTTAATACGGATGGATCCACCACCGATTTCATAACCGTTCAAAACGATGTCATAAGCTGCCGCGTAAACTTCACCTGGGTTGGATTCTAATTTATCCAAATCTTCACGTTTAGGCATAGTGAATGGATGGTGCATTGCGGTGTAGCGTTTTTCATCTTCGTCCCATTCTAATAATGGGAAGTCCACAACCCATAAGAAGTTAAATTGATCTTTTGGCATCAAGCCTAATTCACGACCAAATTTCAAACGAATTTCGCCTAATGAACGTTCAACGATAGCTTTCTTATCTGCTGCGAAGATCAAAATGTCGCCCGCTTCAGCATCCAAACGCTCTACCAATGGTTCTGGGTTGTCGCGGAAGAATTTACCGATTGGACCAGTCAATCCTTCATCAGAAACTTTGATCCATGCCGCACCTTTGCCGCCGAAGTCAGCAACAAAGTCAGCCAAACTATCAAGGTCTTTACGTGAGTACTGATCTGCCGCACCCTTAACGTTAATACCTTTAACGATACCACCATTTTCTTTTGCCATGTTGAAGACTTTGAATGAGTAATCATCAACGATGTCTGTAATATCGGTCAATTCCATACCGAAACGTGTGTCCGGTTTATCTGAACCGTAACGATCCATTGCTTCGTCATAGCTCATCACAGGGAAAGCATCATTAAATTCAAGACCCTTTACGTCTTTCATAACGTATTTCAACATACCTTCAACGATATCACGAATATCGCCTTCTTCGAGGAACGTTGTTTCTAAGTCGATCTGCGTAAATTCTGGTTGACGGTCACCACGCAAGTCTTCATCACGGAAACATTTAACGATCTGGTAGTAGCGATCGAAACCACTAGCCATCAATAACTGTTTGAACAACTGTGGCGATTGTGGCAATGCATATGTTTCACCTGGATGGATACGCGAAGGCACGAGGAAGTCACGTGCACCTTCTGGCGTTGATTTGGTTAAGTTCGGTGTTTCGATATCTAAGAAACCTTTACCTTCCAAGTAACGACGGACAGCATGGGTCACTTTTGAGCGCATCCATAAATTGTTCAACATTTTTGGACGACGTAAATCAATGTAACGATATTCTAAACGCTTATCTTCATTAACATCGATGTCATCTTCTACCGGGAATGGCGGTGTTTTTGAACGGTTCAAAATTGTTAAGGAAGTTGCCATAATTTCGAAATGACCCGTACGTAATTTAGAGTTGATTTCAGATTCGGCACGGTTAACAACCTTACCCGTTACCTCAATAACAAATTCAGAACGTAATTCTTCTGCTACTTGGAATTGATCATCAATGTATTCACGGTTAAAGACAATTTGTACTAAACCTTCACGGTCACGTAAGTCAACAAAGATAACCCCACCGAGGTCGCGACGCTTTTGTACCCAACCTTTGACGGTGACTTCTTGGTCAACGTGTTCTTCATTAATTAATCCACAGTATGTTGTGCGTTCCACACTACTTCTCTCCCATCATATTTTGATATATTTCACTAAAGTTAGTTTCTAATTCATTCATTGGGAATGATTGCTCCATCCCATCAGATAGACGTTTCACTCTTACGATATTTTGTTCAATTTCTTGATCACCAAGTGTAATCGCTAGTTCAGCACCTAATTTATCAGCTTCTCGATACTGTTTACCTGGTTTGCGTTTCGTTAAATCACGATCAACACTGAAACCTTGCTGACGTAATTTCTGACTTAATTCGAATGTTGCCTCAAAAGCCTGATCACCAATCGCTACAAAGTAAGCATTTAGTGGTAATTGTTCAGGAATCTCAACGCCCTGAGCATCCATCAGAAGTATCAAACGCTCTAATCCAATCGCAAAACCAAAACCTGGGGCTTCGACTTTGCCGTCAGATAACTCACTGACTAATCCAGAATAATTCCCGCCACCGCAAATAGTAGTTTCAGCACCGAATACCGGATCTTCCGTCATAAATTCAAAAATCGTTTCCTGATAGTAGTCAAGACCGCGAACCATGGTGGCATCAATTTCAAATGGAATGCCGATCTTTGTTAACAGGTCTTGCACCAGTTGGAAGCGCGCTTCAGAATCTGGTGACAAGTAATCGAGAATACTCGGCGCATCCTTAACAATTTCTTGATCTTTTGCTTCCTTACTATCTAGTACACGCAACGGATTATCGATGAAACGACGTTTGGAATCCTCACTGAGTTCTGCTTCATGTGGCTTTAGATAATCAATCAACGCCTCACGATAACGTTTACGATCTTCTGTACTACCGAGTGAGTTGATAACTAATTTGACGTCTTTCAACCCAAAAGCTTTAAGTAAATCATATGCGAGCGCTAATGTCTCAGCATCCGTCCATGCTCCCTCACCGTTGAATACTTCCACACCTAATTGGTGGAACTGACGTTGACGACCGCTTTGTGGTCGTTCATAGCGGAACATTGGTCCTATATAATAAGCTTTATATGGTGTTGGATGTTCAGGACCAAATAATTTATTTTCGATATATGCTCTAACAATCGGTGCGGTACCTTCTGGACGTAGTGCAATATGACGATCCCCTTTGTCGTTAAAATCGTACATTTCTTTTGTAACTACGTCAGTTGTTTCGCCGACACCACGACTGAACAACTTGAAACTTTCAAAAATTGGCGTACGAATTTCAAAAAAACGATAGTTCTCTAAAATAGTGCGCGCTGTCTTTTCAATAAACTGCCATTTTTTACCTTCTTCAGGCAGAATATCAGTCGTTCCTTTAGGTCTTTGAATCATGTGATTTCCCCCTTTAACAAAAAAAGCCCTCATCCCGAAAATACGGGACAAGGGCGATTGCATTCGCGGTACCACCTAGTTTTAACTGTAAAAACAGTACTCTATGCTTAACGCGCATTAACGAGACAGCTTTTGCCTGTCTTCCTCGAGAGTGTTCTTTTCTGTTTTCGTGCTCTTGAATGCTTGCACCGTCCATTCTCGCTGTAAAAGAGACACGAAAACACTGCTCCGTCAACAGATAAAACCAGATTTTATGAGAATTTTAGCGAATATTTATCTTTAAGTCAATAGTTTGTCACTAATTCCTCACGCTATTCCTTTGAATTGCTTTATTTTATGTCTACAATCAGCTAAACTAATACTAACTATGCGGTGATGAGGAGCCGATTCATGAAAGATCAAAAAAAGGATAAAACTTATATAAATACTCTAAAAAACATCCCTCCGCAGTGGCGTTATTTTGGGATTGTGGCACTTTTTTTCTTCATTGGTGGGGGTTCAATTTGGTTAACGGAACATAATCGTACCCAAGCGATCACTGCCGATGTGGTTAATATGCGTAAAGGTCCTGGTATCTCATATGATATTGCGTCTCAGCTAAAAAAAGGCACAGACTATCGTATTGTCAGCACACAGAATGGCTGGCAAAAAATTCTACTAAACGACGGTCGTGTGGGTTGGTTAGCGGATTGGTTATCTGATAGTATTCAAGCCATTCGTACTGAAAATCCAGTCGGTACAGGCTATCTCGCAACGATGCTTCAAGAGACATCAGCTTATGAATCTGCTGATGAATCCTCTAACAAAGTATCGGACGTAAAGAAAAATGATAAATACAATATTATCTTCCAAGAGAACGGCTGGGTACAATTACAGCTAGATTCTGGTCTTGGTTGGGTTAAACAGGAAACGATTGAGATTACACCTGGTAGTGTGCCTGCCCCACCAGTCACTAAAGGTACGACGGAATCTTTTGACAGTAATTTCCTGAAAGACTACGACTACCAGGTAATCGTTGAGGCAGAAGGTGCACATATTCGTCAAGCACCAGATACCAGTAGCAGTATCGTCTATGAAGCTAAACGCAAGGAACCACTCGCTTATCTTGGGCAGTCTGGCGCCTATTACCACGTCAGAACAGATGATGGCACAACTGGTTATATTGCCAATTGGGTAGCTACTAGTGATTCGGAAGCAATGCAAGCACTTGCTAAACAAGCCGAATCAACAACAACACTCCGTTCCAAGACGATTGTGCTCGATCCTGGTCACGGTGGCGAGGATCCAGGGGCCATTTCAGATGATGAATCACTATATGAAAAAGATATCACGCTCAAAACGGCACAAGCTGTTCAGCAGGCATTGGAAAAAGCCGGAGCGACAGTGATTATGACACGCGATGGTGATGAAACTGTTTCTTTATCTGAACGACCTGCTATTGCTAATCAACAAAACGCCGATGCATTCATTAGTTTGCATTACGATGCTGCAGAAAATAGCCAGAGTGCGAGCGGCTCAACCGTCTACCAGTATGGCGATGACTCAACACCATTAGCCATTGCTGTACAGGCACAGTTAATGGAACAAGGTCAGTTGCCGAATACGGGCATTAAATTTGGCGACTTCCAAGTTATCCGTGACTCACAGACGCCTGGATTGTTAATTGAGCTTGGATACATGTCTAACTTGAATGACATTGCCGTGTTTACTCAAGACAGCTACTATGAACACGTTGCGAAATCTATCACAGATGGTTTAACCATCTTCTTCAATTCAGAAACCGATAGCTTACTCGAACAGCTCGATCCAGAAAATCCGTCGAGTGAAACTGTTGACTTGGAACCCGACCCAAATGCCATTCAGACATATCCTAATAACCAAGGTGATATCTCTGAATAACAAATATATGAAAAGAGCTTCGTCACAGCTGTGACGAAGCTCTTTTTTGTCTATCTTTTATTATTTATCAGCACTATCCACAATAATTGTAACTGGCCCGTCATTAACTAAAGACACTTGCATATCCGCACCAAATTGACCAGTTTCGACTGCTAAACCATGAACTTCTCTAAGTTCTTGGTTAAACGCCTGGTACAGTTTATCACCAAGTTCAGGATCTGCTGCCCCCGTAAAGCTCGGGCGATTACCTTTCCGCGTATCTGCGAAAAGTGTGAATTGAGAAATAGATAGTACTTTTCCATCCACTTGATCGAGTGACAAGTTCATCTTATCATTCTCATCTGTAAAGACACGCATCTTTGCGACTTTACGCGCAACATATTTAACATCTTCTTCAGTATCGTTAGGGCCAACCCCAACGAGTAACATAAATCCGCGACCGATTGAACCAACGACTTCATCATCAATCGACACAGAAGCTTCACTGACTCGCTGTACAACAACTTTCAAAAATGATTCTCCTTCCCTGACTAAGTTATCCTCTATACACGTTTCACTTGATCCACATCTGGAATATCTTTGAGCTTCACAATGACACGTTCGAGTTGTGAGGTATCCCGAACGAAGAAACGCAACTTAACCGTTACTGTATTCGTCTTATGATTTGTATTTGCGTTGATCCCTGTCACATGATCCGTCAATGGTGACATTACTTCGAGGACATCATTCACAATTTCATGACGATCGAAGGCGTTGATTTCAATACCCACTTCATAATTCTTATTATCATGGTTCGCCTCGTTTTCCCAATCAACGGGGAGCAAGCGTGCTTCGGTTTCATCATCCTGTCCTTGAACATTCGGACAATCCTGGCGATGAACGGTAATCCCACGTCCTTTAGTAATATAACCGACGATCGCATCACCCGGAACCGGACTACAGCACTTTGCTAGACGGAATAGTAAGTTATCGACACCTTCGACAATCACACCGTTGTTATGCTTGATGCGCATCGGTTCGACACGCGTGAGATGTGCTCGTTGCGCCGCTTCAGTCGCCTTATCTGAAACATCCGCAACTTTCACCGGTTCTTCTTTGGCTGGTCGCACTAGTCGTTTCAAACGATATGCCACCGCATGTGCTGATAATTCGTTAAAACCGACTGCTGCATACAGATCTTCCATCGTTTTAAAGTTAAAGCGTGCGAGTAAATCCTGACGCGTGCGTTTATTTAAAACTTCGCTCATAGAGAAGCCGAGCTCATTAACCTGCGCGGCTACCGCGTGCTCCCCAATTTCAATATTCTTCTCGCGATCCTTGACTTTGAAGTAACGACGAATTTTATTCTTGGCCTTATTAGAAGCCACTAAATGTACCCAGTCACGACTCGGACCTGCCGAATTTTTGGCAGTCATGACTTCGACAATATCACCATTCTTTAATTGATGGGATAGCGGCACAATCTTACCGTTAACTTTGGCACCGACTGTACTGTTCCCCACTTCGGAATGAATGGCATACGCAAAGTCTAGCGGTACCGAACCCGCTGGTAATTCGTGGACATCCCCTTTTGGCGTAAATACATAAACTTTATCTTTGAAAATGTCTTCTTTAACACTTTCCATAAAGTCTGTGGCGCTCGTACTATCCGACTGTAGATCTTCAATTTGGTTGAACCATTCAAGTTGTGAAGCAAGTTCATCCTTTTCAACTTTGTCAGTCTTTCCTTGTTTGTACGCCCAATGCGCTGCAATGCCGTATTCTGCAACTTCATGCATTTCAAACGTACGAATTTGAATTTCGACAGGTGTTCCATTTGGTCCCAGGACTGTTGTATGAAGCGACTGATAGCCGTTTGCTTTTGGCATAGCGATATAATCTTTGAAGCGATTCGGCAGTGGACGCCAGTGCGTATGTGCAACGCCAAGCACTGCGTAACAGTCCTTCAATGTTGGCACTAATACACGAATAGCCAACAAGTCGTAGATATCTTCGAAACTCTTATTCTGTCCTTTCATTTTCTTATAGACAGAATAAATATGCTTTGGTCGCCCATAGATATCATAGTCGCCGCTGACAGATTCATCGATAAACTGTTTCATGACACTAATCGTCTGATCGATAAAACGTTCACGATCTTCACGTCTAGAATTCATCAAATGCGCAATACGATAGTACTCTTCGGGATTAATGTAACGTAACGACGTATCTTCAAGCTCCCATTTAATCTGGCTGATCCCCAAACGATCGGCAAGCTGTGCATAGATTTCTAATGTTTCTGTCGCAATTTCAACCTGTTTTTCACGACGGTGAAATTGTAAAGTCCGCATGTTATGTAGTCGATCGGCAAGTTTTACCATAATAACGCGTAGATCGTTCGCCATCGCTAACAGCATTTTACGATGATTTTCCGCCTGCTGTTCTTGTTTTGAGCGATATTTTACCTTACCTAGTTTTGTCACGCCATCAACAATATGACGAATGGTTGGATTGAAGAGAAATTCAATGTCATCTAGTGTAAATCCTGTATCCTCAACCACATCATGCAAAAATCCTGAAGCTACAGTTTCATGATCCATCTTCAAATCCGCTAAAATACCGGCAACTTGTACAGGATGCACATAATAAGGTTCGCCTGATTTACGGCGTTGATCACGATGCGCACGACTCGCTACTTTCGCTGCTTTCTTCACAACCGCAAACTTCTCTTCGGTCATATATTCTGCACACCGTTCGAGTACCTCAGCCTCAGTTTTATTAGGTATATCAGACATTGTGCACTCCCCCTTATCTCTGGTTTAATATTGTTTATAATTTTAGCTCAATTCTATCATCTTAACAATTACACTATTTTTCTTCTGATTGCATAGCGAGTACTGCATACCACTCGCCACGTTTTCTGGATTCTACAATTTCGAAATGATATGCCGTCAATTGTGCTTGGATATTTTCATACTGATCCTTATATATTCCAGATAGAATGAGCTTTCCATCAGGGTTGAGATGCTCAACAGTTTGTGGAATTAAGGGCAGTAAAACTTCTGAAAGAATATTGGCTACAATAATATCTGCTGTTTCAGATACATCATGCAGCATATCCTTCACGGCAAATGTTGTATGTGTTGCTCTGGTATTGAGCGATAAATTATGCGCCACAGCTTGTTCGCACGCTGGATCATTATCAAACGCATAAACCTGTGAAGCGCCGAGTAGATCCGCAATAATTGCGAGGACACCTGAACCTGTACCAACATCAATCACCGTATCATCTGGCATCAATTCATCACCTAAGAATCCCAAAGCGAGACGTGTCGTCGGATGGTACCCAGTGCCGAATGTCACCTCTGGATCGAGATAAATCGTTAAACGGTCTTCAGATTCAACATGTTCCCATTCTGGTACAATCGTTAACCAGCGCATCACATCTTGCGCGTGATAATAATCTTTCCAACGATTTTGCCAGTCCATTTCACCAATAATAGATACAGATAGTGTTGTATCTTTGACATTTACTCCCGCTTGTGAGAGCTGTTGTGTTAGCTTAGCTCGCAATTCTTCTGGTGTTTCTGTTACCGGGAAATAAGCTAATAATTTTTGTGGGAAAACGGCGGTATCATCAGTAGATTCTGATACCCCCAATGACCCCATCCCCATCAACAGATCACTCACAAATTCTGCTTGCTGCGTTGTCGTAGCGATTGTCACTTCATAGCATTGTTCAAACATTAGGCGTGACCTTTCACAGGAATAGCTTCGAAACGTCCTGCTGTCTTCAACGTATGGAGACGTGATGCTTCAAATTTTTCAGGCCATGGTAAGTACAACGACTCACTACGCCCATTTGCGATATCACGTAATTGTGAAGTCGCTGAAATTTCCAATTGGTGTAACCCTTCGAGAATAACATCAATATTTGTCTTCATAAATTCACCATCGTACATTGCTGGAGAAAAATAATAGTAACCATCAGCATTAGCTTCATTGGTTACAACTGGACCGAATTGTACTTGGATCAAGTAGGATGATAATGTGTCAGCTGAATGCTGCTCGAAAGTTTCTAATTCTTCCTCAGTTAGTATCTCATCCAAAGGCAAAAAGAGTTGCACCGTTACTTCTTCCAGACGTTCATCCTCAATGATGCGCCATTCGGATTGCCACATTTCTTTTGCCATTTTCTTTTCTAAATAAGTATATAAATTAATTTGCATGGTGCGCCTCCATTCTAATGCATAACGCTTTTAGTATAACTTATTTTCGTAATGAACGCATGAGATAGAAAATTGCACAAAGTCACGGATATCCATTCAGCAATTAGCAATCGATATGATATACTGTTTTTTATGAAAGTCTTTTAATTGGGGTGTACATATGTCAAATCGTAATTTAACATCGAAAGATATTTTACAAAAAGAATTTAAGCCTGCACTCAGAGGGTTCAATACGCAGGAAGTAGATGAATTCTTGAACTTAGTTATTCGTGACTACGAATCTTATGATCGCGAAATCGCCTATTTAAAATCTCAAAACGAACGTCTGAAACAACGCTTAGATCATAGCAAATCCGGCAATACAGCTGATCCTGACGATAAACAGCGCGTCGCATCAACCACAAACTACGATATTATTAAACGACTCGCACGCTTAGAAAAGACTGTCTACGGCGTCACTAATCATCGCGAAACAACAGAAACCATTGAAGACGTTGACGTTAAAGAAGATACGGTTGAGTTAGAAATGGACGACAATACGGCTTCTGACAGTACAGAAGAAACACAAATTTATCGCGGTTAGTCTTTTCAATCCTATAGACATTGTGTATAATAACCGGCGTGCATGTAGATTTCGGGTAATCGCGGGCAATATTTCTTGCCTGAGGAAAGTCCATGCTCTCACAGACTGAGATGTCTGTAGTGTTCGTGCTTTGCGAAACAATAAGCAAAGGCTTGATGGCGAGTGAAACAGCTAAAGTTTATACCATGCTCGAGTAACTCTGAAAAGTGCCACAGTGACGAAGTTCTATGGGAAACCATAGAAGTGGAACGCGGTAAACCCCTCGAGAGAGCAACCTAAACATATTGGTAAGGGCACTCAAAGTATTGTAGGAAATGAACGAACCTTTGAGGTTTGAACAATTTGTCTCAGACAGACAGATGATTACCCTCCAAATTGCACTTTGCCAAGCATTTTGGAGACAGAACATGGCTTATAGAAATTTACAGCGGCAGTGGGAGGTCTTAGTACCTCCTTTTATTTTATGATCAGAATGATTAAAGAGGTGTATCAACGTGCAAACTTTTCAATTGGTGGCTACCTGTGCTGCAGGTATCGAATCCACCGTCAATCGCGAACTGAAAAAAATGGGTTACCACCCTAAAAATGCGAATGGTCGAATTTTCTTTGAAGGTGGATTAGCTGATATCGCTAGAACAAATCTCTGGCTGCGTACAGCAGATCGCGTCAAAATCGTCATGGGCAAAGCCAAAGTCACCAGTTTTGACGAACTTTATGAATTTGTGAAGTCACTCGAATGGGAAACAATCCTACCGATGGATGCCTCATTCCCTGTATCTGGAAAATCAGTTAAATCTAAGCTTCATGCGGTACCTACTGTACAGAAAATGGGTAAAAAAGCTATTGTCGATCGTCTCAATGCCTTTTACCACCATACGGGTTTCTTACCTGAGACTGGTGCGGTTTACCCTATTAATATTCGTATTGATAAAGATGTCGCAACCATCACCTTAGATACGACTGGTGATAGCTTATTCAAACGCGGATATCGTGTCAATAAAGGTGCTGCGCCACTCAAAGAAAACCTCGCTGCAGCACTTATCGACCTCACGACTTGGTTCCCGGATCGTCCACTCTACGATCCAACAACAGGTTCGGGCACAATCGCTATCGAGGCCGCACATAAAGGCATGCGCATCGCTCCTGGTCTTAATCGCCACTTCTTAGCTGAAGATTGGGATATTTTCTCTAAAGAATTTGATCTGGTACGCGAGGAAGCACGTGATTTTATTCAGCGCGATATCAAGATGGATATTCTTGCTTGTGATATTGATCAGCAAATGGTCGCTATTGCCCAAGAAAATGCGAAAGCAGCTGGTGTCCTCGATCAAATCACCTTCAAGCAAATGCAAGTTGCTGACTTCAGAACCGATAAGGAATTTGGTATTATTATCGCCAACCCGCCATACGGTGAGCGACTCAAAGATCAGAAATACGCGCATCAGTTGTATGCAGAAATGGGGACCATCTACAACAAGATGCCAACCTGGAGTAAATATATCATTTCAGCCGATCCAGATTTTGAAAAATTTTATAAAATGAAAGCAACTAAAAAGCGTAAAATATACAATGGTGCATTGAAAACAGATTATTACCAATTCTGGGGCACTAAATCTTAACCATTAATATAGAAAGGATACTCATATCGCTTATGATTATTGACATCATTAAAATGATCCTCTTCGGTATCGTTGAAGGAATCACCGAATGGCTACCAATTTCCAGCACGGGCCATATGATTTTACTTGAGGAACTCATTAATATTGACTTCCGTCCTGAATTTTGGGCCATTTTTCTCGTCGTCATTCAATTGGGCGCCATCCTCGCTGTAATTCTCATCTACTTCCATCGATTGAATCCCTTCTCTCCTTCTAAAACAAAGGAAGAGCGTAAAGATACTTGGGAGACATGGTTCAAAGTGGCTGTTGGGTGTATTCCAGCGGTCATCTTCGGCTTCCTTCTCGATGATTGGATGGATGAAAATCTCATGTCGCCGTGGGTTGTTGCTGCTGCATTAATCGTTTACGGGGTACTTTTCATCATTATCGAAAATCGTCGTCATCAAATGCCGATGCGCGTCGAGAATATGAAAGAATTGAGCTATGGTAGAGCTCTAGGTATTGGTTTCTTCCAAGCATTATCAATCGTTCCAGGAACTTCCCGTTCTGGTTCGTCTATCCTCGGGGCGATGATCCTCGGTACTTCTCGTCCAGTTGCCGCTGATTTCAGTTTCTTCATGAGTATTCCCGTCATGTTTGGTGCGAGTGGTCTACGTGTTGTCAAAGCCGTATTCCTCAATGGTTTTCGCTTCACCGGTTACGAATTAGTATTACTGGCAGTCGGCTGTGTGGTCGCATTCGCAGTTTCAGTCGTAACCATCAAATTCTTACTTCGTTTCATCCAAACGAATGACTTCAAGCCATTTGGATGGTACCGCATTGTTTTGGGGATTATCGTTATCCTATTTTTCGGTGCAGGATCCCTCTTCTCTATTCTATTACCATTACTCGCTATTGCTGCCGTCGCGTTAATTGTAGTGAAAGCAGCACGTAACTAATCTAAAAAATCCCAACAGATTCATCTGCTGGGATTTTTATTTGTTATCATTTCTTAATATTAAATTGTACGATACTTATCAAAATAAGATTTAAATTGCGAGATATTGATCACCACAAACATGATCACAAAACGCGCGATACCCATAATAATATTCTGAGGTACACGTGTGACAAGTAACGCAATGATCGGCGTGCCATACATGATATGAATCCACAATGTACCGAGAATGATGTTCGTAATCACTGAATTACAGAGTACTGCCAGTGCCATATGATACCACTTGACTTCTTTACGATGTAAAAACAATCCGTAGAACATCCCGCCGAGGAATGCATTCAGTGTAAAACCAATGAAAAAGCCACCGGATGTACCAAATAAAAACGATTTCAATAAATCATTCCCTGCCACCGCAAAACCTGCAACCCAAGGGCCAAAGAAAAAACCTAATAATACGGAAGATAGAAAACCAAAACTAATACGGTTATTCTGACCAAGTGGAATTGAAAAACGTGTCAGCACAATATTCAGTGCCATAAACAAAGCAACCAGTGCAATTTGCAATGGTGTGAAACGAAAACGATTGTTGTTTGATTTATTCATATCGGAACTCCCTTTCTAAGAGTTCCGCTTAAACGAAATTATAACTATAATTAACGCCAAGCGGATGCGGGAAATTATCGCAAAGCTCAAGCTTTTTCGTCTGAAGGCAACATCCCATCCATTCAGCACTTCACGCAATTTCCTTACTCTATCGTTAAAAATGATTAAACAATGTGGTTATTGTACCATATAGTGAATAATAGGTATACATTGTTTATAAAAGTTCGTTTTTAATATATATTATTATCCAGATTAGAAGTGAGAAGATATATCCGCTATACTATATATAAATAATTTATTTGAGAAATGAGATGAAATAATGAGACGACAGTCCAATCACATACGTACACGAAGTTATATGAGACGTCCACTTGAAGAGCGTATGGAAATAGAAGAAAAGAAAGAATATCGCAAGATGCTATTTTTATTAGTGTTAGCAGCGATTTCCGCTGGACTAGCACTTATCGATTTGGGATTATCATTTAAAAAGAAACGAAAAATCAATAACTAATGCTTTTTATGAATACAAATGGTAGGAGATGTGCATCTTGTTTTATTTATTTGCTTTTGGATTAATAGCTTTTAATCTTTTGATGATTATTATGGACCGAAAAGATCAATAAAATGAAACTAATATAAACGGCAGCGTCAGGCTGCCGTTTTCTAATTTATATAATACTAACCGTTACATCTATTTCTAGTGCAAAGATTGTAGATAATCGCGTTTTTACATGTAACAATTTTAATATATCCATTATAAATATCATCAAATTATGAGCATTAAAATGCAAAATGAATGCAAAAACTTTTGATTAACTCTGATTTTTTATGACTCTTTATTTTTCATAAAATTTGATAGGAACCGCTCAACCAAGCGGAATACAAATAAAAAAGCAAAATAAAAAGGTCATACTTTGATGACCTTGAAATGGAGCTGAGGGGATTTGAACCCCTGTCCAAACATGTCGGATCGTATAACGTTTACCACTATAGTTTACCGATTCGATTTAGCTCACAAAAGGTAGATAAACTTACCATTTTTGCTCGCGAATCCGATTAATCTCTTTCCCGGACTCCGGATTGAAGTCCGAAGACGTATCCCACTGCAATAAGACCTGCGACTGACACATGGGCGATACCAGGCAGATCTGACTTAGCTGACTAGGCAGCTAAAGCCAAGTTAGATTGACTAGTTTCGTCAATTAAATTTAAGGTAACGTTCGTGACGAAGACGTAACCTCCGAGCAGTGGCTATACTCCGAATCATGCCTGTCGAATCCAATAACAGCCCCTAAATGTGTCAATTAGTAATTATATATTAATGTGATGGAATGTCAACACCCTTGCTATAAAACTATTTTATTCTTACAAAAAATCTCCTGCACCTATCAAACAAGTACAGGAGATGTTAAACATGAGCATCCATTCAAAAGTCTCGTTATCTCAATTATTGATCTTCTAACATTTTGCGTCCTTCTTCGACAACAGTGTTAGGATCTTCTGGCGGTGTGTTTCTTAGGATTTCAGGAGATGCAGTAAGGTCCGCATCGCCACCTTCCATCAATGGTTCACTACTGTATTCGAAGGTTTCACCATCACGTGCCACTTCACCTTCAAAGGCTTTAGAAGCTTCACCTTCAGAGTAGTTGTAGATGGTGTGTGTATATTTTTTACCTTGTTTTTGAAGGTCTTTGACACCATGAGGCACTACTGGACCATATTTCTCTTCTAATTCTTCGCAAGCTTTTAAGAATTGGAGTTGGTGTTGTGTTTCACGCGCCATTAAGTAGCTGAGCATGTCCTTAACACCTTTATCTTCCGTCAAGAGGAAGTTACGACTCACTTGGAGACGTGCCTGTGATTCACGAACGACGTTGAAACGCATATCTGCAAGCAAATTACCACTAGATGTTACATAATTTGCTGTCCAAGGATTACCATTAGAGTCCTTCAATGTGGCACCTAACCCACTAACGATTAAGTGTTGTGGATCCATACCTGCTAAAACAGCTGCAGTAGAAGGATCACTGTTTGCAGCGAATTGTTCAATCGTATCTGTTGGTGCATCGTGCAATAAGTCGTTGATCATTGTGGTAAGCATTTCCATATGACCAATTTCTTCAGTTGCGGTGTCTAACAATAGGTCCTTATATTTTTCATTACCTACTGAGTTCCACCCTTGCATCATGTATGCCAACATACCTGTCGTTTCACCCCATTGGCCGCCTAACATTTCTTGTAAACGACGTGCAAGGAGCGGATTGCTTTTTTCCGGTTTTGCATGATACTGTAACTTGGATTTTCTAATAAACATTATGATGTCCTCCTCTGATCAGACGTTCTGGTTCACAACAAGGAAATATCAACAACATCCCCTTGTATACGCTTACCTTACTAGTGATGATCAAAAGTTGCAAATGATATGATTGCGTATACATTATTGAATATCTCATGCGATTGCAATATCTGCACAATTTATGTATAATCGCTTACGTAGCAGTCTGCACTCGTAGTGTAATGGATATCACATGAGATTCCGGTTCTCATAATTGGGGTTCGACTCCCCACGAGTGCGTTTTTAAAAGATTTTAGAAAGTTAAAGTTAACTAGAAACGTTGATTTTAAGCGGTTTTCAAGAATTAGAAAGTCAAAGTAAATCATAGAAAATAAATAATCAGTACATTATCGGTACATTATTTCATGGTAAAAATAAGGGCTTCAAGGCAGCATTCACATGCTGTCTTTTTTATTTATCCTTCCCCTATCGTCTCATATCGGATGATATGATGAGACGAACTCGTACCATTCAAAACTTAGCGTCTCGATTTACGTGTCATTTTGGAATAAAAAAAAGCGGTAGTCGTCAAGTACAACGAAGTTTTTTTGGTGCGCGATTTCGTTAGAAATATACAAGATTGAAAATCGTGTATAAGTGCGCCCTTTGCTTATTTTTCTTCATTTGTTAAATTAATAAGGGTTGTTGCTTATCATTAAATATTTATTAGGAGTAGATGTATATGGGTAATTATAAACAATATCAGGATTTGTTATCGAAAAATTATGATGAAGCAGTTGATTTTTTGCTTCAAAAGTATGGTTCAGCGCAAGATGATTATTTTAAAGAAAAATCATATAAAAGATTTATGAATAACGAAATAAAAAATATTACAAGAGGAAATTTTTCGAGAACAAGTGACGGTTTATACTGTCATCACATAGATGAAAATAGAATGCTTAAAATATCAGATAAAGATTTTTGTAAAAAAAATAAAATTCCATTCGAATATCAGAAAAAAGAGCGATTAGTTTATTGCGATTTAATCGAGCATTCTATTTTGCATGCTTTGATTGCGAAAGAATCTTCTTCGAAATTTGGTGCTCCAGGATTTATTGTATATTTAGCGGGAATTATTGAAGAGTGGTATCTTCGTAAAATGATTCCTAATAGAGAATGGATGAAAAATTGTTACAAAAAATCTTTTTTAGTTCCTCAAGAGGCGTTTGATATATTAAAAACAATGCATAACGTGATAGGTGAAAATTATTATGAAAGTCTATCGGAATATTACGAAGAACAAGCGAGGATAGAAGAGCAAAGGGAAGAATATAGAAAAGAGCTTATAGAAGAACAAAAAAAAGAGAGAATTAGATTGATAAATAAGGCTAAATCGTTACATGATAAGAGCCCTAGAAAAGATATACTTTCTGTAGCATATGGTATAAAATATCCTGCTAAGGATATGGGCTTTAAGAAATTTGATAGTGAAATGAAAAAATATCCTAAAGATAAAATTTTAGAAGACCTTAACATGTATATAGATAGTTTGTAATTTAAATGATTACTAGAAGCTCAAATTTGCGTTTTAAAACGTTTTATATATGTTTTTCTTTTCGTCGGCATGAGCACAAAAAAATAGCGGTAACCCCTACAATAAGGAGCTACCGCTATTAATTTTATTTAGTAAAATATCTAAACATTTCTAGAACAATAGGAAGGACAATGGAGGCGATAACCCATCGCTTTGTTTCATCCATTTTATCTAGTCGTTTATCCAATCTTTTATCTAAGTTATCTATTTTTTCATTTAATCTGTCGAACTGATTATTAACATTTTCTCTGTATATATCGAATTCCCGCTGTGTAACCGGCTGATTTCCACCACCATCGTTTCCACCACCGTTACCAGTTATCACTGTTAAATCTCTGTTTTGTTTATTTTCCATCTTGCATCACCATTGGCACTTTAATGTTTAATAGTAACGGGGCGTCGCTATCAAATATGATCTCGTTATCAGAATCCATTCGTGATTTAGAACATAGGACTTTAAAGAAAAGGATATTTTCAATTAAATCGTACTTAAATTCATAATCTTCACCTGAGAAGATGAATGGTTTATTGAATTTGCCAATATTGTATTGGATCTCTACTGTATCTTGGCTGAGTTTATCAACAGTTAAAGGATACTCTTCAATATGATGCAAAACAATATCTCTTTGACCTCGTTGTGTGTAGTGCATAAGATATAAAAACAATGGTTCGATAATGGTTTCGTCTTGCGGTTGCTTAATAAATGAAAGGTTAGATAACGTTAGCTTAACATCAATATTAACTTCATCGTTATCGTGTAATACGATCCCTCCATCTATTGGCTCACCATTAGCATACAATGTCAGATTTGATACTGCTGGCAGATAATTCATATGAACCATGTATCCCACCCTCTTTCCTCTCCTTCCCATATTATATATCATCGACTAATTTTGCAATGACTTCACCTATTTCTTAACGATCTTGTACACTACCCCATCGAGCCGCACCTCGTTGTCTGCGAGTTTCTGTGGCTCGCTAGCATTCTTTACAGGTTCGATCCGATCAATATCTTTGTCTAAGATAAAGTACTCCGCTTTCGGTGTTGCTGTAGTTGTGATACTGATACTTCCATCACCATTTAGACTCTTCACTGTCCACGCCCGTTTGCGGTCAATATCGGTTGTTTGCTCTTCTGTGCTAGCTTCCGTCTGAGTATCAACAGTCAATTCTTTGTTTTCGTCCATTATGAATTTTCCTTTCTTTACGCTTTTTACGTTGCATACCTCCAACGATACTCATGTAGCTTGTAGTGTCTTCCACAAGGTCTGGATAAAATAAAAAGGCGTTTCCGCCTTGAGTTTTAGTGTTCAGTTTTTACATGTGTGTCAATAGCATGAGATACATAGGGTCACCGCCTGTTGTTGTCTGACACTAATTTCTTTATTTCGTAAGAATATGTATTGGCTAATTCTTTCATAGCCGTGTATATAAAATAGACTAGGCTAAAACTGATACCAACAATAAATATCATTAGTGCTATCAGTAAAGCCTAGCCTATAAACTGGAATGGCGTCATGTAATCGCCCCTTACCTAATATCTATTTTTTTCCTGTCTCTCAATATATTTAAGTCTTTCTTCAACAATATAATCAAGTTCTTCTTTTGTTAATTTATCATAAGGAGTCTCTTTTTCAGTATCGTCATTTAACCACGAATTACTATTACTTTTTTGTCTTTTAATTGTAATTGGATTAAATCCGAGCTTTTTGATAATGTCCTTTAATTTATCTTTCATTTGAACACCTCTAATATATTCTCTTATATTATTTAATCACTGTATAAAAATATACAAAAAAAGCAGGATGTTCCTGCTTATATCTTTGAGTGAAATTTAGTTCTCTTTCTTTTAGGTCTACCGTAGCTAAGCGGTCTATTAGGTTCATTGCGATCAGGCGTCTCCCACCCCATCATCTCGTAGTACTTTAGATATTCTTTCCACTGCTCATCAGTCTTAACATTATTAGGAACATGCCTCAAGAAATGGAAGCGTCTTCTAGATTTCATGTCTAAATCTTCCATCTTCATTTTCTTGCACCTCCAGTACTATCTTATGCTCTTTTTTATCAATGACTCTAAAAGTGGTATTGCGATTTATTAATAGTTCGTATTCATTATCTGGAAATGAACTATTATCACCGATATACATAGCACTAGCTGTATTCGGAACCCTGATTTCTAACATGACAGCAGGAATTTTGTTATTTTCACTATCATAATAATA
Source organism: Aerococcus vaginalis (assembly GCF_053762225.1). Classification (NCBI taxonomy): domain Bacteria; kingdom Bacillati; phylum Bacillota; class Bacilli; order Lactobacillales; family Aerococcaceae; genus Aerococcus; species Aerococcus vaginalis. The sequence goes on from NZ_JBSMYC010000001.1 coordinate 425,201, forward strand.
GCATTTTGCAACATCTTTCTTCAAGCTAGTAGATATAAATGCATCCCTTTTAAAACCATCATTAATTTTTTTATCCGCTATGAAACTTAATTCTTCGCTTCTATAAGAAATAATATTTTTAGGCATTTGATACCTATCAATCACTCTATCAATGATATGAGCTTTATCCTGAACCTTCTCAGATATAAGCGACGTATTTATATCTTCATAACCAAAATGAGTATAACTATCAATTGCGCTTTTTTCAATGCCAGACAAACTGGAATATAATTCATCGCTCAAACGTTGAAATTCATTAATATCTTCATCTGACGCAGGAGCATAATCCTTATCACGTGGTACGATTGGATACGTTCCACATCGACACCACGGATGAAATAACGGTGCGTTGAGCCCCGGGTTCATTCCTGCAACGAAAAATCCTCCCTCGGCTTCGCACTCGTCTACAATCGCTCGGCACTGCGTCTACATACGACAGCTTCTGTACTTCCGTCTCCATGAAGCCGACTTCAGTAACGGCTAAGCGCCTTGCTTCATTTATCGTCACATCAAAACGTTTTTTCAAGTCACGCGCTAAGAGTTCAGATGACTGACCAAATAGGATAGTGAGTGATATGCGATCATTCAAGTACTTCCGACCTTTACGCTTTTTACGTTGTATACCTCCAACGAATCTCATGTAGCTTTTAGTGTCTTCCACAAGGTCTGGACAAAATAAAAAGGCGTTTCCGCCCTGAGTTTCAGTGTTCAATTTTTACATGCGTGTCAATCACATGAGATACATCGGATCAACGCCTATGCTTAAAATAGCGCTTGGTTTCTGTCTGAAATGTCTTCCATAGTGCGCAGGCGATCCCAGAACTGCCACCAATAAATGGTAAGGCAATGACAATTACTATCGGCCACACGACAAAATGTAATATAGTCATTTAACTTTCCATTTTTGATCTATCTATTCGCTTCTTCTAGAAGTGTTCTTCGGATTTTTTCATCAATAAAGAAATTAATCTCTTCTTTAGTCAATTTTGAGAAAGGATTAAGCTTTTCTCGATCATCATGAAGCCATGGAATAATTTCTTCCTCTTTAAATCCATCATTAAATGGATCAAATCCTAATTTTTTGATAATTATCTTCTCCATATCAATCATTTGAACACCTCCAGATCGATACCAAAATATTTTAACGCTTCTATTAACTGGAACATCTCTTTTTCATTATATCCACTAGCATCAACATCAGCAACCCGCGCCCTATATATAGATTCATTTAAAGATCTAACGTAATTAGGGCGATATCTATACAATGTGCCATCATGGCTTATAACCAATCCGTATTTATATTTGTAATTAATAGCATTTACTAAATCTGGATAACTAGGTATCGAACTATTTGGGTGATTATGAATGACAATAACTTCTTTAGGATTTTTGATAACTAACTCTTTTATTTTTTTAGTTGGCATCGCTTGACTCTTATGATTATAGTCTTTACGTATTAAATATTTTCTACCATTAGGAACTATCATAGCTATATCTTCAAATTGTGTCCCAGACCGATGATATAGCATATCTTTCGATGCATTATATATCGTCCTAGTGGTATTAATATCCTCACCCAATTTGTCAAACAGCCTTCTAAATCGATTAGATTCAATATAATTTTTATCTATTACTGTTTCTCGATTAATTTTTCTATTACTATTTTCATTTCCATCAATTGATCAAGTTCATCACGTGGCACAATCGGATACGTCCCACAGCGACACCACGGATGAAATAGCGGTGCGTTGAGTCCTGGATTCATTCCTGCAACGAGAAATCTTCTCTCGGCTTCGCACTCGTCCACAATCGCTCGACACTGCGGACAAGCATTCGGTTCAGGTTGTATCCCATAGCGTTCGAACCCTGCATCTACATATGACAGCTTCTGTGCTTCCGTTTCCATAAATCCAACTTCAGTAACGGCTAAGCGCCTTGCTTCGTTTGTCGTTACATCAAATCGTTTTTTTAAATCACGTGCTAAGAGCTCAGGTGACTGCCCCGCTAAGATGGTGAGTGACACGCGATCATTCAGATACTTCCGCAGTGGATTGATATGCCCTGCCCAGATACGCTCAGAGAAGTGTGCGCCATAGTACAGCTTGTTAATTGCACTCTGCGCCACTTGCTTCATCCGTTCTTCTGATGGTACAGATAGACCTAAGATCCCTGCGTTCGCTTTGTACGTCCGCCTAATTTCTTCTAGCTTCGCTTTCTTGATTGCTGACTCTTCTTTTGCACCTAGCTCAATCAGCGTTAAGTCTAGGTTTGCTTGAAGTAATTCCAACTGGTTATAACGCATTTTGAAGTTATACAGTGCCAGTTCCGCGTTTGCTCTTGGCGAGAAGTCGCGGTTCTCCACATAGTACTTCGCGCGCTCTTCAAACGCCTTGATGTCTAAGTCTTTCGCCGCTTTGCGTACCTCTTCAGCGGATAGCCCTGTGCGTTTCATATATCGCCCATAGAACGCGTCTAATTCCTTTTGAATGTCTCTTCTATAAGCTTTGTCGTACATGCGTTGCATTTGGCGGTCTAGGCGGTCATCTCGCTTCTGTCTCTGTTTCTCCGCTTCATTCAGTCTGTGCTGCCAATATCTCCTATTGTCGTTCATCAGTTTCTGATTCTTCATCATTTAACGACTCCTGACCATTGAATAAATAATTATCGCTCATGCGGTTAGTTCGTTCTAAATCTTGCTGCATGCGTGCGTTCTCTTTCTCCTCTTTCTGCAAGCGTTCATTTTCTTTTTGCTCATCGATGAAAGAAGCAATCTCTTGAAGCGTCTGCTGACTTATCTTACCGTTTGCGCTGATGTAGCTGGAGATGCCGCATTAGTAACCGCGCGTCTGAGACAATTACCAAATGATTAGTTTCTTCTTGAAATTTATATAGGTTTTTGTCCCATCCGGTTCCTGCTTAACCGTAGGAACCGGTATTTTTTTGATATGAATGTGGCTAATAATGAAAATAACCGCAATCCAAAACATTTTTTTCTTCATTTTCGTTTTCCTCCTTATTCCACAATTTCCGCTTCCTTAATTTCTAGTCGATTCAGTTTCTGGTGCATGTCATGACACCAGTCTTCGACCTTACGGACTAGCATCTCGTATTGGTGGCGGTCGATGCCGTTAGCGTCTAGTGCGCTGAGGGCTTCTTGATAAATCAGCGGTGACAGCTTCGCTAGTAGTTCGTTGATGTCTTCTTCGAATTTCCTAAAATCTTTAATCGCTGCGATTTGCTGCAGTGCTCGACTCTTTGACCGTTCTAAGCTCTCGATGTCTTTCGTCAGCTGGTCGTACTCCTCAGACTTCTTATTAATTGCTTCACGCTCTTTGAGAATTCGATTTCGTTCTCTTTCTACGTACTCAGCGCCCTCACGTGCAATCCGCTCCTTTTCTTGAAGCGTGCTATTCTCTAGCTTCAGAGATTGGTTCTCACGCTTGAGTCGCTCATAGTCATCAGGTGCGACTTCAACGCGCTTCTCGACAACTTCCTTCTCTGGTTCTCAATTTTCAAGCTCTTTGATCCGTTGTTCTTGTTCGCGGTTCTTGCGCTTGAGTTCTCGCACAGTAGGTGCATCGTCATTTTCTGCTCGCTTGAGCTGTTGGCGTTTCTGGTCGTCACGTAAGGTTGAAATTTCATATAAAATTTGGCTTCCTAAATGCGAAGACGTCTTCGTATTTGGTATTTCTCTAGCAATTTTCATGAACTGTTGTGCTGCTCTGGCACTGATTTCCATATGTTCTAATCATTACCAAATTGCCCATGCGCTAGATCGTTCTCTTTGACGTGATTCAAACGCCTGCCAATTTCCCAAATCGATTGATCTGCTAGATTTTTGTAACCGTTGATTTCCATCTCAATCTGGTTCAGGTTGTCTGATAGTTGCAATTCATTCATTTAGCACCAAATTTACGTTTTAATTCGTATTTATTACCTAAAAAATATCGTCAGCTTTTACTCCATACATATGTGAAAATTTATTTAATAAATTAATCGGTATGTTGCTACTATCTCTCTCATACTTGAGTAGTGTTTGATATGAGATACCTACTGCTTTAGCAACCTCTTTGCCATTTACAGAGTAATTTTCTCTTAAAGCCCCAAGAGTTAGTTGCATATCTTATCTTCCTTTCTAGTTAAACATGCTTATTAGTTGAATAACTATCGTTATTGCTTTTAGAACTATCATTGTTACGAGTAGCCCATTGATAAGCCTTATTTCTTTTCTCATAGTAGTTACATGAGATGAAAAAATGGTAAAATAGGTACAGGAAAGCTAGGCTAGTTGCCTAGCCCTCCTGCCGATCTATTGTAGATCGATTAGCTTGATTATGATGTCAAGTAGGTCTTTGATGATTTCTAGTAGGGAGAAGATCACGACCAAAGCTACTGTAAGCATCATGTCAGGCTTTTTATTTTTGCCATTTTTCTTACTCATGTTTTTCCCTCCTCTCAACTTTCTATATTTATTATATAACTCAGTTTTACTGATGTAAACGTTTTTTATCAGAAAAACTGATTTTTGTTATTTATTTTCTTATATTTATGTAGTAATATGTCCTTAGTAAGTCAGTTATTGTTATTTTTAACTTGGAGGTGATTACAATATCCGATATTTTTTTCGGCTCTAATTTGAAATACCTGAGAGAAAAAAGGGGACTAGAGCAAAAAGATATTTCTACTTTTTTAGGATTAAAAAGTGCAACTTCCGTCACTAATTGGGAAAGAGGAACTAATTTAGCACGAACGGGTCACTTAAGTAAACTCGCTGATTTTTTTAACGTCACAATGCATGATTTAGTTCATACTGATTTATCAATCCCTACCAACATCCACCCAGCAAAAATCAGAAACATCCCACTCATCGGTACTATCGCTTGCGGTGAGCCAATTACTGCTGAACAAAACATTGATGAGTATGTAGCAACGTTAGATGAAGGGTTGCCGTCTGGTGACCTCTTCTACTTAAATGCAAAAGGTGACAGTATGGAACCGAAAATACCAGATGGTTCAAAAGTACTCTGTCATGCACAGCCTGATGTCGAGAACGGTGAGATTGCTGCGGTGCTTGTCAACGGTGATGAGGAGGCAACCCTTAAGAAAGTTCATAAGTTCAGTAATTATGTATTATTAGAAGCTATCAATGAGGCTTATGAGCCGTATGTTGTGGATGCTGAACATCCAGCACGTATTGTCGGTAAAGCTGTTAGTATGAAAGTTGATTTTTAGATTTTAGGAGGAATTATCATGAAGAAGAATGCATTAGTTTTTGTTGGTTTGTCTGCGCTGTTGTTAGGTGCATGTGGCAATAGTAGTGAGCAACCGTCTGATAACGCTGAACCTAAGCAAGAACAGCAAGCAGCTGAAAAAGAAGAAGTTAAAACAGCCGATAACGGTATGAAAGTTGGCGAAACTGAAAATGATCCGCAGTTTGGTGAGTCCACCCTGTATGCTATCCAAGATATCAATCAAACGGTGACGTCTGGTAACTTCGATATCAACTTAAAGAGCGCTGGTTTATCCTTACTGAAGCCAAATGATGACGTTAAGCAAATGCTAGGTGTGGAAGGCGACCAAGTAACTTCTTTAGTGCTCGAAATGGACGTTACTCATAATGCTGATAGCACAGAAAGTATCTACCCTGATCAAGGGACGATTGTAACTAATAACGGCAGTCAGATTGAAGCTGATATCTTCCCTTCTGACGAAATTGGTGGCGACTTCTTCGGCAATGCAACTAAAAGCGGCAAAGTGACATTCTTGTTTGATGATGACCCTGAAACGGTTAATAACATCCGTTATATTGTTGATGCGCCACATGATGAAGAATACAACCCATCAGGAGAACAAATCGATTTCAGTTTTGATATTGAGCAATAGTCTATAACATAAAAAAGCCACCACTCTCCCCGACCAAAGTCTGAGTAGTATAAGAATTGTATTTAGGAGGTTTACCATGTCTACAAAGGAACAGTTAAAGATTAAGATTGATTACCTCACCGATGAACAACTCGCTGTCGTTGAAGCAATGATTAATTCTTGGGAAGAAGAACCGCTACCGCAAGAACAGCAAGCAATTGATCGTTGGGATACCTTAAGTGAAGAAGAAAAAGACGAAGAACGTATTCCATTCGATCAGGCAATGAAAGAGCTCGGACTATGAAGCAAGTTAATTTATCCAAGCAGGCGTTAAAGTTTTTGAAGAAACAAACGCCTAAAACAGCTAAGCGTATAATGACTGCTATCGATCATTTGCCGCAAGGTGATGTTAAGCAGATGAAAGGTAATACTGGCTATTTCCGATTGCGAGTTGGTAATTTTCGTGTGATTTATGATGAGCAATTAACGGTTATTGATGTCATCGAAATTAATAACCGTGGTGATATCTATAAACGATATTGATAATAAAAAGATTCCTCTAAATCAAATGATGATCATGTTATAGTAATGGTTAATCGTTTTGAGATGCTGGGCTTCCAGCAAGGAAGGTAGAGTCTATTTGGGCTCTCCTTTTTGATTAATGTAATTGACAGTTTCTTTAATTCTAATTAGGATGGGAGAAGTTAAATAGCTACGGATGTGGCCAGGAAGACACCTCTTATCTTAGTAGATAAGGGTGTTTTCTTTTGCACCGAATTTATAGTGAACTTTTGGTATAGTTGCGTTGAGGTGATAATTATGAAAGAAATTATTTATTTAGATACTAAGCTTATTAATTCTTTCTTAGCTCAGTTTGATAAGGGGCTGATCAATCGAATGATCAGCTCATTAGAGACTGGAAATATAGAAGAACAGGCAGATGAAAATGGGAATTCTTTCGAAACAGGAATATCAGCTGGCATATTCAATGCAAAAGCTTCAAAAATGGTTAAAGGTAGTAATAGTTACTCTTATCATCAAAACAACTTGGAAAGCCAAGAGATTGCATTTGATGATTTCGCCTTAGATATTCTTTTAGATAAAATCAGAAAGAATGAAGATTTAAATATTGATTTTAAAGAAATAGATGGGTCATTAAGATTGTATAATTTTGATCGTATCAAGCACATTATGGATAGAGATGTTATCGATATGTTTGATGATAGTCATTCTTACAATCAAAATCTATCTAATCAGATTAATAGAATTAAGAATTCTAAACTTGATAAAAAGATAGCTAACACCAAGATCAAAGAATTACGTTCAAAACTTAAAAATGACGATCCAAATAATCTGGTTAATTTTGATATTGTTAGAAACTTTGGAAAATTAGGCGATGCACTTTATCCTAATAGTTGTCTTGCTAAAATAAATAATTATTTGATGGTATGTCCTAAAGAAAATTTTAGAGTAAATGAGGCTAGTCTTACTTTATTTAATGAAACTGATAAGAAAGCTAACTGCCTAGCTATAAAGTTATACCAGAGAAAAGATAGCTATATAAAAGAAAAAGCTGACGGAACGATTGAAGAAATACCTGTTGAAACAATCGCAGCATCAGCCCCTACTATAATGATGGATATTTTACTGGATAATTTTAACTTAAGCAAAAAAGGAGACTATGTAGCGAGACCTGTAGCTATTTACTTTGGATAGTATTAAGTCTATTTTTAACTCTTTCTTTTTGCTCATCAAATCCTTTTCGCAATGACTCGGTGTGGCGATCATGGATTAAACGATTTTTTTCATATTGCTTTTCTCGATTATCAAAATCTTTTTTCATTTGATTGAAAAGCCTAATTGCTTGTTTATACATATGATCCCCTCCTTGTTTCATTCTAGCATAATTTTTTATTCGATGTTAGACAAAAAGCCACCACTCTCCCCGACCAAAGTTTGAGTGACGGCATAAGCAAGACCCTATGGTAGAAGGGCTCTGCCCTTATTCTACCATTATTAGAATAAGGAGGTAAAGATGGCTAGCTTTAAAAAATTAAAGACCGGTTGGCAGTATCGTATATCTTACAAGGATGGTGATAAGTACCGGACAAAGAACGGCAACGGCTTTAGGACAAAGAAAGAAGCTGAGATTGCTGCACGTAAGGTAGAAGATAAAATTTCAAAAGGAGAACGGATAAATTACAATCCTGTATTCGTTTCTTATATGAAAGAATGGTACAAAGTATTTAAGAAAGGCCGCTATAGTTCTAGAAACGATAAAGCGATCGAGAATGCAATACGTGTTGCTTCGCTATACTTTAAAGATAGTAAAATTAAAGATATTGACCGTTATGAGTATCAAGCATTTATCAACTGGTATGCAGAAAATCATGCCTATGCAACCGTTAAAAAAGTTCATAATTATACAAAAGCATGTTTGCAAGATGCTTTCAATGACAAAGTGATCGAAAGTGATCCGACCTATAAGGTAACCGTTAAAGGAAATAAAAAAGGTAAGGACGAAAAGCTAAAATTCCTTAATGCGAGCGAAACTGAGAAATTAATTGCAGAAGTCAATAACAGGTTAAAACCAACATGGGAATCAAGATATGTGATTTTGATTGCATTGGCAACCGGTATGCGCTTTTCAGAAATCCTTGCTTTAACGTGGGAAGACATTGATTTTGATAGTAAAACAATTAAAGTGAACAAGTCGTTCGACCACGTGGTCACTAAGCAAATCAAAGAAACAAAAACTTTTTCATCAATTCGTACGATTGTTGTTGATAGTGTTACTATACGCCTGCTTCAAAAATACAAGATAGCTAATCAAAAACGACATCCAGTCTATCTTTTCATTGATAGCATAGGCAATCCCACAATATCAAATACGGGGTGTAATATAAAGCGCTAAGAAAAGCATGTGAGCGTGCAGGAATAAAAACAGTTACTATGCACGCTCTGCATCACACACATTGTTCGTTATTGATATATAAAGGGTTAAATATCAGATACATTAGTAAGCGTTTAGGGCACTCTGATATCTCAATCACTTACTCTGTATACGATCATATTATTGACGAAATGGAAGACAAAGAAAATGGAAAAATAGAAAAGAATTTTACTGAGCTAATGGCTTAAACATTTTGCATTAATTTTGCATTGTTTAAGTTTTCGGTCTATAAAATGGCTCTGTAAAGCGATTAATAGGACTAGTTCGACTCCACCACAAGTGCGTTTTTCACTAGAAATTATTAAAATTATCCTATCACTTATAATTATAATTGTCAGTTTCTCAATTAATTTCAAACAAAAACGCCACTCTCCCAAGTGGTATTTTTTCTATTCTGCGATTATCCTTCAATATGTTTCAATTTTCCGCGGAAGTCATCAATGGATTGATAGCCTTTTTCACTCATAATGGTTTCTAATTCATCAATCACACGTGCGAAGATTTCTGTCCCTTCTTGATGCAGCGCTGTTCCAATCTGAAGCATGGAAGCGCCTGCTAATAGATGTTCAAGGCATCTTGTCCTGTTTGAATACCACCTGTCCCAATAATTTGAATATCAGATTTTAATCGAAGATAGAACGCATGGACGTTAGCGAGCGCGGTTGGTTTAACATACTCGTCACTGAGACCGCCAAATCCCTTTTTCGGTTTAATGACGACTGTTTCTGTCATTGGATCAATGAATAATGCATTACCAATACTATTGATACTGTTAATATATTTGATTGAATATTTGTTCAAAATTTCAGCCATTTGATCAAAGTGCACTAAATCAAAGTAAGGCGGCAACTTTACCCCGAGCGGTTTGGTGAATTTTTCAAACACTTGGTCGAGCAGCTGTTCTGTCGTCTCAAAATCATAGGCAATCTGAGGTTTACCCACCACGTTAGGACAAGATAAGTTTAATTCCGTGATCCCAGCAAAATCACTTTTTTCGACTTTATCTAAAATGGCTAAGCTTTCTTCTCCTCCCATACCTGAGATGGAGCAAAAAATTGGTGCAGCTTCCGGGTATGCTGTCTGATATTTAGATGCATAATCCAAATAGAAGTCCACACCATGATTTGGAAGCCCCATTGAGTTAATACTGCCGTATGGGATATCTTGATAGCGTGGTGTCGGATTACCTTCACGCGCTGCAGCCGTTGCGCTCTTCATAATGAATGTGCCTGCTGCTGATTCAGCTAACTCATCTAATTCTTCAGCTGACATACAATGAACACCTGATGCGTTCATGAATGGATTTTCAAACGTTTTACCTACAAATTTTGTCTCCAAACTCGCCATCATAAGCTCGCTCCTTCGCTATACAAATACTCTATTGCGTATCATACCTTTCTAACCTTTATTGAGCAAGAATATATCGTATATTTACAAATAAAAAATACGCCAGCTATTCGCTGACGTATTCATTCAAACGATCGATTATTCTTCCATGCCTAAGTAATCTTTGACGATTTCTTGATATACTTCAATAGCGTTGTAGTAGTCTTCAACCTTAACATTTTCGTCCGTCTGGTGCGCACTCAATGCGTTACCTGGGCCAACAATCACCATACCGAAGTCTTTGTTAGCGGTACGGAAAGCAGAAGCATCCGTTCCACCTTTAACAAAGAGTAACTCATCGTCATATCCATGGTTAGCCATCGCTTTTTGCGTCGACGCGAGCAACGGATCATCATCAGGTGTTGCGACAGCTAAAATATCGTACACCTGTTCATATTCATAGTCGAAGCCATCATGTAATTTTTTCAATTCGTCAAGAATTGCTTTGATCCGTTCACGTAAAACTTCTGAGTCTTGACCAGCGACAGTACGAATATCAATGAAAGCTTCAGCTTCATCAGGCACTACGTTGTTGCTGACACCACCAGAAATTTGGTTCAAACTGATAGATGCTTTGCCTAAGATGTCATCTTCAACATCTGTAATCTCTAATTTCTCTTTAATCGCTTTCAATGCCAATAATAAGTTATCAATAGCATTGACACCGGACTCTGGCGAAGAACTATGTGCTGCTTTACCACTTGTACGAATCTTGAAGTCAAAGACCCCTTTATTAGCGCGGGCGATATGCATACTCGTTTGCTCACCAATAATCATAGCATCGATACCATCAGCATAACCTTTATCTGAAAGGTCATAAGCACCTAAAAGGCCAACCTCTTCTGCATCGGTGCCGATAAATTTAATCGTTCCCTTGAAAGGAATACCGGATTCTTTCAAATTGATCAATGATGCAACTTGTGCAATTAAACCAGATTTCATATCGGCAGCACCACGACCGTACAATATGCCATCATCTTCAATAGCGTTAAATGGCTCATATTTCCAAGCTTTCTTGGTTACTGGTACAACGTCCATGTGTCCAGATAACGCAATCGTTTTACCTGGTTCGCTACCTTCAATGGTTGCGATTAATTGTGCGCGATCAGGATCATCGGTGAATGGTACAACTTTAGTAGGAATATCATGCGCTTCGAATACTTCTGCTAACATTTTTGCGACTTTTCGTTCATTACCATCAACAGTTTCAACATTAATAACTTTTTTAAGTAATTCTAGTGCTTCTTCATTTGTCATACACACGCATCTCCTGTTCTTAATTTTCTGTATATTTAACATAAAATAATTCTTAATTTTTTGCAATAATTAGCGCTGAAAGTGAATGTTCAGTTGAAGCCAATCATAAGATACATTATTATATGAATTAAGAATTGATTGTTAATGATAACGTAGGAGGACTGCTGATGAAAACTGAATTACGCGTTCAATTTAAAAAAGAAATCGAACATATGACGGATACCCTCTCTAAAATGGGAGATAAAACGACTGAAGCAATTAATGACACCATGACGGCGCTAACTAAACATAATGCACAACTCGCTGAAAGTGTCATTACTGGTGACATTGAAATTAACCGTCTCGAAAAGAATATCGAACAGGAATTTCACCGTACAGTTGGTCTGCAATCCCCTGTAGCCTACGAATTACGTTTATTAATTTCTTACTTGAAAGCCAGTGCCGACTTGGAACGTATTGGTGATCACGCAGTTTCCATCAGTAAAGCTAGCCTAACGATCAACCACCACAAACAGGATGAAAAGATCGAGAAAGAATTACAAACTATGGGTAGCGAAGTCTCTCATATGGTAGAAGCACTCGTTAAAACATTGCTTGAAATGGATGCTGATGATGCTCGTGTTATTGCGCATCACGATGATATGATCGACAGCTACTACAAGAATATTACTGATTGCACGATTCAAGCCATTAAGGATGACCCTGAATTAACGCGCAGCGGTGTACAGTACTTGTTCATTGCCGCTAACCTCGAGCGTATTGCCGATTACTCGACGAACTTGGCTGAACGTATCATCTTCGCAAATGATGGCGACTGGGTATCTTTGAACTAATTATCGATATGATCTAAAACACAAAAAAGGACGTTCTCAGACGTCCTTTTTTAATTGTATGATTCATTAAAATTACAAATCTAATTCTTTGATGATACGACCACGTTGATCGTAGGCATATTTTCTCGCCTTGTTACTATCATTCATCGCAACAATCAAACGATCACGGTATGGTTCTGCCAATTCGTCGAATAAGTAATAATCATCATCTAAATCATTTTTCTTACGCAATGCTTGAATTTCTTTTTCAGAGCGCAATTTGTAAGTTGTTGGTGGCAAAGTACCTTCGTTTGGTTCTTCTTCAATACGGTAAACGTAGTTACTATCATGGGAGAGATATTGAATTTCTAGCGCACCGGAATTCGTACGTTCTGTTTTAATTTGATCGTATTCTTCTTTTTGAAGTTCCCACCAGGCTTTGATGCCGTTCATTGCGTCTTCTTCAGTGTTGAATGTACCATGTTTTTTACGTACTTCATCACGTTTATTTTCCCAGTAAACTGTAAATACTGTTTCAATCATTACAAGCATCCTCTCTTTATCGATGTATAGTTACTATAGCATATTCTACAATTATGCGTGAGTGATGAGATAATTCTAACCTTCAGGTAAAAAATTATTTATTTTCGCAAAGTAGTCTAAATGGAATTGACCATCGTGGTAACGCACTTTAGACACCGCAGCATTTGGTAAATTATTAGAGATATTCGGCTCTGGAATGATATTTTCGAGGATATATTTGATGCAGGCACCGTGACAAACAACTAAAATTTTATCTTCATTCACACGATGACGTTGAATCAACTGAATTAATCCACTTTCCACACGATGCCAGAAGTTACTAAATGTCTCTGCATCGTGGTATGGATCAGCACGGTGAATCGCATTAACGATTTGCGCGTGATTAAGTTGTGCGCGCATATCATCCGCACTTTCATAACCATTTTTCTTCGCGACATAGTCATATGTCCACACATCGTCCTTACCCTCGAAGCTACCAAAGAAAACTTCGCGGAATTCTGGCATTTGCGTAATCCTAATGTTAGGATCCGTTGCACGATTTTCCTGCAATAATAACTTCGCTGTACGCATGGTACGCGATAAGTCACTCGTATACACCGCATCAAAAGATAAGTTGGCCATTTCTTTACCTGCTTGAATGACGCCCTCTTCGCCTTCAGGGGTCAATGGTGTATCTGACCATCCTTGCATGCAATGATATTTATTAAGAAATGTGCGTCCGTGTCGTACAAAATAAATTGTTGTGCCTTCCTGCATGGTGGTATCCTCCTCAATTTGTATCTATACGTTGTGTCCATTGTACCAAAAATTAAACCGCTATCGGGACTCTTTTAATCGATCAATCTGATGAAAACATATTGTAAGCGGTTTATATATTTGGTATACTAAGCCTAAAGAATAGGAGGGGATTCCAATGTTAGATACTATTCATAAAATCTTAGTGCCCATTGATGATTCAAAACAAGCAGCTAATGCATGCGAACAAGCCGCCCATTTAGCAAAAGCCTGTGATGCATCGCTGATCTTTCTCAACGTTATTCGAGAAAACGAAAGTTTAGCGCATATTTTAACTACTGATGAACGTGATGCGCTGATCAAAGCACGCGAGCAATTGCTAAAAGATTTCCAAAAACGTGCGCTGGAAATCTATCCTGACATTGAAACGGAAGATAAGATTCTATTTGGCGATGCACGTCAAGGTATTCTCAATCTCCTTAATGAAGGCGATTATCAAATGGTCGTAATGGGTGCGACAGGTAAAGGTGCCTTCAAACGTGTCGTTGTTGGCTCAGTAGCCCAATTTGTTGCACGACACTCCCCTGTCCCGGTATTGCTTGTTCGACATAGTCCAGAAGCTACGAAGAAAATACTCATCCCTTCCGACGCATCTGAACCATCAAAACGCGCACTACGACTTGGTATCTCACTCGGTAAAGCGTGGGAAAGCAATCTTGATTTGTTAACAGTTACTGAAAACTTTGGATTCTACAGTAAAGCTTACAATTTCCAAGATTTCCACGATCAATTACATCAAGATGCGGAAGATTTTCTCCGTCCAATCGCTGCGAAATATGATGACAATCGCGATATCACCATGACGACTCATGTGATTGATGGTGATCCACGTTTAGAAATCCTAAAATTCGCACAGACGAATAAAGTGGATATGATTGTGATTGGTGCTTCCGGTAAAGGTAGCGTCAAACGTTTAATCCTCGGTTCCGTCTCTGAATATGTCTTAATGCATGCAGAGACGAACGTGCTGATTATTCATTAAAAACAACTTCTTCTTAACACAAAAAAACAGGCGTCGTTTTGGCGCCTGCTTTTTTTGTATATTGATTATTTGTGATTTTTCTTCGCACGTTCTTCTGCTTTACGTTTGCGATAAGCCATACGCTGTTCTTTACGTTGAGACATCGACCACGTCGAGTAGTCTTCATCAGCCATCGCAGATACATTACCGAGCAAGTATCCGTTACCAACCTGAGAGAAGAAATCGTGGTTAGATGTACCCGTTGAAATACCATTCATAACAATCGGGTTAACATCTTCCGCTGTATCTGGGAACAATGGATCAAAACCAAGATTTTGTAAAGCCTTATTCGCATTGTAACGAGAGAATGTCAACACTTCATCTGTCCAGCCGACTTCGCCGTAAATGTATCGTGCATACTTCTCTTCATTTTCATACAATTCGTAAACAGTATTGAAGACCCACTGTTTCATCTGCTCACGTTCTTTATCACTTAATGCGAGATACCCTTTCTGGAATTTGTAGCCGATATACGTGCCATGAACAGATTCGTCACGAATAATTAATTTAATAATTTCAGCTACATTTTCCAATTTGTTGTTACCGAGATACCACAACGGTGCGAAGAACCCAGAATAGAACAAGAACGTTTCTAACATTACGTTAGCAGCTTTTGCCTGAAGTGCTGAACCGTTCTGATAGATATCATTGATACGGTTCGCCTTATATTGCAAATTCTCATACGTATCCGTCCAGTCAAAAATCTCGTTAATACGTGACGTTGAGTTCAACGTAATGAAAATCGTTGAGTACGATTTGGCATGGACAGTTTCCATAAACTCGATATTGTTGTAGACACCGATTTCCTGTGGCGAGCGGTGATCACGACGCAAAATGTTCAGCGCATCTTGCGACTGTAAAGTATCTAAGAGTGTCAATCCACCGAACGCTAAATCGACCACACGACGCTCTTCTGTTGATAGCATGCGCCAGTCATCTAAGTCGTTAGATACTGGGATGCGTGTATCCAACCAGAACTGACTTGTTAATTTTTCCCAAGTTTGTTTATCAATATCATCTTCAATATTGTTCCAGTTAATTGCCTTGTATTGTCCGCGCTTCCATTGATCAATGCGCGCAGCCTTTTCTTCAGCATTTAATTCCAGAAATTTTTTATTTGGTTTATCCACTGCACAATTCCTCCTTTTATGGCTTAGCTATTAAATTGAACAACTCTCACAGTAGTTACTACCGACTTCATCACCGTCATCAGTGAAGGTACGGATGTAGTAGATAGATTTCACGCCCTGATTCCATGCATAGTTACGCAAGATATTTAAGTCACGCGTATCCATCTTGGTTTCTCCAGGTTGCTTCCATGGATACAATCCTTCTGGAATATCTGAACGCATGAATAATGTCATGGACATTCCTTGATCAACGTAACGCTGAGCAGCTGCATAAATATCAATGACTTTACGCATATCTAAGTCATAGGCTGATTGATAGTACGGCATCGTCTTGTTTGAGAGATATGGCGCTGGATAGTAAGTCTTACCCGTTTTCTTCTCTTGACGTTCTTCAATTAGACGAATGATCGGCTGTAATGATGAGCTCGTTTCATTGACATAACTGATGCTACCAGTCGGTGCAACAGCTAAACGATACGCATGGTATAGCCCATGTGCTTGAACATCTTTCTTCAACGCTTCCCAATCTTCAGCAGTTGGCAACGGCACATTCTTCAAAACTTCTTTGACTTTATCAGAGGTGATTTCTGGAATATCCTCAATCATTTGATCGAAGTATTCACCAGAAGCGTAGTCTGAGTTTTCAAAGTCGTAGAATGTTTCATTACGTTCTGCCGCGATTTTGTTGGAAGCAACGAGTGACCAGTAGTTCATCGCATAGAAGTATGCTTCCGTTAACTCGATCGATTCATCAGATCCGTAATGAATTTCATTAAGTGCAAATAAGGTATGCAAGCCCATCGCACCGAGGCCGATAGAGTGAGACAACTTATTACCATTTTCGATGGATGGTACAGCACCGATTGACGTGTGATCTGTAACATAAGTCAATGCGCGAACTGATGTTTCAATAGATTTTGCGAAATCAGGGCTTTGTACCATATTCACCATATTCGTTGAACCTAAGTTACAACTAATGTCTCGCCCTAATACTTCATATTCTTGACGATCGTTCAGTGTGGATGGTGTCTGTGTCTGTAAAATTTCAGAACACAAATTAGACATTACCACTGTCCCATCGATTGGATTAGCTTCATTTACCGTATCAATATTAATGATGTATGGGTATCCAGATTCTTGCTGGAGACGACTAATTTCATTCTCCAATTCACGCGCTTGGATGCGGTATTTCTTGATCTCTGGATTGTTGACCATATTTTCGTATTCTTCGGTGATATTGACGTATGAGAACGGCTTACCGTAAATACGTTCGACATCATACGGACTAAAGAGATACATCACATCATCGTTAGCAACTAATTCATAGAATTTATCTGGTACAACGAGACCGAGGGATAACGTCTTGACACGTATTTTCTCGTCTGCGTTTTCCTTCTTCGTTGATAAGAAGTTAACGACATCTGGATGGAAGGCGTTCAAGTACACAACCCCTGCGCCATTACGTTGACCTAATTGATTAGCATAGCTGAACGAATCCTCAAATAACTTCATGACTGGTACGATACCTGATGCGGCATTCGCGATTTTCTTAATTGGTGCGCCAGATTCACGTAAGTTGCTCAAGTTAATACCAACACCACCACCACGTTTAGACAACTGCAACGCGGAGTTAATGGTACGTCCGATCGAGTTCATATCATCTGTCATCTGTACTAGGAAACAACTAACCATTTCCCCCCGACGCTTACGTCCAGCATTCAAGAATGTTGGTGTCGCTGGTTGGAAACGTTGCGTAATCATTTCATCACGTAATTGTGTCGCTAGTTTCTCATCACCATCTGCGAAATATAACGCATTGAAAACTATACGATCTTCGTAACGTTCAAGATAACGCTTGCCATCATCTGTCTTCAGTGCATACTGTGAATAGAATTTATGCGCACCCATGAATGATTTGAAGCGGAACTTTTTATCGTAAGTAGACTGCAATAAATCGTAAACGAACTGGCGGTCATACTTGTTGATAAATTCTTCTTCGATGTAGTCATTATCTAATAAATAATTAATCTTTTCTTCAATGGTATAAAAAAAGACCGTATTCGGATTCACATGTTCCAAGAAGTACGCGCGAACCGCTTCCTTGTCTTTTTCTAACGGTATTTTATTGTCAACCGGAATATTTAATTCATTATTCAGCTTGAAGTAAGTCATTTCATCAGGCTTCTGTGGCTTCGGTGTTTTCAATTTGTCTGACAATCTCCTTTACCTTTTTAACGTCATTTGATGATCCCATGAATTCGAAACGATGTAAAACTGGCACATCGTAATCTAAAGCAATATCCTGCGCTGTATAGCAGAATAAATCTTTACCAAAATTACGATTACCGCCACCAATGATACCGCGACAAAGTGACTGATTAGCACCCGTCTCAATAAAATCGTTCATCGGATCTGTGGTTTCAATATCATACGTTGGAATCACAATAATATATGGCTCATGGACTTCTGTAAAACAGTTCTCTTCAGTAATCTCCAAACTCGGCATCTCTAGCTTTTCGATAAAACGCCGTGTATTGCCAACAATGGACATGTAGACGAGTAACACAATGATCTCCTCCCATAAACATACGTATTGCCACTCACTAATATATAATGAGTGGCATCCCTTGGTGTTTATTCTATCAGCGCATTTATAACCGGTCAACTATATTTAGTAGTTCACAATCGATATCTCCACTAGATATAGTACATTGTGCACTGTTTTATTTCATGATCGTTCTTTTGTATCACGTGATCACTGACACTCGCAACGCCCTTTGATACACTGAACAATGATTAAGGAGAGCGTTTTTATGACTAACATTCACGAGACTAAAAAAATATTGCGACAACAGATTTTGAACAAGCGAACACAATTATCTGCGGACTATTATCAAAAAGCAAATAAAAAAATTACTCAGAGAATTCTTGAATCATCTGCTTGGAAAGAAGCTAAAACAATTTTTATGTTTCATTCATTGGAATATGAATTCGATACGGCTTCATTGATACAGTCTGCCAGAAAACATCAAAAACATGTCGTATTACCGGTCAGCGATATCAAATCACATCAGATGATACTTTGTACCTATCCGGAAAGGGACGACGGTTGGCAGTACGGAAGTTTTAATATCAAAGAACCTATTGCTACGCCTGATAACATTATAGATAGTCACACTGTAGATATCGTCATCGTCCCGTGTGTGACCTGTACACATAGCGGACAGCGTCTCGGGCACGGCGGTGGTTTCTATGATCGTTGGTTGACAAAGTATTCAGCATTTTCGATCCTACCCTATTTCGATGAACTCATGGTTTCTGAGATTCCGATCGAAAAACACGATCAATCAGTAAATATGGTAATCACTGAAAATAGTATTTATCCGAGTGATTAATTGTATTTTGTGTATACTTTGTTAAAATAGAATTGTTCTAAATAAATAGAAAGAAAGGAAGCGCATGGTATGAAAGAACTTTTTAATGTCAAAGACCTGAGTCTCACCTTCGGCAAGCATACGATCTATGATCATGTCGATTTTTCCATTGCTCAGGGACAGCACACAGCGCTTAAAGGGCACTCCGGTAGTGGTAAAAGTATCCTACTAAAAATTCTCTGTGGCTTACAACGTTTTGATGATGGGGAAATTACATTCGAAGGCAAACCGCTCTATGATTACGATTATCGTGAACTTAGACAGCGTGTCGCCTATGTCACGCAGACCCCACAATTATTTGGACATACCGTTCGCGAAAACCTCTACTTCCCGTTTGAGATTAGAGGGCAAGCGGTCGACGACGAAGCGATTGATCATCTCATGCGTGCACTCAACATGGAAAACATTTCACTCGATACCGATATCTCCACATTATCTGGTGGTGAACGTCAACGTGTTGGGTTGATCCGTTCACTTGTCATCCCATCACAAGTGTTATTGCTCGATGAAATTACATCCGCTTTGGACAAGAAAAATCAGCGTGCTGTAGAAAAAGTTCTGCAAGATTTTGCCGATCAAAATGGTACAACGCTAATTTGGATCGCGCACCATGCGATAGAAATTACTGATCCAAAACAAACGATCATGGTCAATGGCGACGGATCAATTACAGTCACTGAAGGTGCCGTACCTGATTTTGATGAAGATGATGCCGCTTTGGATGCATCAACTGAAGCAAAAACATCTGAGGAAAGTGAGGTAACCGTAAATGGCTGAAACAATGACGATTAATCTTTGGTCCCTACTGGCAACTTTTTCACTGGTTGTCATTTCCCTAATCATTTCCTGGAAAGAAGACCTCGGACTGATTAAGGACATTTTGATTGCTATCTTCCGCATGTCACTACAGCTAACCATTGTCGGTTACTTGTTGATATTCGTTTTCCAGGTCGATAATTGGTTACTGACGACGGTAATTGTCGGTATCATGGATATCAACGCTGCCTGGACAGCACAAAAACGTGGCAAGGGTATCAAACGCCACTTCGCAATTGCTATGCTTTCCGTCTTCGGTAGTAGTATCGTATCCCTCGCTATCTTGGTATTAACCGATGCGATGGTTTACGTGCCAAACCAAGTTATTCCAATGAATGGTATGTTGATTGGTGTAGCTATGAACATCACAGGTCTCAGTTTTACTAACTTGGCACAGACGATCGATAACCAGCGTCAGCAAATTAATGAAAAGTTAGCGCTCGGTGCTTCGACCAAGCAAGCTTCAAAAAATGTGATTCGCGATTCCATTCGTAACAGTTTGCAACCACAAATTGATACTACCAAAACAGTCGGTTTAGTTATCTTACCTGGATTGATGACGGGCATTCTATTCGTTGGTAACTTCCCGAAAGAAGCGATCATGTATCAGATCATGTTCTACTTCGCGATGATGGCAGTCGCTACCATTTCAGCAGTTATCACTGTCTATCTCGCTTATCCATCCTACTACACAGATTTTGGTCAATTATTACCACGTGCACAGGAAGATCTCAATTAAGAAGCATTAGAGAACTGCTCTCGTAGCGGTTCTTTTTTTGTGCATTCGTTGCACTTACAGTGTAAATTCGTCAAACAAAAAATGCTCTCGTCTGACGAAAGCATTCACTCCTAATTATTTAATAATTTGTTTAAGTGCCCGTGGTAATTCATGTGCTAATCGTGTCGGTACCACAATTGCCTGCGAATCATAGATACGGTCAGCTGTATAACTATGTAGTAATACACCCGCTGCCACCGCATGAAATGGTTCATCAATCACACCGACCATCGCAACAATGACACCGACTAATGTATCACCCATACCTCCGATAGCCTGTCCTGGATTACCGTATATATTCTCATAATAGGTCCCTTTGTCTGGAGCAAATATCCGCGTAGGTGCGCCTTTGAGTGCCACAATCGCATGACTCTGATCGACAAAACGTTGAATAGCTTTTGGATCTCGGCTATCCACGCTTCCCTCTGTTAATTGTCGCCATTCACCCAAATGTGGCGTGAGGACGATGTTCAACTGTCGATCGATAAAAAGATCTGGTCGTTTTTTAATTACCTCGCCATACATTTGAATGGCCCCGGCATCGATAATTAAAGTTTGAAGCCTCATCGCTTCTGATAACGTATCCATCAAAATATCAAAGTAACATTGCTCTGACTGGGTCATTCCAGAACCGATCGCAATAATCTCGCTTTGATAAATCGCGTGTTCTAACGCTTCAGTATCATCCCAGTCAATAAACATCGTCTCAGGAAGCGAGGCGTGAACTGCTGGTAAGTTAGCTTTATCACTAGCTACTGTAACGAGCCCACAACCTGCGTACACGGCAGCTTGCGCATTCATTTGTACTGCACCACCCATTTGTCGATTGCCACCAATCAGCAGTGCCCGACCATAATCCCCTTTATAGCTGTTCTCAGGACGTACAGGGAGCCATTGTTTAAAATGCACTAGTGTTAACGGTTCCTTTTTCATTTAGTGTCACGCTCATCCTGTTTATTACTTACTTGCTGCTCTGCCAGTTCTTTTTTCACATTGGCGCTATGCATCTGTTCAAACATCTGGAAAAAATTCTCAGGAATTTCACCTTTTTGAATCGTCACCCGCTGTTGTTTGAGCAATTTCTCGGCATACGGATGATTATGATAGTCATAGAGGTAAGTAATCCGTTGAATACCTGCTTGAAGCAAACTCTTGGTACATTGCAGGCATGGACGATGTGTAACATAAATCTCAGCGCCATCAGTTGAAGCGCCAAATTTTGCGCATTGCAACAAGGCATTCATTTCAGCGTGAATCGTGCGCATGCAGTGACCATCTTCAACATAACAACCGACATCGATACAATGCTCGTCACCGGATACAGAACCGTTATATCCACCCGCAATAATCCGATTATCACGAACGATAACCGCCCCCACCATCAGACGTTCACACGTACTTCGCAATGACAACATTAGACTCTGTGCTAAAAAATATTGATCCCAGGGTATTCGCTCTACCACAATGATTCTCCTCCATTCTGAGACTAACCACTCTATTTTGTGCTTGACATTTAGTCATGACCGCTATATATTGTATATATCAGTTGAGGCACTATATATTGTGTCTGAAAACTTTCGGTAATACAAGAGGAGGTCGTTTGACATGGTCAAAGTTTATTCAAAACCAGGTTGCATGCAATGTAACTTTACTAAAAAATTCTTAACGGACAACAACATCGATTTCGTAGATTCTGATGTTACAGCATCTGAGGAAGCATTGAACGAAGTAAAGGAAATGGGATTCCAATCTCTTCCAGTTGTCGTTACAGATGATATTGAGCCATTTTTTGGATTCCGTCCAGACTTACTCCAACAATTGGCTTAGTCCACGATAACGATTTCTATTATACAATGAGAAACGTGATGTTTGCGCATCACGTTTTTTTGTGCACTTTTCTCTGCATAGATAAAAACACCTGCGGCAGATATGACTACCACAAGTGCTTATGGTTGATGATTAATGATCTAATTCAACGGGATAAATCCAGCCTTCAGGTGCTTCCACATCACCGTTCTGAATACCATATAATTCACCGTAGAGACGTTTGCTGATTGGACCTACTTCTGTTTCAGAATAGAATGGGTGGTACTCTCCTTTATACTGCACCCCAGCAATTGGTGAGATAACCGCCGCTGTGCCCATTGCACCCGCCTCAACAAATTCATCAATCTGATCGATATAAACATCGGTTTCTGCGACGTCTAACCCCAATCGTTTTTCAGCTAATTCGAGTAGGCTTCGTTTCGTAATACTTGGTAGAATTGATGGTGATTTCGGTGTAATAAATTGGTTATCCTTTGTGATTGCGAAGAAGTTAGCAGCACCGACCTCTTCAATCTTCGTATGCGTTGCTGCATCGAGATACAACGCATCACTGAATCCTGCTGCGTGGGCTTCCTCACCCGGCAATAGGCTCGCACCGTAGTTACCGCCGACCTTGTTTGCGCCCGTTCCACGCGGTGCAGCACGATCGTATTCAGTCACAATAAAGCGTGTTGGTGTCATACCACCTTTGAAGTAAGGACCGACTGGGGAACAGTAAATCGCGAAGATATACTCTGATGCTGGATGTAACCCTAACTCTTCCCCTGCACCAATCATAAACGGTCTAATGTATAAAGAAGCACCTGACCCATAAGGCGGCACCCATTCATGATTAGCACGAACCACAGCTTTCACTGCGTCGATGAACTTATCTTCAGGAAATGCAGGCATCAATAAACGTTCAGCACTTTCTGCCATACGTTCAGCATTCAAATTTGGACGGAATAATTGAATGTCCCCATCCTTGGTTCGATAGGCTTTTAATCCTTCGAAACAGTGTTGACCGTAATGAATGACCGTTGCTGCTTCTGACAGTGTGATTTGGCTATCTTTTGTTAATTGACCGTCATCCCATTCGCCATCCTTCCAACGTGAGATGAAACGATAGTCTGTTTTGACATAGTCAAAACCTAAACTATCCCAATCAATTGTTTTTGGATCCAATGTTTCGCTCATTGTATCTCCCTCAATTCTATATATTCGTTATATGTATTTATTGTATGTAAAAATATTTTGTTTGTCTATAATTTTCTTAATATTTATAAAACGCATAAAAAAAGTGCTGACTAACAGCACTTTTCATTCTAATTATTTTAATGTAATGACTTCGTCGAATTGGGATGAGAACTCATCATCACTGATATGAGAAATCATGATGACAGTTGATGGTAAGTTAAGAATACGCTTCGTAATCATTTCTGATAATTCATCATTCAAACCGGTTGTCGGTTCGTCGAAGATCATAACGTCGCGTGATTCCATCAAAGCTCTAGACACGGCAACCAGCGTCTTCTCACCACCAGATAAACCATGGTTCAATTCAACGGTTTTATCAATTCCAGGTTTCAAGTGGACGCTATCACGCATCGCTTGAATGGTGTCGCGATCATAACCACGATAGAAGTTAATATTTTCAAATACCGTTCCCGTAAAGATTTTATTCGCTTGGTTCTGGTACCCAATATTCCTATTCTTAATGTTCTCGCGATTCATCTTCGTGCCACTGAAATAAACGCCGCCCTGATCAGGTTCAATTTCACCAGCGATAATCCCTGCAAGTGTCGATTTTCCACGTCCCGATTCTCCACGAATCAAGTATTTCTTACCCTGTTCGAAGGTCTTCGTAAAGCCGTCGAAGAGTTCTGGGCCTTCATCATACGCAAAGTGAATATCCTTAACTTCTAAGTCCCCATTTGGTAATTTTTCAGGTGCTTTGAATTCGTACTCCTGATCGAAGTGGAAACTATTGAAGATCGGACGTGAAGATTCGTATATCGCCTTGGTATTCGACAACTGAATCACTGGCGCGACCAAACTTGAAGTCAACTGCATCACAGAAATCATCATCCCGACGGATAGCGCACCTGAGAACACCATCAGTCCAGCCAATAATAACACAGCTAATACTGAAACTGTCCCGAGCGCGCTACTGAAAATCTGCGCAAAATACATCAAATTTTCCAATTTGAAACGCGCTTGTTCCTGAACCACACTCTTATCTTTGTATTTATCAATCACACGATCTTCAACGTTATAACGGTTAATTTCATCTTTAATATTTAGATGTTCATAAGTAAAGCGCTGGAAGAGTTGTGATTTCTTCGCAAAATTATCGGCATTTTGGCGGATCCGTTTCTGGGTCAACAGTGGTGACAAGAGCGGAATCATCGCCCCAATCACACCAATAATCACTGCACGCCAATCGATAGAGAATAGCGTGAACATCGACAGAATTAACGTAATCACCATATCAATCGACATGAAAATCGCAACGTAACGGTTCGCATAAACAATATCCAAATTGGTACTGTAGTCCACGTTCTTCCAACCGTCTTTTACTAAGTCTTTCTTCAATAACTTGTTTTTGACGGCTAATAATTTCTTACCAGAATTGGTATAAATGAGGCGGTAACCCCATGTCTGTGCTAAGAACCCGATAATCACTAAGGCAACACTAATGCCGATGTATAGCACAAACTTGTCCATCGTCTTGTTCGTGGCGGCATCAATAACAACCCCCATTAGGATACTGACAATGGCCATCGTCGCTGCATGAATAAACAGCATAATAACGATCAGCACATTCGACCATGTCAACTTCTTATTCGTCTCGCTCGGCTGATCGACTTGATCTTTCTTCATATTTATTCCTCCCATGGCGGATCTGCGCCGGTTACTTTCAGTGCCGATACACTTGGGCTCTATTATACCCTAAACATACGATGTCACAACAAAATTTTATACAAATTCATAACATTCTGAGCTATTTAAAGCATATGAGTGTTCTTGTGACAACAACCTCACATGCTTTGCATCACTTAAAGTACATGACAACCCATACAAAGTTTACAGTATAGCATATTCCACACGGTTTTAAAGTGTCCCACCCTCAAAACAAAAAAAAAGCGCCACGTCCGAAGACATGACACTTTCTTATTATTCATTTTGGGATTAATTTATTCGCTAATCATCAATTAGTTTCTCTTTTTGAATGCGAATGCAGTACCTGCCCCTGTCATTAACAAGCCGAGACCTAAACCTGCAAGCGCAACACCAGTCTGTGGCAAGCTCGACGTTGCGGAAGCTTCAGTTGCAACTGCTTCACCTGGAATAGTAGCGTCAACATTTTCCTCAGCTTCTACAACACCAGTCCCGACATGATCAGCAACCGGTGCTTTATCTTCCAAGCTGTCTAAGTAGTTCAGTTGTGCTTGCGCTGCCAAGTGAGCCAAGTCAGTAACCTCACCATCTTTGTAAGCATTACCTTCGTATGGCGCTTTGTTTTCTAAGCTGTCCAAGTAGTTCAATTGGGCTTGCGCTGCCAAGTGAGCCAAGTCAGTAACCTCACCATCTTTGTAAGCATTACCTTCGTATGGCGCTTTGTTTTCTAAGCTGTCTAAGTAGTTCAATTGGGCTTGTGCTGCTAAGCGAGCCAAGTCAGTAACTTCACCATCTTTGTAAGCATTACCTTCGTATGGCGCTTTGTTTTCTAAGCTATCCAAGTAGTTCAATTGGGCTTGTGCTGCTAAGCGAGCCAAGTCAGTAACTTCACCATCTTTGTAAGCATTACCTTCGTATGGCGCTTTGTTTTCTAAGCTATCCAAGTAGTTCAATTGGGCTTGCGCTGCCAAGCGAGCCAAGTCAGTAACCTCACCATCTTTGTAAGCATTACCTTCGTATGGCGCTTTGTTTTCTAAGCTATCCAAGTAGTTCAATTGGGCTTGTGCTGCTAAGCGAGCTAAGTCAGTAACTTCACCATCTTCGTAGGCATTACCTTCGTATTGTTTACGATCGATGTAGTCTAACTGTGCTTGCGCTGCCAAGCGAGCCAAGTCAGTAACCTCACCATCTTTGTAAGCATTACCTTCGTATGGCGCTTTGTTTTCTAAGCTATCCAAGTAGTTCAATTGGGCTTGTGCTGCCAAGCGAGCTAAGTCAGTAACTTCACCATCTTCGTAGGCATTACCTTCGTATTGTTTACGATCGATGTAGTCTAACTGTGCTTGCCCTGCCAAGCGAGCCAAGTCAGTAACTTCACCATCTTCGTAGGCATTACCTTCGTATTGTTTACGATCGATGTAGTCTAACTGTGCTTGCCCTGCCAAGCGAGCCAAGTCAGTAACTTCACCATCTTCGTAGGCATTACCTTCGTACTGTTCACGATCGATGTAGTCTAACTGTGCTTGTCCTGCCAAGCGAGCCAAGTCAGTAACTTCACCATCTT